>NZ_JACEHF010000020.1 GCF_014180685.1 Nocardioides pelophilus | reverse complement strand
GGCGGCCCTGGCCCGCCGCGGGTCCAGCAACGAGCCGATCGCGGCCTTCCGCAGCCGGCGGCTGACCCGGGAGCTCGTGGAGGCGGCCGACCTGGTGCTGACCGCTGAGACCAGCCACCGGGAGTTCGTGCTCGAGGAGGCTCCGGGCGCGTTCCGGAAGGTCTTCACCCTGGGCCAGTTCGCCGAGTCGGTCTCCCGGATCGACCAGTCCCTGGTCGGCCGCGAGCTGATCGCGTTCGCCGGTCACCGGCGGGCCGGCTCGAGCGCCGCGCACGAGGTCAGCGACCCGTTCAACCGCGGTCGCGCTGCTTCCGAGCAGTGCGCCGACCAGATCGATGGCCTCCTGCGCGTCGTCATGCCCCGACTGACGGGCTCCGGAAGGATCACCCCATGAGTGAGCTGCTCACCCTCACGGCGCTCTCGATCGTCGCCGCCGGCTTCTTCGTCGGCGTCGTCGTCGGCCTGACCGGGATGGGTGGCGGGGCCCTGATGACGCCCGCGTTGATCTTCCTCGGCGTCGGCCACACCGCCTCGATCGTCACCGCCGACCTGACGGCCGCGGCCGTCTACAAGACCGGCGGCGCGCTCACCCACGCCAAGGAGGGATCACCGAACCTCCGGCTCGCCGCCTGGCTGATCGCCGGGTCGGTGCCGATGGCGTTCGTGGGGCCCTACCTCGTCGACGGGCTCACCGACGACCCCGCCCAGCTCGAGAAGACGCTCAAGCTCTGCATCGGCATCGCCCTGCTGTTCGCCGCGTCGACCTACGCCCTGCGGCTCTACATCAACCTGCGCCGGGTGCGCAGCGGCGCCGCGACCCCGGAGGAGAACCCCCGGATCCGCCCGGTGCCGACCCTGCTGGTCGGCATGCTCGGCGGCCTGCTGGTCGGCATCACCAGCGTCGGCTCGGGCTCGGTGATCATGATCGCGCTGCTGATGCTCTACCCCGGGCTCTCGGCGGTGAAGCTGGTCGGCACCGACCTCGTCCAGGCGGTGCCGCTCGTGCTGAGCGCCGCCGTCGCCAACATCTTGATCCACGGCCTCGACTGGGCGCTCCTCATCCCGCTGGTGGTCGGCTCGGTCCCCGGGACGATCATCGGCAGCCGGATCGCCCCACGGGTGCCGCAGTCCTACATCCGCCGCGGCATCGTGGTGGTGCTGACCATGTCGGGCGTCGCACTGCTCTTCAAGGCCGGACTGCACCCCTTCGGCGAGGGTCACGACACACTCGAGGCGATCGTGGTCGCCGGCGTCGGTGTCGCCATGCTCGTCCTGGTCCCGGTCGTGTGGGGCATGCTCCGCAAGCAGCACGGCCTGCCCATGTTCGGCGCCCCCACCGTCGCCGAGCTGGAGAAGCTGCCCGGCGACCGCCGACCCCGGAAGAACGCGGCTCGCAAGGCGCCGAGCGGCCGCAACCCCTGATTGCGTCGACTGCGACGCGCTCGCGCAGATGTGGCTAGTCGCGGCCGTAGATGTCGCGCGTGTAGACCTTCTCCGCGACATCGGCGAGGACATCGGTACGCCGGTTGGCGATGATGACGTCCGCCCGCGACTTGAACTCGTCGAGGTCGCGCACCACCGCTGAGTTGTAGAAGGAGTCCTCGTCGAGCTCCGGCTCGTAGATGATCACCTCGATGCCCTTGGCCTTGATCCGTTTCATCACTCCTTGGACCGAGGACATCCGGAAGTTGTCGGATCCGGACTTCATGATCAGCCGGTAGACGCCGACCACTGCGGGCTTGCGGCGCAGGATGTCGGCCGCGACGAAGTCCTTGCGCGTGGTGTTGGCCTCGACGATGGCGCTGATCAGGTTCTGCGGGACCTCGCGGTAGTTGGCCTGCAGCTGCCGGGTGTCCTTCGGCAGGCAGTAGCCGCCGTACCCGAACGACGGGTTGTTGTAGTGGTCGCCGATCCGGGGATCGAGGCCGACCCCCTCGATGATCTGCTTGGTGTCGAGGCCGTGCGTGGCGGCGTACGTGTCGAGCTCGTTGAAGTAGGCGACCCGCAATGCGAGGTAGGTGTTGGCGAACAGCTTGATCGCCTCCGCCTCCGACGGTTCGGTGACCAGCACCGGTACGTCGTCGTCGAGTGCGCCGGCCGCGAGCAGCTCTGCGAACCGCTTGCCCAGAGCGAGCGCGGCGCCGGAACGGGCCGAGGCGCCGATCACGATCCGTGAGGGGTGCAGGTTGTCGAAGAGCGCCCGGCCCTCGCGCAGGAACTCCGGCGAGAAGATGATCGTCGCGCCGGGATGCTCGCGGCGCATCCGCTCGGTGAAGCCCACCGGCACCGTCGACTTGATCACGACCGGGGTGTCCCGGTCGACGTCGAGCACCTGGCTGATCACCTTCTCGACGGTCGAGGTGTCGAAGAAGTGGGTGCGGGAGTCGTAGTCGGTCGGCGTCGCCACGACCACGAAGTCGGCGCCGGCGTAGGCCAGCTCGTGGTCGAGCGTCGCCTTCAGGTCGAGCGGACGGGTCTGGAGGTAGTCCTCGAGCTCCGGGTCCTCGATGGGTGACACGCGCTCGTTGACGAGGTCGACCCGCGCCGGGTCGATGTCGACGGCGACCACCTCGTGGTGCTGCGCCAGGATCACGGCGTTCGAGAGACCGACGTACCCCGTGCCGACGATGGCGATCTTCATGCCTCGACGGTGTCCGACCGATCTGTCCGGCCGAGGGCCCGCAGGCGAACGAGGGCTGCACACTTGCCGACGCAGATCATCCGCTCGACGGACGCGCCCGGCGCGGGATTGATCTAGCGTGACGAGTGGCGACGGCGCCGTCGGGGCGCGGTGGCCGAAGGGGCACAGCATGTCCGTACGTCGTGGTCTCGCGCTTCTGCTCACGGTGCCGTGCAGCGTCCTGCTGCTCGTCGCTCCTGCCCTGGTGACTCCTCCGGCGGGCGCGGACGAGCGTGCCCTCTCCGCGACGGCACCCGAGGTGGTCGCCGCCAGCATCGGCGCCGGCTTCGCGCACGCGTGCGGGCTGCGGGCCGACAGCACCGTGGCCTGCTGGGGTCACAACGGTTTCGGCCAGGCCGCCCCACCTGCCGGCACGTTCACCGCGGTCAGCGCCGGCGGCATCCACACCTGCGGGCTCCGCACCAGCGGCACGGTCAGGTGCTGGGGCGACAACACGTTCGGCCAGCTCAACGCCCCGGCAGGGACCTTCACCGAGGTGTCCGTCGGCACCGACCACACCTGTGGCGTCCGCACCAACCACGCGGTCGCGTGCTGGGGGTACAACAACAACGGCCAGGCGACCCCGGCCTCCGGTGTCTTCGCCTCGGTCAGCGCAGGCGCCCACCACACCTGCGGGGTGCGCTTCACCGGCGCCATCAGCTGCTGGGGCTCCAACTCGTCCGGCCAATCCTCCCCGCCGGCCGGCCCGTTCACCAGCGTCGCGTCCGGCGGGAGCCACACGTGCGGCCTTCGGGTCGGCGGAACCGTGGCCTGCTGGGGCGCGAACGGCGACGGCCAGACAGCCGCGCCGGCCGGGACGTTCACGAGCCTGACCGCCGGCGACAGCCACAGCTGCGGCATCGTGAGCACCGGCGTCGTGACCTGCTGGGGTCTCGACGACTTCGGTCAGTCGAGCGCGCCGCTCGGCACCTTCACCGCCATCAGCGCCGGGGAGTACTTCACCTGCGCCGTGCGGTCCAGCGGGATCCCGGCCTGCTGGGGCAACAACAGCGACGGTCAGGTCGGAAGCGCGTTCGACGACGTCCTGGGCCGGGCGGGGATCAGCGCTGGGGCGGCCAGCACCTGCGGCCTCCAGGCCAACGGGACGGTGGTGTGCTGGGGCACCGAGGCCATCGTGAGCGGCGTGGCGGGTGCCCGGTCGACGATGGTCAGCGTCGGCGGGTCGCACGCGTGCGCGCTGCGGACCAGCGGCACCGCCCGCTGCTGGGGCGGCAACGCCGACGGGCAGACCACCGCCCCTGCGGTGGTGCTCACCAGCCTGAGCGCCGGCGCCAACCACACCTGTGGCGTCCGGATCACGAGCGCCGTCATCTGCTGGGGCCGCAACAGCAACGGCCAGGCCACCCCGCCGGCCGGCACCTTCGCCACCGTCGCCGCTGGTGGTGCGCACACCTGCGCGCTGCGGATCAGCAGGTCGGTGGCCTGCTGGGGCGACAACAGCTCCGGCCAGAGCGCCCCGCCGGTCGGCGTCTTCGACGCCGTCGCCACCGGGTCCGCGTTCAGCTGCGCGCTCCGCACCAACGGCCTCCTGGTCTGCTGGGGCAACAACGCCGCCGGCCAGACCGACGTCCCGATCGGCATCACCTTCACCAGCCTCACCGCCGGCAACAACCACGCCTGCGCCCTCGCCTCCGACGGCACGGTCGAGTGCTGGGGCGCCGGGAGCTGGGGCAAGGCCTCCCCGCCGCCGGGCAAGTTCGTCGCCGTCGAAGCGGGTACCGACCACACCTGTGGCGTCCGCCCGTCCGGCAGGGTGGTGTGTTGGGGCCGCAACCAGGCCGGTCAGGCGAGCGTGCCGGCCTGGTTCAACCAGCTCGGCTGAGGACGTCCTGCAACGGGCGAGGCTGCTGGACCGCGTCCCAGTCCCACAGCGACGAGATCGGCAGGCCCCACATGCCGGGCCGGTACTTGAACCCGACGGGCGCCGTGTTGAGCACGATCCCGCCACGGAACTGCGATCCCGCGCGGGTGGCCAGCGCCTCGAGCGCGCGGAACTGGTGGGGGCGGTAGCCGGCCGCCGTCCGGACCTCGACCCCGTAGACGGTGTCGTCCGGGAGCTCGATGAGGAGATCGACCTCCAGGCCGTTGCGCTCCCGCAGGTGGCCGAGCCGGTAGTCCACCGCACTGGTCTCCCGCTGCCGCAGCAGCTCGAGGAGGGCAACGCTCTTCAGCAGCGGCGCGAGCCGTCGGCGGCCGTCGAGCTCGGCGAGCTGTCGAGCGCTCACCCCGTTCAGGTGCCGGGCGACGGCCGGGTCCTCGAAGAGGACCAGCGGACGTCCGACCGCCCGCTTCGCCACCGAGGCCCGCGTCCCGGGCAGCAGCCGGACCACGCCCAGGCGTTCGACGACGTCGACGTACGGCGCGATCGTGGTGGCCGGGATCCCGGAGGCCTTCGCCAGCGCCGCCTTGTTGAGCTCGGCCGACGGCGGCCGCGCCATCGCCGTGATCAGCGCGAGCAACCGGGCGGGGTCGAGCCGGCGGAGGGACCGCGCGGCGCCGTACGCCAGCTGGTGCAGCTCCTCGTCGATCCCGTCCTCGCGAGCCATGAGCGCGACGTACTCCGCCACTCCCCACCGGGAGTGGACCTCCTCCGGCACCGAGGCGCGCGACCCGAGGCGGGCGACGAAGTCGGCGGTCACAGGGAGCAGCGTAGGTCCGGAACGGCCAAACTCGTAGATTTGTCTACACGCATCTCGCCGATGTCACCTTGGCAGGCTGCGCATGGCACGATGCTCGGCATGTCCCAGACCCACGTTGACTACCGGTTGAGCCAGCTCGACCAACTGGAAGCCGAGTCGATCCACATCTTCCGCGAGGTCGCGGCCGAGTTCGAGAAGCCCGTCCTGATGTTCTCGGGCGGCAAGGACTCCATCGTCATGATGCGCCTCGCCGAGAAGGCCTTCTACCCGGCGAAGATCCCGTTCCCGGTCCTGCAGGTCGACACCGGCTACGACTTCCCCGAGGTGCTCGCCACCCGCGACAACTGGGTGAACCGGCTCGGCGTCCGCCTGATCGTCGCCAGCGTCGAGCAGGCGCTCGCCGACGGCATCGTCGTCGACGACGGCAAGACCAGCCGCAACCGGCACCAGATCGGCACCCTCCTCAACGCCATCGAGGAGAACGGCTTCACCGCCGCGTTCGGCGGTGGCCGGCGCGACGAGGAGAAGGCGCGCGCCAAGGAGCGGGTCTACTCCCACCGCGACGAGTTCGGCCAGTGGGACCCGAAGATGCAGCGCCCCGAGCTCTGGAGCCTCTACAACGGCCGGATCCACGAGGGCGAGCACATGCGGATCTTCCCGATCTCCAACTGGACCGAGCTGGACATCTGGGACTACATCGGTCGCGAGGGCATCGAGATCCCCTCGATCTACTTCTCCCACCAGCGCCGCGTCTTCGAGCGCGACGGGATGCTGCTGAGCGAGAGCGAGCACAACCCGTGCCGCGAGGGCGAGGTCGCCGAGGAGCGCACCGTCCGCTTCCGCACCGTGGGCGACCTGACCCTCACCGGTTGCGTCGAGAGCACCGCCAGCACCATCGACGAGATCATTGCCGAGGTCGCCGTGGCCCGGGTCACCGAGCGTGGCGCGACCCGCGGTGACGACCGCTTCTCCGAAGCAGCCATGGAAGACCGCAAGAAGGAAGGCTACTTCTGATGAGCACGACCAACATGGACCTCCTCCGGTTCGCGACCGCGGGCTCCGTCGACGACGGCAAGTCCACCCTCATCGGCCGGCTGCTGCTGGACTCGAAGTCGATCTTCGAGGACCAGCTCGAGGCCGTGGAGGCCACCAGCGACGCCAAGGGCTACGACTACACCGACCTGGCGCTGCTGACCGACGGCCTGCGCTCGGAGCGGGAGCAGGGCATCACCATCGATGTCGCCTACCGCTACTTCGCCACGCCCACCCGCAAGTTCATCATCGCCGACACCCCGGGCCACGTGCAGTACACCCGCAACATGGTCACCGGCGCCTCGACCGCCGACCTCGGCCTGGTGCTCGTCGACGCTCGCCAGGGCCTCACCGAGCAGTCCCGCCGGCACGCGGTGATCCTCTCGCTGCTGCGCGTCCCCCACCTCGTGCTCGCGGTCAACAAGATGGACCTGGTCGACTTCTCCGAGGAGATCTACGAGAAGATCCACGCCGAGTTCACCCAGTTCGCCACCAAGCTGAACATCCCCGACCTCGAGGTCATCCCGATCTCGGCGCTCAACGGCGACAACGTCGTGAACCGCTCCGAGAACATGGACTGGTACTCCGGTCCCACCCTGATGCACCACCTCGAGCACGTCCACGTGGCCTCCGACCGCGACCTGATCGACGCCCGGTTCCCGGTGCAGTACGTCATCCGGCCGAAGTCCGACGAGTTCCACGACTACCGCGGCTACGCGGGCCAGGTCGCGGGCGGCGTGCTGAAGCCCGGCGACGAGGTCGTCGTCCTGCCCTCCGGCATGACCTCGCGGATCTCGAAGATCGACCTGTTCGACAAGGAGATCACCGAGGCGTTCCCGCCGATGTCGGTGACCGTCCACCTCGAGGACGACGTCGACGTGTCGCGGGGCGACATGATCGCCCGGGTCAAGAACGCGCCCGAGCCGCGTCAGGACATCGACGCGATGGTCTGCTGGATGACGACGACGCCGCTCAAGCCGCGGCAGAAGCTCGCCATCAAGCACACCACCCGCACCGGCCGCGCCCTGGTGAAGGACATCCAGTACCGACTGGACGTCAACACCCTGCACCGCGACCAGGAGACCAAGGAGCTCGGCGTCAACGAGATCGGCCGAGTCCAGCTGCGCACCACCGTGCCGCTGCTGAGCGACGCCTACGCCAAGAACCGCGCCACCGGCTCGTTCATCCTGATCGACGAGGCGTCCGGCGTGACCGTCGGCGCCGGGATGATCCTCGGCTGACGACCGCCGAACCAGACGAGAGCCCCGCGCCCCCGGCGCGGGGCTCTCGGCGTCTCCTGCCCAGCCGAAAGCCGGACTGCCCCGCTTGACCGGCTGAATAGTTCGCACCTAATAGTGTCAGGCCCATGCGCGGCATCATCCTGGCCGGCGGGACAGGCTCCCGCTTGCACCCGGTCACCACCGGGGTGAGCAAACAATTGCTGCCGGTCTACGACAAGCCGATGATCTATTACCCTCTCTCCACTCTGATGCTGGCGGGCATCCGCGACATCCTGGTGATCACCACCCCGCACGACGCGGCAGCGTTCCAGCGGGTGCTGGGCGACGGTTCCGGGTTGGGCGTCAACATCAGCTACACCCAGCAACCGTCGCCTGACGGCCTTGCACAGGCCTTCATCCTCGGCGCGGATCACCTCGACGGCGGGGCCGCCGCGCTGGTCCTGGGCGACAACCTGTTCTACGGCGCTGGCCTGGGCAGTCAGCTCGAACGCTTCGAGACGGTCGACGGCGGCCTCATCTTCGCCTACCAAGTGGCCAATCCCGTCGACTACGGCGTGGTTGAGTTCGATGCAGCAGGAAGGGCGATCTCTCTGGAGGAGAAGCCCGCGCAGCCGAAGAGCAGCTTCGCGGTGCCCGGCCTGTACTTCTACAGCGACGACGTCGTCGACCTTGCCAGGAGCTTGAAGCCGTCGGCCCGGGGGGAGCTCGAGATCACCGATCTCAATCGGCTCTACCTCGAGCAGGGCCGGCTCCACGTCGAGGTGCTGCGCCGGGGGACGGCCTGGCTCGACACCGGCACGTTCGACTCGCTCAGCGCGGCCGGTGAGTTCATCCGCACCGTGGAGCACCGACAGGGCCTCAAGATCGGCTGCCCGGAGGAGATCGCCTGGCGTCAAGGCTGGCTCTCCGACGCTGACCTCGCCCAACGTGCTGAGCCTCTCCGCAAGAGCGGGTACGGCGAGTACCTCCTTCGTCTGATCTCCCTCGGAGCAGTCGAGAGCGGTTCACACTTCTGACGGGGCGCGCCCTTGGAGTGACTTCTCGCCGACGACCCGTCGGATCATCGCCTCCGGAGCCACCCGTTAGGGTTGTACGTCGCGTTGCGCCCGAACCGGTCGCACAGGTCGGCGTCGATCTCGTAATCAGGCCCGTGCACAGCGAGAAAGTCGGCGACGGCACGGTTCGGGCCGTTCTCGTAACGGCGGTATTGCTCACCGGACAACTGATTCACCACGCCATCCTCGACCACGATGTAGTCGCCGGTTTCCAGCACGGGATGGAAGAACTCGAGCACGGCTGTGCTCTCGGCGTACATGTGGCTGCTGTCCTCGACAACCAGCAAGGGATGACGTAGGGCTTCGAGAAGGTCGAGCGGCAGCACTGCGTCGAGTCGCTTGGCGTCGCCCGTGATGAAGGTGATGCGGGGGTCCACCACCTCGCTGAGGGGCTCGATGTCGATCGACAGCACGCGGGGAGAGTGGATCCCTTGAGCCGTCATCATGTCGGCGAACCACAGGGCGCTGCCCCCGAACTTCGTTCCGATCTCGATCACGGTGCGCGGGGCGAGGGCTCCCAGCAGCTCCAGATAGAGGGAGATGTCGAACGGGCTCTTGTAGAACGGCACACTGCGGTAGGTCGTCCGCATGGTTCCGTGCTGGATGCGATCGAGGACCTGCGCGGGGATCGCGGACTCGAACGCCCGGTCACCCACCGGTGCGGCCCGCATGTCGTTGCTCACGAGGTCATCCCATCCGTGAGGATGCGGTGAGTGGTGACCCTGCCGATCATGAGCGGGCGTCCGGTGGGGCGCTCATAGCCCCGTCCACGGATGGCGACGTACTCCTGGTGGAACGCTGGCCACTGCGGCGTCGTGGAGTTCGTGGCGACCCCACCGTGCACCTGGTGGAAGGTGGCCTCTCCGAGCAGCAGGATGACCTGTCCGCCGGGGTCCGCGCAGGCGCGTGCCCACGTGTCCAGGTTGACCAACCCGCCGCCCGGCGAGAGGAACGCCGGGTCGTAGCCACCGAGGTCGCGCCATTGCTCGCGGGTCAGGAAAATCGCATTCGTCTCGGCCGGAATGGTGAACCAGCCGTCGGCAGAGGAGTGAGCCAGGGTGGCGATGTCGAAGAGACGGTATCCGTCCCGCTCCCAATCCACCGAGTCAAGCAATCGGTCCTCCGCCTGCCGGTCGTATCCCTGCGCGATGCTGACCGACTGCACCTCGGGGCCGAGATGGTAGGCGATCGTGCCGATGACCGGACGGTGGTGCACCCGACCGGCTTCGATCGCGGTGGCGAGGAGGCGCGGACTCGCCATTCGGGCGCCGTCGATGCACACGCCCACGAGGTCGCCTTGCGCCCTGTCGAGCCCCAGATTGATGGCAGCCACTGGTGACGGCGTGGCGTCCGTCATCCGGAGAACGATGATGTTCGTTCCGAGCGCCGTGAGCGCATCGGAATCCCACGATTGGGTGGAACCGTTGTCGACGACGATCACTTCGTAGTCTGCGCTCGAGATGTCCCGCTGGTAGTCCGGGGCGAGGGTGCGGATCGTTCGCGGAAGTTCTCGGGCCATGTTGTAGCCGACCACCACTACCGAGAGCGCAGGCGCAGTCACGACGACCCAGCCGACTTCTGCAGTGTGCGTAGCCGGGCGATCAATTGAGGACGCGGCAGGGAGCGATCGGCGCACAATCTGAGCGCCTCGGTCACGACGGATGAGGACGGCGGCAAGACACCAGTCCGCGCCAGCCGCTCGGCAGGGGGCTCCATGTCCTCGCCGAACCGGCGGACGATCGGGTTGTACAACTCCCACAGCCTGCGGTTTGTCTGGTTCGCCCCTGCGACCAGGAGCAGGCCGGTCGGGTGCGTATCCACGGGGAGCAGCACGAGGTCGGGCCGGTACTCCTCGAGGATCGCGTGCAACTTCCAGACGTCGCCGGTCCAAGCCTGAGTGCGCCGCTGCCGTTCTGCCTGGGCGGGATGACCGGGGAAGATGTCGTCAATCACGATCAGCCCACCAGGTCGAGTTCGCCGCTCGACGTTCATGAAGTCGCGAAGCGCGTACTCGAAGTGATGCATGCCGTCGATGAACGCGAGTTCCACTGGCTCGGGCAGGGCATCTTCGGCGGCCGACGCGAAGAACTCATCACTCGTCATCGACCATACCGTCGTCGTCGGCGGCAGTTCGACGCGGACATCGGGATCGGGGTCGACTCCGATCGCCGTCCCGGTCGCTAGAGCCAAGCTCCGTCCGTGGCGGACGCCGATCTCCAGATAGAGCCGGGGACTCATCGCGTCATGCAGGTGCTGAAGTACCTCCAAATAGGACTCGGCGCCCCGCGTTGCCTCCTCGGCCTCGGTTGCCCGGAGGACATCGACGGGCGCGGTCGACGGCTTGACCGGAACCGGCACAGGCAGGTCGAGCGGCTCTTTCGAGAAGACGCCCACAAGGTCGTTCCACGGTCCCCGCTCGTCGTGGAACACTTCGATGGCCTGACAGCCGGTCCACTTCGCGAGGGCGTGGTAGGCGTCCGGGTAGAAGCGGTAGCAGTCAACCGGGTAGCGGTGGATCGGGCCGGCCGAGGGTGCGATGAGAATCAGCAGTCCCGTCGGCTTGAGCACCCGGACCATCTCGGCGAAGGTCAGCCAGAAGAACTCGCAGTGCTCGAGCATCTGACCGGACAAGACGACGTCGACCGAATCATCCTGCAACGGCAGCACATACGGATCGTCCAGCACGATGTCGACGCCTTCGCCGGGTTCGATGTCGACCGTGCGGTACTCATAGCGCGAGTCGGCGAAGATCGGCCGGTATCCTCCGTTGACGTCGGCCCCCCCGACGTCGAGGACCTGGACGGGATCTGCATCCGCGAACGCAGGCACCACGTAACGGTCGTGACATCTCTGCATGTTCTCCCGGGACGAAGCGTGCACGGGGTCATCCTGTCGCTCGTTGCGGACGGGGTAGCCGGGACCAGGTGATGCAACTCGTCACCCTCGGCTCGGCAGGATTCAGGCCCGTGGATCCGTCCCGTACCGCTGCTTGAGGGTCCGGAATCCTTCGCGACGGCGCAGCAGAGGGCCGATGGGTGAGCGGTCGACCCGGTTCACCAGCCAGTGCATATCGTCCAGCGCCTGGGCCTCCAACTTCCGAGTCCGGCGCATCTTGGGGGTCGTAGCCTCATCGTCCGGCGCCGCGGCGGTCCCACCTGCTGCCTGAAGCTCCTTGACGCGAGAGCGCGCCGCGCGCAGCTGCCGCCGGACGTTGGCAAGCTCGGCCCTGAGGTGACGGAGCTCATTGGTCAGTAGTGCGTTCTCCAGCCGAAGATCGGCTTGGCCAGCAGGCGGCTTGCTCACTGATCTGCTCTCCTATAGTCGCTGTCGCGGTGGGACATCGTAGGTCGTGCACGACCGGTCACGATCGGACGCCGTACAGCCCCACGAGTTCGAAGGCACGGCGCATCTTCTCCCGACCTTCTGCGAACGAATAGTTGTCCCGCGTGAACCCAGTGGCGCTCTCGCTCATCCGCTGCCAGCTCTCCTTATCGGAGTACAGCCGGACGATGGCATCTACCCACTCGTCAGGATCACGCGCAATGAGGCAATCGACGCCGTCTCGCACTCCGGTGCTTTCGGCAGCCACGGGGGAAAGGATGGATGGGATGCCGTGCGCCAGCGCTCCTAGGACCTTGCCCTTGATCCCTGCTCCAGTCAGCAGAGGTGCGATGAAGATGCGATTGCTGTGGTAGACGGTGTCGACGGTCTCGACATACCCGACGGGGTTCACGACATCGTCGGCCAACTCGCGAAACCGGTCCGGCATAGCGGAGCCATAGATGTTGAACTTCAGATCGGGTAGCTGGATCCGAAGTTCTGGAAGAACCTTCTCGAGGAAGAAGTCCACCGCCTCAGCATTCGGCGGGTGCTGGTACCCGCCGAGGAAGGCAATGCCCTCTCGCTCCTCGAATCCCGGGATCCCCTCTCGCGGCTGCGTCTCCACCACCCAAGGACAGAGCGCGACCGTCGAGGCAGGACCGTTGTGGCTGAGGATCACCGACTGCTCGACCTCGTTGTAGCTGAGCACTAGGTCGACCTGCCGCATAACTTCCAGTTCCTGTTCGCGCACGGCCTCCGCAGACTGCCAGGCATCGGGAGTGCCGGTCAGCTGAGCCAGCCGCATCGCACGGAGGAAATGCAGGTCGACGTTGTTGAACAGGATCTTGGCGCGCGGCGCCAGGGCACGGACATCCGAAAGCACCTGCTGTGCCACCCCGTAGTTCGTGACGTAGACGGCATCGAACTCATGTCCGCGCTTCTCCAGCACCTCACGCACGGACAGCACGAACGGGGAGTACACGGACTCGACCCCCAGCCTGGCGAGGTCGTCGGCGTAGTGGCCCAGGTATGCCGTGTTCATAGGGGCGAAGGTCACCTTGAACCCGAGAGACTGCATCAGGCGGCACTCCTGGACGGAGGCGTATCCACCGGCGTCGCGGTCCGGGCGAGGCATGGAGTGGGCGATGAAGAGGACACGGCCAACAACGCCGCGGTCTTTGGCCAGGTCCGGTTGCTCTCCCTGGACGCCGTTGGCGCGGTACGCCGAGACCCACTTGGCCTTGAACTTGGGGCGGTTGATCTCCTGGAAGCGCTTCAGCCCAGAACTGGCGGTCACGTCCGTGCCGTTCGAGACGCCTTCGAAGTGGTAGACCTGCGAGTGCGGGACGAACCACGTCGAGTAGCCGGCGTCGCGCACCTTGAACGCCAGGTCCGTGTCTTCGAAGTACGCCGGCGCAAACTCCTCACTCAGGCCACCGACCTCGTCCCACACCTTACGAGGCAGCATCAGTGCCGCCCCGGAGAGGTAGTCACACTGCCGAGCGTAGGAATACCGCGGGTCGGCAGGGTTGCCACCGCGGCCGACGTTCCAGGGGTTGCCGGACCCCCAGACGATCCCGCCGGCCTCCTGCAGGCGACCGTCGGGATAGAGCAACTTGGAGCCGGCCATGCCCACGTTCTCGAACCTGTCGAAGGCCGCTACCAGCTCGTCGAGCCAACCCACGGTGGGCTCGGTGTCGTTGTTGAGCAGGACGACGTACTCGCCGCGCGCCTGTTCGACGCCGCGGTTGCAGGCGCCGACGAATCCCTTGGCGGTCTCGTTGCGGCACACGACCACGTTCGAGATGATCTCGCCGATGCGGAGCGTCTCGTCGCTCGATCCGTCGTCGACGACGATCACCTCGAACGAGGCGTCGTTGCCTGCAAGGAGCAGAGCCGCCAGGCAGTGGTAAGTGACGTTGAACTTGTTGTGCACCGGAATGACGACGGAGACCATCGGCTCCGAAACCTCGGGGAAGCTGAGGGACGGGAAGTCGCGGAGCCCTTCGAAACCGGTCTCCAGGATGGCGTGCACCCTGGTCAGTTGCGCCAGGCGTTCGATTTCCTGTCCAGTTGGGCCTCCATCGCTGGCGATCGCGAAACGGTCGATCTGGTCGCGTAGTGCGCGGTAACGGTGGCTTGCCGCCGGTGCCAGGTGAAAGGGCAGCGGTTGGGTGGTGTATGCCTGGATCGACGACCACGGCGTCAACACGCCAGGAAGCACGTCCACGCTCCGCCCCAGCACCTGAGTGCCCGTGCTGTCGCGCACGTCGAGCACATGGGGATTGCCGTCGCAGTACTGCTCGGGCACCACGATGGCCGTACGACGGCTCGCGGCTCCCTTCTTCCCGGTGGCCGCTGGCGCGGTTCCCGCCAGCACGCCGTCGATGTACAGGGTCAGCGCCTCGGGGTACCCGTCGACCGTGAGCCTCACAGCGTTGCCGTTGAAGTCGTCGATCGACACCTTGGCCTCGCCGACGTCGGGCGCGACATACTTCGCGACAGGCATGTCAGGCGCGTCGTCGAGACAGACGACCCATGCCTCTTGCGGGCCAGTTGCCACCCTCAATTCCAGCGGCGCCTCGTACAGGGCGGCGGCGCGGTCGTGATCTGCAGCGGCTCTGGCGAGGAGCGGAACTGCAGCTTCGGGCGGTTGCCAACTGGCGCGCTGACCCGGCCCAGCCACCAAGGAGCCGCCGAAGAAGAACACGAATGCCGTGCCCGTGACAGACGTCCGATCGTCGACCTGACCGATGTAGTCGATATGTACCCGCGCGAACGCGGCGTGAGGCGGCGCGGTGAGGCGAACGACAGCTCTCTGGTAGTTGTTCCACGAGCGGCCACCTCGGAAGCGCGTGGACAGCGGAGTCGACTCCTCGGACAGAAGGCGACCTTGCGGGTCGTATACCGCGAGGCGAAGTCGACCCGACGCCCGGTGGGCGGCGCAGTACACCGACAGTTCGTAGTCCGTTCCCTCGAGCACGGGAAGGTCGGTGCCGAGCATCGGGTCGGCGTACGTCACCGTGACGCTGGAGAGGTCCGGCTCGACGGCTAGCATCCAGGGGCGCTGGCCGTCCACCATCCACTCGGGGTTCGAGTTGCGCGTCAGAGTGGCGCCCGTCACTTCCGGAGCTTGCCACGGTGACTCGGCCGCGCCCGGCGTCTCGGCAGTCAGGAGGTTCATTCCGGCGAGGAAGGACCCGGGATCCTTGGCCGACGGCCGGAACGAAGCCGTGTGCCCATCGTGCTCGAGCGCGAATCGCTCCTGGAAGGAAAGAGCCGCGCTGACAACCAACAACGCGCCGTCCTGTACTCCGACAACCTGGAGCTCGTCCGTCACTGGCTTTCCCCTCGGTAGCGGTGAGACCTGCGGCCGAATCCCCGGGGGGGCCGACCAGGTCGAGACCCGGCACGACTTACCACGGGCCATGACGCGGCAATGCTAGCGCAGCGCGCATCCGCTGCCGCCTTCACGTCCGGGTCGCAGTGCTCGACCCCGTCCAGCCAGGTCGTCACACGATCATGACGCCTCGACACGGTCCGGGATCGCGCCCACGCGCGTACTTCCCATGGTGGTCATTCAGGATCCGAGGGAGTGTCCTGGCCGGCGGCCTTGACGGCCGCCGCATAGAAACGGAGGTCGTCGGCGTTCGCCCGCTCGAGCTCGGCGTAGAGCTCGGCTCCGAGCTCGCTAGCCATCCCGTCCAGGCGCTCGTCGAGCGATAACGCACGATCGCGCGACACGTTGTGCTTGACCGGCCGCAGGTCGATTCCTTCGAAGCCCTCCCGCTCGAGGAACGACTGCAGCTTCTGCAAGGACACCTCGAAGGTCTCGACGAGGCCGACGAACGGCAGTTCCTCAAGAGCCCGCAGGGCACGGGGCAGCTCGTCGTCGGGCTTGGCGGGCGTCATGTCGGCGAAGCGGGCGGTGTGAAAGTTCCGGCATTGGCGGTCTCGGGGAAGTGAGAGCCGCGTCTCAACGTATCCGGCGAGGCTCGTGTGCCTGGCGAGAGTCGAACCGAATCCGAGGTCACCCTGTTTGCGTTCGAAGGAGTAGGCGGACGCGATCCGGTCGAGGGGATGGCGGACGAAGATGACCGGGAGCACCCGGGTGCGCGGCACGACTGGAGGCGGGAGGAGTGCGGTGTGCGAGGAGAAGCACACGGCGTCCGGTGTCTCGCCAATCCAGTCCCTGACAGCACGTCGGTTCTCCCCCGGTTGGGGAGGGAACTCGCGGGTCACCCAACGCCCGGCGAACTGCTCCTGGAACAAGGCGTCCAAGGAGGTGCCCGCATTCTTGAACAGGTGGTAATGGAAGATGACCGCGCGTTCGCTCGGCTCGGCGGCGGCAACAGCCGACCCCGCATGGTCAGCGGACACAATGCTCCTCTGGTCGATCAACATCAAGATCCTTGTGCGCTGGACCGCAAGATGCCCGGGCGCGGTGACCAGTCTTCCACGTGGCTGGGTGGGCGCTGCCGCGGAGGCAGGCGCGTCATTGAATGCGACGGAGTCACGCGTTGCTCCGCCGAGGTGCGACTGACCTCGGCGGATGGCAGGTCAGGCGATCAAGGGCTTGCGAGCGAGCACGAGCGACTGACCCGGCGCCTCGTGGTCGAAGTCGAGGACCTCGAGCCGCGATGCCCAATTGTTCAGGATCCAGGCATCCGGAACGACAGCCATACCGTAGTCCGCCATGCGGCCCTGGCGCGTCTGCATGAAGACGAACTCGCCGGCGTCGAAAGAAGCAAGAAGAGCCGCCGGGTCCTCCACCTGAGACCACGGTGGCCCGGGCGTCGGGTTCTCCACGAGGCTCTTGATCACATGACGTCGACTCAGAACCGTTGAGATGACATACCCGCCTGGCCGCGTCACCCGAGTGATCTGATCCAGCGTGTGCATATGTTGTTCAGGGGAGAGGTGGCTGAATAGGGAGTTGTTGATGACGAAGTCGAACGAATCATCCTCGAACGGCAAGGGGTCCTTCGGCTCGATCAGGACGAACTCGCCGCCAGGAAGAGTCTCCTGGCATGCCGCGACGAGCGCCGGGTTGACTTCGACTCCGGCCATGTTCTCGATCGGGAGATCGTGCAGGAGAAAGCGCAACATGCGCCCCCAGCCGACACCGATGTCCAGCAACCGACGATCCTCATCGATCGCGATCCCGTTCGCCTCGAGAAGGGCTGAGAAGGCGCGGTACCAGTCCGCTGCCCCGCCCATCGTCTGACGCCCCGATTGGAGGTTGGTCAACTTCTGCACCTCCACAGGCGGCATCGCAGGTGTATCGTCAGCCGGCGCCTCGGCTGTCTCGACGAGTCTGTCCGCCCAAGCCTCCCGGGAGAGAGCGCGTGCACGGGTTCTGACGAGGTCGAGAGCCATCGGTAGTACTCCTTGAAACGTCATCGTTGTCCCCGCTCGGGGGCCCGGCTGGCTGTCAGAGTATCGGCAGATCGGCCATCTACGCTGACGTCGATCAGACCGGGAGGCTTCACTGATCTTGAGTACCCGGGCATCGGAACGAACTCAAGGAGAATACGTGGAGGGGTCCGCTCGTCGAGCCTCGAAACCCACGTTCTGAGCATGGCTTCCGATACTGTCGACGACGCCTGAGCGGTCTTCGGCCGCCGTCGACGGATACTAGGCTGCCGTCCTGAAGAGTGCGAGGGAAAGGACGCCATCGTGGCCCACAAAGTGAGAATCGGCATGCTAGGAAACTGCCAAGCGGGGCCGCTGAGCCAGATATTGCAGGCGACGCTGCCTGATGTGGTCGTCGAGCGAGTCGTGACCGTCCACTTGGCCAAGGACGAGGATCGAGCGGAGGCCCACGAGACGTTTCGCGACTGCGACCTGATCCTTGCTCAACGAGTCGCCGACAACTATCCCTGCACGTTCGTTCGCAACAACGAACTCAAGGGCGCATTCGGAAGCAAGGTCATCGTCTGGCCCAACCTCTACTACCGTGGCTACAACCCAGAGCTGGTCTACGTGAAGGATGCCGTCACCGGCGGGCCGCTTCCGAGCCCGTTGGGCAACTTCCACTCGCGCACGGTTCACGATGCCTGGGTCGAGGGCGTACCGGCTACCGAGGCAGCCGAGCGCCATAGTTCGATCGATTTCAACCGCGAGCGGTATGCCAGAGTTCCGGATGAGAGCCTGAAGGAACTCAGAGAACGCGAAGCCGATTGTGACGTTGTCATATCGGACTGGGTGGCGGAGCACCGCTGGGATCGACAGATCTTCTTCACCTTCAACCACCCGACGAGAGCCGCCTTGGCCGAACTGGTTCGTCGGGTCATCGATTCGTCTGGTCTGTTGCACGATGGCCTGACCCACGAAGTCTCAGTTTCGGGTCCCCCGGAGCCTCTCGGAAGGTATCGGCTGCCCCTGAACCCCTGGATCCATCATGACTTGGCCACGGGCCTGGAGTCCGTACCGACGTTCCAGGGCAACGAAGTCGCGTTCATCGACGGTGTCCCGCAGGCCGAGAAGGCCGTTGCCCATCTCCCCCTCTCCAGCTTCGTCGAGACCTCCTACCGGGTCTACGACGCGCACTTCGGGTCCTAGGTCTCGGCCGGTTCTGCGACGAGGGCTGCGTCCTGATCGTCAGCGCACCGCTCACCATCTAAAAGAATTCAAAGCGCGAGAAAAGCGCCGGTCTGCAGATTGGGCACGATCGTCAGCGTGTCGTATCCGAACCGCCTGACGGGCTTCACTCGCGTGTCGTCGAAGTTCGACTTGAAGAAGTTCTTGACGTGCGACAAGAACTCCGCGTGATAGGAGAGGTGGCACAGGATCAACTTGTTGCAGGTAGCGATCAGGGGCACGAATCGTGGGCTGTCAGTGAGGTACAGCTTGCAGATGCCCTCCTGCACGCCTGGCCAGCTGGCGTTGTAGTAGTCGTCGACGAAGATCACACCGCCGGGCCGGGTCAGGTCCATCGCGATCCGGACGTCGTTGATGGTGTGCTCGACCGTGTGACAACCGTCGACGCTGAACATGGAGAACCCACCCGATGTCGCCCTGATCTCCTGGAGATCCGAGCTGGTCAGGGCCATCGAGTCGGCCTCGAGGAAGTGGACGTCCCCGACGCTGATGTCGGAGAGGGCAATGTTGGCCTTGAGCGTCTCCTGGTTGCCGGCGCCGGCCCCATCGAGGTTGAACCGCTGCATCGAGAACACGTCGATGGCGTAGTTGTCCACCTGCTGCTTGGTCTTGAGCAAGCCGATGAAGAACTTCCCATGGTAGACACCGATCTCGGCGATCGGTCCGCCGATCCCGTTGCGGCGCTGGACCTCGTCGATCGGCTGGATCGATTGCCACAGCTGGGGAACGCACCATCCGTCCACCTGTGCGAAACCACCTTGCAGGTACTCCTGCACCGCCTCGAGCGGGTGGGTCGGGGTCACGGACATCTCGTCCTCCTTGCGCGAAGAGTCGGTGTCGGACTCCGCTGAGGGTGCGACCTCGTGACCGCCAGCATCTCGGCTCACCATGCGCACCCCGGCCGGTCCGTCCGTGCTGACCGGCATCATCCTCAGCGCGGCGAAGCATGCGCGGGCACGGTCGAGCATGGGGCTGCCGACACCGCCGTCCGGATCGGCGTGATTCAGACTGGGGTCGAGGAATTCTCCGATAGTCGAGTAGACCGCGCGGTCGGGCTGGCGGAGAGCCAAGACGGAAGCCAGGTCACGAACCACATCGCGAGGGCGGCTCATCAGATCGGCGTAGTCGACGATGACGGTCGGGAGCTCATGATCGTCGATGGCCCCTCGCACGTAGCGCAGCCACAGTTCGGCTCCGCGCTCGAACGGGATCCCGTTGCGACGGTGGAGGGACTGACAGACCGCGAGTGGCTCCCGGATCGCGACGATCACCATCTCGGGCGGGGCCACTTGTCGCCACAGCGGCAGGGTGATCGCCAGCCGAGGATCCTTGACGGCATGGCAACCGGCGGCGTCGCTCCGCACCGAGGCCAGGAGCGCGACCAGCTCTCGCCGCCGCTCGTCGAGGTCCGGCGATGCTGCCCAGTCCGGCGAGGTCGTCGGAGGCCGGTCCCACGAGCCGCCGACCGCCTCGAGCAGCCGTTCGTTGAACCGGGCCACCGCACGCGATTCCCAGAAGCCGGTCGGATTGTCTGGCTGCGGAGTCATCAGCCCGTCTTCGGGGCCGAGCGAGACGCCGAGGAGATTGAGAGTGCGAGCCAGCGCAGATGTGCCGCTTCGATGCATCCCGGTGACGAAGAACAGCCGACCCTCGCCTGCTTCTCGTCCGCTGGCTCCGGGGGCGATCCTTCCGACTGGCGAGCTCAAGAGCCAGGGCGCTTCGACAGGGACCTGATGATCTTCTTACCGAACGCCCGCTGGTACCGCACGTAGATGTCGCGGACGCTGGCTCGCCAAGCGGCGTACTCCTCCTTGGTCGGCACGACCAGCTCCACCTCGTCGCCCAGCGATTCGTGAGCCTGGTCGTCAGCGGCCTGGACCTCCTCCTGGCTCGCCTCGCTGGCCTCGCGGGCGGCCTGCTCCAAGATCTCCCGCTCCTCGCCGCTGAGCTGCTTCCACGCGGCGTCGCCCATCACGAGCGTGTACGTGGCGTAGCTGTGCCGAAGGTCGGTGAACGTGTCCTGGACCTCAGCCAGCCCGCTGCTGATGAAAGAGCGGACCCCGGACTCCTGGGCGTCGACGTCCCCCTTCTCCAGCGCCTTCTTGAGCTTGTCAGCAGGCACGTCCTCAGGAGTGGCGCCCCAGCTCTCGAACGCCTCGATCATCCAGGGCGCAGGAAAGACCCGGACGCTCAAGCCGTCCAGGTCTTCCGGCAAGCGCACCGCCTTGCCGCTCGCGCTCAGGCCCCGGAAGCCCGCCTCGAACTGGTAGACGGGTTGAACTCCGTGCTCATGGAAGACATCCGCCTCGTAGGCCGCCACCAGCCCCGTGCCGTAGAACAACTCGTGGGCTTCCTGCGGGGAGGTCGCCAGGAAGGGGAGCGATTGCAGCTGCAGCCTGGGATCGAGCCCCGTGCCCGCGGTGGTCACGAGGATTGCGTCAACGTCGCCGTCTGCCAGCTGGGAGGTGAGCTCGTCGCCGACCCAGGCCTCCGCCTCGGCGCTCACCTCGACCGCGAGCTCCCCGCCCGACTCCTCGACGAGATCGGCGAAGGTCTCGGCCGCTCGGCCGGGGATGGAATCGGCCGGGAATGGGTGTGCGAGGGAGATGGTGGTCGCGGCGTCGGGCTCAGACGTCGGCTCCTGGGCCGGATCGCCCTGGTCGTTCGAGCACGCGGCGAGCGGCAGGATCGAAGCGATGGCGAGGGAGATCAGACGGACGCGGTGCGGCATCGGTGGTACCTCCGGGGCGATCGTCTACTGGTCCCTGGGGCACGCGTTCCCGGGCGACCTGGCGGCATTGGCTGGAACTGGAGCCTAGGAGCGGGACCAAATGGTCTGTGCAGGGGTCGATCGTATCGAAGGACCAGGATGACCGCCGTGACCAAATGGGACTGTTGGGAAGAACTACAGCGAGGACGTCGCCGCGCCTCGGGCTGACGTCGCGGACGATTAGGCGCGAGGGCCCCCTGGGCAGACTGTTCGCCAAGATCGACTCTGGCGAGATCGAGCTGCCTGCTGACCGCGGAAGTCCCGCACGCGGCGTCACCTGCGGGAGGATGAGCCTCAAAGAGTCAGCCCTACCCGCGGCGTCCCGGCCGCCGGATGGCGCGCAAGGGCTTCGTGATCCGCCACGAGGTTGATGACTCCAGGTCAATGACGCGCGCCTGTGCTGCGTCGAGCTCCTCCGACATCCGACCAACCTTCAGCCGAAGCCTGTCGCGCTGCTCGCGAAGCTGGACGATCCGGGCCTCCTGGCCGGCCAGCTCCACCCGGAGACGGTCGGAGGCCTCCCTCGCGACGCGGTGCTCCCGCTGAAGGGCTTGAAGTGCCCTCATCTCCTCGGCCAGGATCTGCTCGCGCTCCCGCCGCGCAGCGGACCCGATGGCCTGGCTCCAGGACAAGTGACCGAGCCCGCCGAAGAACACCTGCAACTGACTGTTCACCACGGGTGACATCGGGACGATGTCGGTCCCTTCAACCGGCAACCGCAGAGGCGAGTTTTCGCCAACCACCAATACGCCGAGACCGTGGCCGTGGCCGAGCTCCATCGACGGGTACTGCTGGCAGACCTCGCGCCAAAAGCGCCACACCCCGAAGTCCTGTTTGAACTCGTTGATGTCGTGCACGATCACCACACCGCGGTCGCTCATCCTGTCGAGCCAGGTCGTGAAGTCATTGCGCGCTGCGGCATCGGTATGGGATCCAGCAATATGTAGGAGATCGATCGAGCCGGGCGCAAAGTGCGCCCGTGCCTTCGCGAAGTCTCGCCGGAGGTAGCCGGCGATGCCCGCATAGTTGTCCGTGATGATTCGTCGAACATCGTCGAACTCACCGCAGGCAAGCTTGCCGGCAGGAGAAGCATCATCGGGCCACTCATCGACCGCCACACAGCGCGTGCCATAGCCCTGCCGTTGCACCGCCTGGCACGCACCGAAGAAGCTAGCTCCCGCCTGCACTCCAAGTTCGACGAAGACTCTGGGCTCGATCAGCGTGACCAGTCCGAAGAGGAACGGGATGTGAACGCCGCAGGCCGAGTACGTCGGTGCATGCTCGATCTCCCAGGTCACCGCATGAAGCGCGTCGGAGATGCGGCCAAGATCGATCACTTCGGCAGTCGGACCGTCGAGGGGTTCGAACGTGCGGTCGCTGAGGTCACCGGCGTAGGACAAGCCGTCACTTCCGGTCGCTGCCCTCAGGTCAGGCATAAGCATTCACCATCTCAAGAAGCTTGGACGTGATGAACTCAGGCGAGGATACGTGTCGCGCCTCGGCCATGATGTCCAGGCCCCGCCGCCAGTCCGGCCCGCCGAACGACTCCTTGACGTAGTCAATCATTCGGCGCACGGTTTCGATGGAGGTGTCGGGGAGGAGATAGGGATAGTCGAGGCCAAGGATGTAGGACGCGTCCGACTCGTCGGCGGGGACGATGATGTTCGCATTGCACGCTGCGGCGGTGAAGCCCTTGGTGAACGGCTTGAAGGCGCTCGCCTCTCGAACAGGTGAGGGGTAACGCCAGTCGCGAACGCTGTAGTGGACGTTGTAGAACTGCAGGTCGGCCAGCCACGAGCGGTCGACCAATCGGGTCCGCACGAAAACAACATCCTTGACCAGGAGTTCGCGGTGCAACGCATTCTCGAGTTCCCCGAAGTACGCGATCCGGCATTCGGGGAGCGACGCGGGCGCGTTTCCGATATCTCGGTCGGCGTGGTGAGGAATGTAATGAACCGCCTTGTGCGGAAGTTGCGTTTTGTACCACTGCGCCTGGTTGATGGAGGACGCGATATATGCATCGATCACTACGTTCAGATGCTGTCTGATGGGGTGGTCAAGGTAATCCGCACAGATCACGTTGCCAGCGTCGCGCAGCGACTGGAGCTCCTCGATTGTCGCATCGGCGAGGAAGCTGCGGGTCGCATAGATCACCGAGTCCCTCACGGTTGCGGCGCCCGTCTCGTCGACGTACGCGATCTCGACTTGGCCGCCTATGTGTCGGCGGGCCATCTCCGAGAGCTGGTAACCCCTCATGAACAGACCAGACTTCTGCAGGGTGCTCCGATACACCCACACGAGCGGTCGCACTACCTAGCCGAACCTGACTCGGCCAGCGTGCTGAAACGCGGTCGCGGCGCCAGCGACTTCCCCGCCGAGTACGCGGCGGTCGAGACCGGTGTGACGCGGTCGGGATCGTGGCCCTCCGCAGCGAAGACGTCCCGGGCGATCTCGTACCAGGACTTCGGCGCGCCGCCGCTGGTGACGTTGTAGGTGCCGTACGGCGCACCGGAGTCGAGGAGCTCGACGATCCGGGTCGCGATGTCTTCGGTGTGGCTGAGTCGTCCAACCTGGTCGTCGACCACGCTGGGATTGACTCCCTCGCGCGCCAGCCGCTGCATCGTCGCGATGAAGTTGTGGCCGTCGCCGATCACCCAGCTCGTCCGCACGATGTAGTGTCGCGGGACCACCATGACCACTGCGTCGGCTGCCGCCTTCGTCTGCCCGTACACACCGAGCGGGCTGAACGGCTCATCGACCTGGTGCTCCTCACGTGATCCGTCGAAGACGTAATCGCTGGACACGTGGACCAGCCTCAGGTTGTGGGTCAATGCCGCCCGCGCGAGGTTCACGGTGGCGTGCACGTTGACCCGCCACGCATCGCGACGCCCTTGGTCGGTCTCGGCCTCGTCGACCGCGGTATAGGCAGCAGCGTTGATGACGGCGTCGTACTGGCGCCAGTCGACGTCGTCGTACGCCGCGGGGTCGGTGACGTCGAACTCGTCCCTCCCCCACGCCACGGCGGCGGGCAAGACGGCCCGCAGCGCCCGGCCGACCTGGCCGTTCGCCCCGACGATGAGCGTCCGCCGGGGTGCGACTGGACGAACCTGGCTCAACGGTGGGCTCTTCAGGTCCTTGGCGCTGAGCACCGCCCGATCCAGTGGGATCGGCCATTCGACCGCCAGCGCCGGGTCGGCTGGGCTCAGGCCGACATAGGCGGCGCCGGGGCTCCAGTGGTCGTTGACCAGGTAGATGTAGGACGTGGCATCTTCGAGCGTCTGATAGGCGTTGCCGACTCCGCGGGGCACGAACACCGCCGACTCAGGCCCCAGCTCCATGGTGAACACCGTGCCGAAGCCGTCGCCGGCCCGCAGGTCGACCCACGCCCCGAAGACCCGCCCGGTGGCGACCGACACGAGCTTGTCCCACGGCTCGGCATGGATGCCCCGGGTCGTGCCCGCGGCAGGGTTGAAGGCGACGTTCTGCTGTACCGGCCCGAAATCCGGCAACCCGGCAGCGACCATCTTCTCGCGCTGCCAGTTCTCCTTGAACCAGCCTCGCGCATCCGCCGGCACCGGCAGACTGACCATCAACAGCCCAGCGATCGGTGTTTCGACTATAGTCGGGCCGCTCATCGTCACTGCCCCACTGTGGCGTAGGCGGCCTCGACAGCGGCCTTCGGCGGCCGCCACCATGCCTCGTTGGCCCGGTACCAGTCGATCGTGGAGGCGAGGGCGGACCTGAAGTCGGAGAACAGCGGGGTCCAGCCGAGCTCGGTCCGGAGCTTGGTCGCGTCGATCGCGTAGCGGAGGTCATGCCCGGCGCGGTCGGCGACGAGCTCGTAGCCCACCTCGCTGCCCATGAGCTCGAGGATCAGCTCCACGACTTCCGTGTTGGTCTTCTCGCCATCGGCGCCGATGAGATACGTCTCGCCCAACCGACCACGGTCCAGGATGGCCAGGACGGCGTCGTTGTGATCATCGACGTGGATCCAGTCGCGAACGTTGAGCCCTTGACCGTAGATACGGGGGCGGACGCCGTCGATGAGGTTGGTGATCTGACGCGGGATGAACTTCTCGACGTGCTGGCGCGGGCCGAAGTTGTTCGAGCAGTTGCTGATCGTCGCCTGCAGGCCGAAGGAACGTACCCAGGCCCGCACAAGCAGGTCGGAGCCGGCCTTGGTCGCCGAGTACGGGCTCGACGGGTTGTACGGGGTGGACTCGGTGAACCGCTGCGGGTCGTCCAGCTCGAGGTCGCCGTACACCTCGTCGGTTGACACATGGTGGTAGCGCTTGCCGTGCCGGCGGACTGCCTCGATGAGGACATAGGTGCCGACCAGATTCGCGTTGAGGAAGGGCTGAGGGTCACGCAGAGAGTTGTCGTTGTGGGACTCCGCAGCAAGGTGGATTACGGCGTCGTGCGACGCCACCAGATCGTCGACCACTTCAACATCGGCTACGTCGCCCCGCACGATCCGCACCCGCGACTGCGGCAGGTCGGCGAGGGAGCGCATGTTGCTGGCATAGGTGAACGCGTCCAGGACGGTCACCGACCAGTCCGTATCGGTCACCACCTTGCGCACCAGGTTTGACCCAATGAACCCGGCCCCGCCCGTGACCACCACTGACCGCACTCGGAAAGCATAGTCGGCCGCGCCGACGATCGATGACCCGAACGACATGCCAGTGTCGACAACGGCAAGACCAGCCGCTACCGGTGCCAGATCGGCACGCTCGAGGAGGTCGCCGTCGCCGGGTCACCGAGCGTGGCACGACCCGCGGTGACGACCGGTCTCCGGGGCCGCTATGGAGGACCGCAAGAAGGAGAGGGCTATTTCTGACGAGCATGGATCTGCTGCGCTTCGCCACCGCGGGCTCCGTCGAAGACGGCAAGTCCACCCTGATCCGGCTGCTGCTGCGGGGTGTCGGCGATGATGAACTTGCGGGTGGGCGTCCGCCCGGTTCCCGGTGCAGTACGTCGTCCGGCCCAAGTCCGACGAGTTCCACGACTACCGCGGTTACGCGGGCCAGGTCGCGGGCGGCGTGCTGAAGCCCGGTGACGAGGTCGTGGTGCTGCCGTCCGGCATGACGTCGCGGATCTCCAAGATCGACCTGTTCGACAAGGAGATCACCGAGGCGTTCCCGCCGATGTCGGTGACCGTCCACCTCGAGGACGACGTCGACGTGTCGCGGGGCGACATGATCGCCCGGGTCAAGAACGCGCCCGAGCCGCGTCAGGACATCGACGCGATGGTCTGCTGGATGACGACGACGCCGCTCAAGCCGCGGCAAAAGCTCGCCATCAAGCACACCACCCGCACCGGCCGCGCCCTGGTGAAGGACATCCAGTACCGCCTGGACGTCAACACCCGGCACCGCGACCAGGAGACCAAGGAGCTCGGCGTCAACGAGATCGGCCGGGTCCAGCTGCGCACCACGGTGCCGCTGCTGAGCGACCCGTACGCCAAGAACCGCGCCACCGGCTCGTTCATCCTGATCGACGAGGCGACCGGCGTGACCGTCGGCGCCGGCATGATCCTCGGCTGATCTCCGCCACGAGCCTTGGTTTCGAGGCTCCTCGCTGCGCTCGTCGCACCTCAACCAGCGGCTCCCGCTGCGCTCGTCGCACCTCAACCAGCGGCCCCCGCTGGTTGAGGTGCGAGCGCAGCGAGCCTCGAAACCTAGGGGTCAGGGCTGCACGGCAGCCAGCGCGTCGTCGCACCACTCGACGAAGGCGCCGAGGCCGGCGTCGGTGACGCTGGTGTGGCAGGTGAGCAGGTCGCCGTTCTCGGAGAACGAGAACAACCGGTACGACGTACGCCTGCCCTCGCTGAGCCGCTCGGCGAACTCGACGCCGTAGGACCACCCCGGAGCGCGGACCTTCGTCACCGACGAGGTGTAGCTCTCGTCGCCGGTGTCGAAGGCTTCGGCCAGCATGTCGTTGAGCGCGTCGGCCTTGAACTCGGTCGGCCAGTCGCCACCACCGCCGGTGATCCAGACCGTCTGTCGTCCCAGCAGCGGATCCTCGCCGATGGTGAAGCGGCACGACCGGCCCTCGACCTCCTCGGTGTCGACGACGTCGACGCCGTCGACGATCGACCGCGCCAGGTCGTCGCAGTCGGGCAGCGCCTTGAATCCGCCGTTCTCGGTCGGGTCCTTGGTCGACGACGGAGGGGAAGGGTCGAACGACTCGCCGGCCGGGGTCTCGCTCGACGTGTCGTCGGCGAAGGACGGTTCGTCGGACTCGTCGGATCCGTCGCTGGACTCCGCACACGCCGCGAGGCCGCCGATGAGCAGCGTCGCTGCCATCACCGCCAGGCCGCGTCTCCACGCGGGGTGAGCGATCATCTGTTCTCCTGAGCCTTCGGGCGCGCCACGGCCAGTACGGCGTTGACGGTGAGCTCGCGCTCCTGGATGTCGGGGACAGCCTCCCGGACCCGGTCGACGATCTCCGGGGTGAGCCGGTCGAGCGTCGCCATCGACGAGGGGATCTCGTCCCACCGGTCGATCTCGAAGTACCTCTCAGTGAGCTCGCGCAGCTCGTCGAGGCGGACCCGGTTGAGGTTGTTGAGGATGTAGTGGTTCTCCGGCAGGTCGGGGACGGCGTTGATGTGGCGCCAGTCGTAGACCAGCTGCTGCTTGGGGTCGTCCACCTTGAGCTGCGCCGGCTGGTTGGGCGCCAGGTGGTGGCCGTTCCAGCAGTAGTAGTTGTGGTGGTGGAAGACGAGGTTGGTGTCGGGCTTGCAGAGCCGCACCAGGCCGCGGAAGACCTCGTCGAGCTGCATCAGGTGCTCGGTGACGTTGTGCAGCGCGATCGTGTCGAAGGTCTCGTCGAAGGACAGGTCCTCCGAGGTGCTCTGGAACAGCCGGATGGCAGGCAGCTGCTCGGCGATCTCCCTCGGCGTGATGCCCATGTCGTCCCACTGACGGACCCTCTTGTTCTTCGCGCGGGTGCTGTCGAGCGGCATGGCAGGGTCGAGGCCGGCGTACGACGTGGCGCCGGCGATCAGGAAGCCCATGCCGAACCCGCCGAACCCGCAGCCGACGTCGAGCACCGACCTGCCCCGCACGTACTCCTGGATCCGCTTCGGCCACGCGACGTAGTCGAAGCGCGTCGAGATGTCGATCAGGTGCGGGTCGTAGTTGCGGAGCGCCTCGCGGAGGTCGGTGGCGTTGCGGAAGTAGGCGATCTTGGCCTGGGCGAGGTCCTGCATCCAGTCGGAACCCGGGGCGAGCTCGTGCAGCACCTGCGCGGCGGCGATCAGTTCGTCGCTCGGACCGGTCTCTCGCGCGGCGAGATAGGCGCTGTCGACGACCGCGATGGACCCAGCCGCCTCCTCGGCGCTCCGCGCGGCGGCGACGCGCTCGGTCAGCTCCCGGAGGCCGTTGTGGTCCGGCTCGAGCGCCAGGCCGGCGCGCACGGCCTCGTCCGCCTCGTCCAGCTGACGGTTCGCAAGGTGCGCCTTCGCCGCAAGCACGCAAGCGCCGACGTGCTTGGGCCGCTCCCGGCGGAACACCCTGACCAGCTGGACGGCGACGTCGGGTCGGCCCAGCTCGAGCTCGGCCCGCGCGAGGAGGAAGAGTTGAAGCCCGAAGGGCGACTCCGCAGCGAGCGGGGCCAACAGCGTGCGGGCACCCTCCCAGTCCTTCGCCGCGATGGCCGACCTGGCGGCCTCGAGCGGATCGGCGGTCGCCGTCATCGCCGGGCCCACCAGCGCTTCCGCGTCGCCGCCGTCTCCACCTTCTGCGGGGGTGCCGACCAGTCCTGCGCGGAACGCACGCGGCGGAGCAGCGGCTCGTCATCGTGCTCGACGTAGAGCCGGCCGCGGTAGACGGGCGTCCCGGCCTCCCACACCTGGAGGTGGATCTCCTCGCCGTCGAAGAACTCCGGCCGCACCGGGATCCGGAACGCGTGCTTGCCGCGGCCCGGCACGTCCTCGAGCGACCGGTCCGTCAGGTCGGCCGGCACCACCAGCAGCGGCTGCTTGCCGCGCATGACGGCCACATGGAGGATCCGGCTCTGGTCCTCGCGGTCCCAGGCCCAGCCCGTCAGCCAGTCACCCTCGGCCCACGCCTCGCGGCGCTCCGGCGGCTTCAGGCCCGACCGGGCCGTGATCGGCGGCGGCCCTGGCGGCGGGCTCTCGAGGAGCATCCGGCTGTGCTCGAGGATGCGCTCGGGGTCGAGACGGTCCTCAGCCAACTCCATCGCGGCCGCGAGGGCCTCCTTGACCAGGACGTCGGTCTCGGACTCGGGCTCGGCAGCCTCGGCCGGCTGGCCGAGTCGGGCGAGGTGCCGGTCCATCAGCTCGGTGATCACCCGCGCCGACAGCACCGGAGTGCGGCCGGACATGGCGAAGGTCCGCGCGCCGATCTTGTTGATGCGCGCCAACACGGTGCGCAGCTTCTCGTCGTCCTCAAAGGTCCCCCACACGAGCGGATACGACGTCCCGTCCTTCCAGGTCTCCGGCAGCTTGAGAACCGACAGGGTCACGTGGTCCTCCGTGCCCTCCTGGCCGTAGCTCGTGACCAGCTGGACGGCTTCGACCTCGCCCCTCACCAGCAGGCGGCGCTCACCCGGACCGCGGGCGTAGAACCAGATCTCGTTCTGCTGGGCGTTCAGGCCGATGATCACCCGTCGCTGCCGGGCTCCGACGACGTTCTCGGTGTCCCAGGTGGCCGGCATCAGCCAGTGGCTGTCGACCTCCTCGGCGCCTTCGCCCCGCAGCAGTCGCTCGTCGACCGCACCGGGCCCGCGGGTGGAAGCTCCGTGGAGTGCCGCGAGCAGGACCTTGCGCTGCGACAGCGGCGAGGCGTCGATGAGCGGCTTGGCGTTGAGGTAGGCGTAGAGCTGATCGGTCTTGAACGCCCGGCCGGTGACCTCGGCCCCCGGCCACATCAGCAGCTGCTCCGGCAGGACCAGGAGGTCGTGACCGGACTCGGCCGCGCGGGTGACGAACTCGTGCACGATGCCGTGGCGGGCGTCGTACGGCTCGAACTCGCCGACCGCGTCGAAGGTCTCCTTGCGCAGCGCGACCACCTCGGCGCCGTACGCCTGCGAGGTGAGGACCTGCGAGGCGACGTCGCCGCCCAGCGGCATGCCGACCAGGGTGTCGTCGGTGGAGAAGAACGTCGTGAACAGCGAGTCCGGGCGATGGCTGAGCGCCTGCTTGGCGGCGGCGAAGAAGCCGGACTCCGGTAGCGCGCCGAGGCCCACCGCCACCAGCATCGCGTCGGAGGTCTGGCTCGCCACCAACGTGTTGAGGGCGGTGCCCGCGGTCTGGCCGAGGCAGTTGACGACCCGGACGCTCGGGCATGCGTCCTCGAGCAGACCCTGGGCCTGCTCGATCGCCGTTCGGACACTCACGTCGGTGTAGCCCAGCACCAGCTCGTCGGGCGCCTCCGCGTGGCAGGCCTTGATCAGCTTCTCGAGCGAGTCGCCGCGGCGCGCCAGTGCGACGTAGCTGATCGACTCCACCGGGGCCCCCGGCCGGTCGACGCCCTCGATCACCCGCGCGACCGCGTCGATGCTGCCGTGCTCGGCGATCAGCTCGCCGAGGTAGGAGTGGAAGCCGTACCAGATGTCGAGGTTGGCGCTGTTGGAGAATTGCGGGCGCGCGATGACCTGGCCGTCACGGAGCGCGATCTCGAGCCGGTCGGCGAGGGCCTGCGCCGTGGGCTCGACCAGGCAGGTGGCGTGGTCCTCCTCGGCGATCAGCTCAGGGGTGCCGCCGACCGACGTGGCGATGAACGCCACCCGCTGCTCCAGGGTCTCGTAGACCGCCATGGTGGAGTTCTCGATCAGCGAGGGCATGACCGCGATCAGGTCGCGCTCGGTCAGCAGCGTCAGCGCCTCGGGCTGGTTCCGGTCGGTGACCGTGGTCACCGGGCACTCCCAGCTCTCCGCCTTCTCGGCGAGGTAGTCCTCGGGCGTCATGCCGCCCTGCGCCGGCAGCTTGCCGCCCCACTTGCCGAGGAACGTCACCGAGCTGGGGATCTCGCCCCGCTCGTGGAGCAGGTCGATCGCGTTGCAGAAGATCTCGATGCCCTTGCGTGCCTCGAGCCGGCCGAAGAAGACCAGGTCGCGGCTCTTGATCACGTCACCGTGCTGACGGGGCGGTCCGGTCCGCCGATCGGTCACCGGCACGTTGGAGAAGTCGACGATGTTGGGCTGGACGAAGACGTTGGTCTCCGGCAGCCGGTAGCCGATCCAGTCCATGAAGGACAGCAGGTGGGCGGAGCCCCCGATCACCGCATCGGCGAGCTCGACGCACTTCTGCTCGGCGTAGGAGGCCGCGACCAGGTTGGTGTCGGTGATCGGCAGCATCTGGTAGTGCCGGTTCCAGATGTGCGGCGACGACGTCTTGACCAGGAAGAGGGTCTCGCGGAACGCGAGTCCGAGGCGCTTGGCCATCAGGGCGTAGACGAGGCCGCCGCGCCACTCGGAGGTGTGGACGACGTCGAACGGGTCCTGGTCGCGCAGCCACTCGTAGGCACTGGCGTAGCGGCGCTGCCAGTTCGGGGACGCGCACCACAGCCCCATCTCCGAGACCTGGAGGTAGTGGAGGGTCACGCCGAACTCGGCGTACCGCTCGACCCAGTGCTCCGGGGTCTCGTCCTGGACGACCGGGCCCTTGAGGAAGAGGACGTGGACCTCGTGGCCCTGCGCGGCGAGGCCCTTGGCCAGGTGGTAGTACGTCGACGCGATGCCGCCGTTGCGCACCGGCCCGATGATCTCCTCGGTGACGATCGCGACCCGAAGCCGGGTGCTCGACTCGCTCAGTCCGACGGACTCGATCCCGGGAAAGCGCCTTACCTCGAAGTCATCGCGTTGCATGCATCTCCCCGGAACCGGTGGCCTCTTGGCGCCTTTCGCCGCCATGACACTATAGGTGGGAGGGCCGGCGGCCTGACGCATCCATCGATATCAGACCGGGAGAACGCCACGTGGATCCGCGCGAAGACGCTCCGACCGAAGACCCCACGTCGGAGCCGACCGCGTCGACCAGCCATCGAGCCGCGGCACCCGGCTTCATCCGGCGCCACAAGGCGCTGACGATCCTCGTCGCCCTGGCCCTCGTCCTGACGGTCGGCATCGGCGCCTGGGTGTGGTCGCTCAACAGCAAGATCGACGACATCCCACGGTTCGACGCCGACTTCGAGCGCGACGACCGCCCCGACCGCACCCAGCCGAAGGAAGCGCTCAACGTGCTGCTCGTCGGGGTCGACGGACGCGGCACGGACGTCCGGGAGCGGCTCCAGGAGGGCGACACCGGCCTGCTCAGCGACACGATGATGATCTGGCACCTCGACGAGGACCACCAGAACAGCCAGGTCGTCTCCTTCCCCCGCGACTCCTGGGTCGACGTCCCCGGTCACGGCGAGGCCAAGCTCAACGCGGCGTTCTCCTGGGGCGGGCCCGAGCTCCTCGTCGAGACCCTCGAGAACACCCTCGACATCTACATCGACCACGTCGCCGTGGTCGACTTCGAGGGCTTCAAGGACATCACCGACACCATCGGCGGCGTCGACCTCGAGACGGCCGACGGCGGCACCCAGCACTTCAACGGCGAGGAGGCGCTCGAGTACGTCCGCGAGCGCAAGACGCTCCCCGGTGGCGACTTCGACCGGATCGACCGGCAGCAGAACTTCCTGCGCACCGTGCTCTTCGAGGTCACCCGCACCGGCACCCGCATCAACCCGCTCACCGTCACCAACCTGATCGGCGACCTCGGCAAGCTGCTGGTCCTCGACGACGACTTCACCAACGACGAGATCCGCGACCTCGGGTTCGACGTGATCCGCCGCGGCGCCGGCGAGGTCGAGTGGATGACCGCCTACACCGACGGCACCGGCACCTCCGCCGACGGCCAGAGCATCGTCCTGCTCAACATCGAGAAGTCCCGCGAGCTGATGGCCGCGATCTCGCAGGACGAGTTCAAGGACTACCTCAAGGACAACAAGATCGACCGGCTCCCCAAGCCGGAAGACGTCCCCTGACCCTTCGGTCGAACGGCCCCCGGCCATCCCCGGCGGTCGAGGCTCGCGCCAACCCCGTTGGTCGAGGAGGTCGCGCCAACCCCCGAAGGTCGAGGAGGTCGCGCAGCGACCGTCACGAGACCCCCGTCAGTTGGCACCCCGTTGGTCGAGGAAGTCGCCCCAACCTCGTTGGTCGAGGAGGTCGCGCAGCGACCGTCACGAGACCCCGCCACCCCCAGACGCCGACGAAGTCGCGCCAACCCCCGTTGGTCGAGGAGGTCGCGCAGCGACCGTCACGAGACCACTAACCGTCCACAACCCCCGCTGACGCGGAACGCCTCACATCGGCAACGTCGGCGCCGACCCGCTCCGTCGGAGCGGCACCGCATCCTCGCTCAATGCCATGGACCTACATCGTCGAATGCGCGGACGGCTCCTTCTACGTCGGGAGCACCATCGATCTCGCGCGAAGAGTCGCCGAGCACAACGAGGGCCTCGGGGCCGCCTACACCCGACGCCGACGGCCGGTCCGCCTGGTCTGGGCCGCTGAGTTCCAGCGGGTGCTCGACGCCTTCCTGTTCGAGAAGCGCGTGCAGGGCTGGAGCCGCGCCAAACGGATCGCGTTGATCGAGGGCAGGTTCGAGGACCTGTCCGACCTTGCCAGCCGCAGTTGGAGCGCACGCAGGGACCGCGGCGCCCTCAAGCCTGGCGAGCCGGGCGCCGAACCAACGGAGGTCTCGTGACGGTCGCTGCGCGACCTCCTCGACCACCGGGGTCGGGGGTCTCGTGACGGTCGCTGCGCGACCTCCTCGACCACCTTGGGTCTCGTGACGGTCGCTGCGCGACCTCCTCGACCACCGGGGGCTGCGCGACCTCCTCGACCACCGGGGTGGCGGGGTCTCTTGACGGTCGCTGCGCGACCTCCTCGACCACCGGGGTGGCGGGGTCTCGTGACGGTCGCTGCGCGACCTCCTCGACCACCGGGGTCGGAGGTCTCGTGACGGTCGCTGCGCGACCTCCTCGACCACCTTGGGTCTCGTGACGGTCGCTGCGCGACCTCCTCGACCACCGGGGGCTGCGCGACCTCCTCGACCAGCGGGGTGGCGGGGTCTCGTGGCGGGCGCTGCGCGACCTCCTCGACCAGCGGGGTGGCGGGGTCTCGTGACGGTCGCTGCGCGACCTCCTCGACCACCGGGGTGGCGGGGTCTCGTGACGGTCGCTGCGCGACCTCCTCGACCAGCGGGGTGGCGGGGTCTCGTGACGGTCGCTTCGCGACCTCCTCGACCACCGGGGTGCCGGGGTCAGCGGCGGAAGTGGAGGCCGACCTCGGGGTCGACGAGGATCTCCTGGGCCGAGGAGAGGCCGTCGGCGAGGAGGGGTGTGTCGGTCGCGAGGTTGCGCTTGAGCAGGGCGAGCGCGATCGGGCCGAGCCCGTGGTGGCGGGCCGACGAGCCGACCCGGCCGACGACCTTGCCGCCGGCGTCGGTGACATCGGCGCCGCCCGCCGGGAGGCGGTTCTCCGAGCCGTCGAGGTGGAGGAGGGTGAGGCGGCGCGGGGGGCGGCCGAGGTTGTGGACCCGGGCGACCGTCTCCTGGCCGCGGTAGCACCCCTTGTCGAGGTGGACGGCCGGACCGATCCAGCCGACCTCGTTGGGGATCGTGCGGTGGTCGGTGTCGATACCGAAGCGCGGCTCCCCGCGTTCGATCCGGAGTGCCTCGAAGGCCCAGAGCCCCGCAGCCGGGCCGGCGGCCTCGGCGTACGCGCGCAGCTGGTCGCGCGGCACCAGGTCGTACTTGCCGGACGGTCGCCAGGCCACCGCGATGTCGGCGGTGACGTCGGCGACCTCGACCTGCATCAGGAACCGCATCCGGTCGAGGAAGGTGACCAGAGCGGCAGCCGTGCCGGGCTCGGTGTGCGCGGTGAAGGACTCGCCGTCGTCGACGCCGGCGAAGGCGTGCTCGACGTGGCCCTGCGGGCTGAGCACGAGCGCCTGGGTCCAGACGCCGGGCTCGAGCCCCTCGAAGAACTGGGTCGTGAGCGAGTGGAGCCAGGTCAGCCGGTCCGGGCCGCTGATGCGCACCACGTCCCGGTGGGAGAGGTCGACGAACCCCTCCCCCGCGGCGAGGGCGCGCTGCTCGCCGTACAGCGAGCCGTAGTGAGCGGCGACCGGCGCGTCGATGCCGTCACCGGCGACGGCGCCGGGCAGGTCGAGCAGGGGGCTCATGGGGTTCCTTCACAGTCATGGCACCGACCGAACACGGTCAGGTGCCCCAGGTCTGGGGAGAACGCATGGCGGGTGGCCAGTGATTCCACGAACGGCGCGGCGTCTTCGGCGTCCACCGAGACGACCTTGTGGCAATTGCGGCAGACGAGGTGGAAGTGCTCGTGCCCGCGGGTCGAGTGGTACGTCGGCGCGCGGTCGCTCAGGTGGGCATGGCGGACGAGTCCGAGCTCCTCCAGCACCTCCAACGTGCGGTAGACGGTGGAGGCGTTGACCGTCGACGCGTGCTGCTGCACCTGGGCGAGCACCTCGTCCGGGGTGGCGTGGCCGAGCTCGTCGACCGCGGCCAGGATCAGCTCGCGCTGGGGAGTGAGCCGGTAGCCCTTCTCCCGCAGCGCTTGGCGCCAGTCCGCTTCAGGCACGTTGCAGTCTCGCCCACAGGTGGGGCTGCAGGGGCTGGCCCACCGCGGCCATGTCGTAGGCGTAGAGGAGGTCGCCCTCGACGTTGCCGTAGAGGCGCTTGCCGCCGGTGTACTCCTTCGCCGAGTCGGTGCGCGCGACCGCGTCGGTGACGATCTCGAGCTTGCCGGCCGCGGCCTCGCCGTGCCAGATCTCCACGAAGCCGGTCATGTGCGCGAGGAGCACCTCGACCTTGCCCTCGGGTCGAGCCCGGATGAACCCGGTCTCCTGGGCGGCGTCGCGCACCTTGTTGCCCTCGTCGTCGATGATCCAGGCGCGCGCCATGTAGTGGAAGAACGGGCGCCCGTCCTGCTGGAAGATCAGCTCCTGGCCGAACTGGAACCGCTCGATCGTCGGGTAGTCACCGTGGCCGTTGCCGCGCCAGGTGCCGAGCATCCAGGCGATGGGTCCGCAGTCGGGGTGCAGGTTCTCGGGAATCTCGAAGGCCACGGTCGACCATCTTAGGAGGCAGGACGGCTACGGGCCTGCCTCTAGGGTGGCGGGCATGGCACGCGAGCTGGTGATCAAGGTGACGTGCGGCGTCGATGCGCCGGAACGGGCGAACCAGGGAGTCACGGTGGCGGCCACCGCGGCGGCGTCCGGCGTACCTGTGTCGCTCTGGCTCACGGGCGAGGGCGCGTGGCTGGCGGTTCCCGGACGTGCCGCCGAGCTGGCCCTCCCCCTCGCCACCCCGGTGGTCGACCTGATCGCGACCGTCCTCGAGCTCGGAACCGTGACCGTGTGCGGGCAGTGCGCGGCGCGACGCGAGATCACCGAGGCCGACGTGCTGCCGGGCGTCCGGATCGCGGGGGCGCCGGTGTTCGTCGAGGAGGCCTTGCGCGACGGCGCGCAGGCGCTCATCTACTGATGATGCCCACGCCTCAGGGCCTGGGCGTGAGGTTCTCGTACGTCGTCGCCGCCGGCCTGCTGCTCGCCGCCCTGGCCGCGTGCACGTCCGACGAGGAGCCGCAGCAGGACGAGAAGTACGCGTTCGGCAAGGGCGACCAGTACGTCGCGCTGGGCGACTCGTACACCGCGGCACCGCGCACCGGACCGCGCGACGGTCGCGACGGCTGCCAGCGCACGCAGAACAACTATCCCCACCGGGTGGCCGAGGCGACCGGGATGGTGCTCGTCGACAACAGCTGCAGCGGCGCGAACACGAACTCGATCACGCGACCGCAGCCCACTCTCGTCGGCGACCACCCGCCGCAGGCCGAGGGACTGGACGAACGAACCGACCTGGTCACGATCCGCCTCGGCGCCAACAACTACAGCATGTTCGGTCGGATCCTGCGGTGTGCGAGGTTCTTCGGCTCGGCAGCCAAGGGCGCGCCGTGCACCGACATCGACGCGGCCTCGGGGCCGACCGGGGTCGACGCACGGCTCGAGGACATCGAGCAGGACGTGATCAGCGGGCTCCGCGTGATCCAGGAGCGGGCGCCGAACGCCCGGGTGCTGGTGATCGGCTACCCCCACATCATCCCGACCGGCACGACCTGCGAGCTGCTGCCGCTGCCGGAGGGCGACTACGAGTACGCCCGGCGGATCGCCGAGGGGTTCAACGCCGCGCTCGCGGCCGCGGCCGATCACGTCGGCGTGGAGTTCGTCGACATCTTCGACGCGACCGAGGGCCACGACATCTGTGCCGACGAACCCTGGATCGCCGGCGCCGAGCTCCTCAAGGACTCCGCGACGCCGTGGCACCCCTACCCCGAGGAGTCACAGGCGGTGGCCGAGGAGATCCTCGACCAGCTCGAGTAGCCGGCCAGGCCGACTCAGCGAGCGACGTCGAGAAGGATCTCCTCGAACCTGGTCGCACACAGGGTGAGCTCGAACTCGCGCTCCGCGAGCTCGCGGGCACGGCGGCCGAGCTTCTCCCGCTTCTCCTCGTCGCCGAGCACCTCGGCCACCCAGTCGGCAGCCTCGGGGATCGAGCCGAGGTTCGGCTCCAGGACGCGGCCACCCGAGGCGTCGATGAGGTGCGCGGCGAGGTTCTCCGACGGCATCAGGCCGAGGATCGGACGCGCGGCGCAGAGGTAGGACAGCGTCTTGGAGGGCACCGAGAAGGCGCCGGCCGACTTGTCGAGCACGACGAGCAGGACGTCACCGGAGCCCAGCACCTCGGACAGGCGCTCGTAGGGCTGGAACGGCAGCAGCGTGATCGGTACGTCGAGCTTGCTGGCCTCGTCGGCGAGCTCGTCGACGGCGGTGCCCTCGGTGATCACCGTGAGGTGGGTGGGGGTGCCGCGGTCGCGGACCGCCTTCGCGAGCTGCACCAGCAGCCGCGGGTTGTGCTTGAGGCCGAGCGTGCCGGAGTAGACCAGGTTGGGGGTGTCGACGAGGTCGTGCTCCCGTGCCCACGCGTTGTCCCGCGGGGTCGGCACCAGCTCGCCGAGCGGCGCCCAGTTCGGGATCACGGTCGTCTTGTCCGCCGTACCCCAGGCGCGGTGGACATCGAGGAACGCATCCGAGATCACGACGATCGCGTCGGCCCTGCGGTTGCACCACTTCTCGACCCAGCCGGCGACGTGGGCGAAGACCAGGAAGCCGCGGCTCAGCTTGGTGCCGGCGAAGGAGCGCATCGCGACGCCCTGCACGTCCTGCTGCCACGACACCCAGGGTTGACGGGTGACGAGGAGGAAGAAGGTGACGACGGCCATCATCGGGACCGGCACGTTGCCGAACATCACGACGTCGGGCCGGAGCCGGCGGATCTGGCGGGAGAGCTGCACGCCGTAGCGGAGCTCCTGCCCGAGGCGGCGCACGAAGCTGAGCTTCTCGACGACCTCGCCCTGACCGATCGACTCGAACCGGACCTCGTCGTGGCCGCCGAGGTTGCCCTTGCCGGAGACGTGAGCCTCGCACCACGAGTGCGTCACGTCGTGGCCGCGCCGCGCCAGCTCTGCGCTCAACTCGACCTGGAACGGGTGACCGCTGTAGTCGTGCACGAGGACCCGCACGGGACCTGATCCCTCCGTCAAGTAGGACAAATGACCTTCCCCCGCTCCATCCAACGACGAATCTGGCGGAATGTCACACCGTTGCGAGCCTCAGGCCGAGGAGCTCCTTCGCCTCGGTGGTCGTCATGGGGCGTCGCTGGGCCAGTTCGCCGAGCGCCACCGCGCGTTCGACGAGCTGCCGGTTGCTCTCCACCGGCTCGCCCCTGCGGATGGTGAGGACGTCCTCCATGCCGACGCGCAGGTGGCCGCCCTTGCTCAGGGAGGCGAGCGCCACCGGCAAGGTGCTCCGACCGATCCCGGTGGCCGACCAGCTGGTGACCTGGGGCGGCAGCGCTGCGACCGCGGCAACCAGGGCGTCCGCCGTGCCGGGCATGCCGCCGGGCACACCCATGACCAAGTCACAGTGGACGCGGCCGCCGTACGGCAGGCCGTAGCGGTCGAGCAGTCGGTGCAGCGCGGCGACCTGCCCGAGGTCGAACAGCTCGAACTCCGGCACCACCCGGCGCTCCTGACTGAGCTGGTAGAGCTCGCACACGAACGGCCATGGGTTGCTGAAGACGTCGTCGCCGAAGTTCGTCGTACCCATGGTCAGGCTGCAGGAGTCGGGCTCGGCGTCGAGCACCTTGAGCCGCGTCTCGAGGGGGTCGTGGACCGACCCGCCGGTCGAGAGCTGGACGACCAGGTCGGTGGCCTCGCGCAACGCCTGGACGGTGTCGGTGAGCCGGGCGAGATCGAGGGTGGGGAGGTGCTCGTCGTCGCGGATGTGGACGTGGATCATGGCGGCGCCCGCGGCCTCGCACTCCTGCGCGGTCCGCACCAGCTCCTCCAGCGTGGTCGGGAGCTGCGGAAAGTCGGCCTTGGAGGTCTCCGCGCCGGTCGGCGCGACCGTGATCAGCAGTGCCTGCGGGTCGACGACTCCTGACCTCTGTTCCATCGGGACATCGTCGCAGATGCCTCGGCGATCCGGCGCTCCGGCACGACCGCGACAACACGACCGCGACAATGGGCCCCATGCGAGCGGTCGTCCAGCGGGTCCTATCGGCTTCGGTCACCATCGACGGCGAGGTCGTGGGCTCGACCGGCGGCCCCGGGCTCCTGGTCTACCTGGGCGTCACCCACGACGACGGCGCCGACGACGCGGCGTGGATGGCGCGCAAGATCCGCGACCTGCGGATCCTCCGTGAGGAGCAGTCGGCCTCCGACGTCGGTGCGCCGGTGCTGGTCGTCAGCCAGTTCACGCTGTACGGCGACGCGCGCAAGGGTCGCCGGCCGACCTGGACGGCAGCCGCGCCGGGCCCGGTGAGCGAGCCGATCTACGACCTGGTCTGCGCCGAGCTCGAGCGGCTGGGCACGCACGTCGAACGCGGGGTGTTCGGCGCGATGATGCAGGTGACGTCGGTCAACGACGGTCCGTTCACGGTGTTGCTCGAGCGGTCCTGAACCGGGCGCCCAGCAGGTACATCTCGCAGCCGAGGCAGAACCCGAAGACCGCGTTGAGCAGGGCCGCGACGAGCGCGAACCCGACCGCGACCTGGGCGACCAGCAGCGCGCCGGTGAGGTAGCCGACCAGCGCGACGACCGCGAAGCCGAGGCCGACGCCCTGGGCGAACCGCGGCGGACCCGGTTCCTCTAGCTCGGTCGGCGGCGTCAACCGGGGCCGGACCAGCTGCCGGAAGATGATCCCGGTGGGAGTGCGCTGCACGCCGAGGCCGACGCCGATCGCGAAGAGCGCCGCCTGCACCGCGATGAGCACGGTGGCGAGCGACTCGGGGACGACCAGCGCGACCGCGAGGAGCACTGCGGTCACCGACGCGGTGAAGCGCGGCCCGCGGGGGTCGAGGCCGGTCACGCGGACCTCCGGTCTCGTGACGGTCGCTGCGCGACCTCCTCGACCTGCGGTGCGCGCAGGGCCGCGAGGACCTGCTGCTTCTGCGGCGCCCCCGCGGCGCGGAGCAGCTCGTGCCCGCCCGCGTCGAGGATCAGGGTGGTCGGCGTGCGTCGTACGTCGAGCGCCCGCACGAGGTCGAGGTGCTGCTCGGCGTCGATCTCCACGTGGCGGACGCCGTCCTCCTGGGTGGCGACGTCGGACAGCACGACACGGGCGGTGCGGCACGGCGCGCAGAACGCCGAGGAGAACTGCACGAGCGTGGCTCGCTCCCCCGGCAGGGCGGACGGCGCGGCCGCGGCGACGTGGTCCCACGTGCTGGGGCTGGCGTCGCGGTGCGCGACGAAGCGGCCGTCGACCCGGCGTCGGTGGAGGCCGAACCCGACCGCGGCGAGCGCAGCCAGGGCGAGGATCAGGAGTCCGGTCACATCAGTTCCTAACGGCGGGGGGGGGGGCGGGGGG
>NZ_JACEHF010000002.1 GCF_014180685.1 Nocardioides pelophilus | reverse complement strand
CTCGGGTGGTACGACCGATTCGTCCCCTGCGGCATCGCTGACGCCGGCGTCACCTCGCTCACCCACGAGCTCGGCCGCGACGTCCCGGTGACCGAGGTGCTGCCCTCCGTCCGCCAGCACCTGGGCGAGCTCCTCGCGTGGCAGCCGTACGACGCCACCCCCGACTACGACGCCCGCCCCGAGCCGGGCCGCACGCCCCAGATCCCGCTGCTGACACCCAGCCTCTGATCGGCACCCGGTCCGGGCGTGTCTGTCCTCCCGGGCAACCTTTCGCGTGGTCAGATCGTCTGACGTCCGGAGGGACGACATACAAAGGAGACCTCGGGTGAGCGATCTGGTCATCGAGACCACCGGCCTGCGCAAAGAGTTCCGCAGCCTGCGCGGCGAGGTGCGGGTCGCCGTACAAGGCCTCGACCTGGCCGTGCCGGCCGGCGGCGTACACGGCTTCCTCGGACCCAACGGGTCCGGCAAGACCACGACGATCCGGATGCTGCTCGGACTGGCGCGGCCGACCCGCGGCACGATGCGGCTCTTCGGCCAGGCCGTGCCCGAGCGGCTGCCGCAGGTGATCGGCCGGGTGGGCGCGGTCGTCGAGTCCCCCAAGTTCTCCCCCAACTTCACCGGCCGGCGCAACCTGATGCTGCTCGCCGGGGCGATCGGCGCGCCGGCGTCCCGGGTCGACGAGGCGATCGAGACGGTCAAGCTCGCCGGGCGCGAGAAGGACCGCTACAAGGCCTACTCCCTCGGCATGAAGCAGCGGCTCGCGATCGCCGCGACGCTGATCAAGGAGCCGGACCTGCTGATCCTCGACGAGCCGACCAACGGCCTCGACCCGGCCGGCATCCGCGAGATCCGCGAGACCATCCGCGACCTCGGCGCCTCCGGCGTCACGGTGCTGCTGAGCTCGCACATCCTGGCCGAGGTCCAGCAGGTCTGCACCTCGGCGACGATCATCGGCAACGGCAGGCTGCTGGCGTCCGGCACGGTCGACGAGCTGCTCGGCATCGGTACGTCGTACCGCGTGGTGGTGCCGGACCCGGCCGTCGCGGGCCAGGTGCTCGCCCGCGCCGGGTTCGAGCCCGCGACGATCGACGGCCGGCTCCACGTCGAGGCCGGCGACCCGGCCGAGCTCACCCGGGTGCTCGGGGAGGCCGGGATCTGGCTGACCGAGCTCAGCCCGCTGCGCGCCGACCTCGAGTCGTACTTCCTCCAGCTCACCGAGGCCGAGCAGCTCGGCCACGACGCCGCCGCCGACAGCGAGGCCGTCGCGTGAGCCGCCTGCTGCGGGTCGAGCTGACCCGCCTGCTCTGCCGCCGCGCGGTGCTGGTGATCCTGGTGGTCGCGGTCGCGATCCCGACGGTCATCGGCGTTGCGACCGTGCTCAACACCCGTCCCCCCGCGGCCAGCCAGCTGGCCTACGCCGAGGAGCAGGCGGCCGAGGAGTCCCAGCGCAAGGTCTATCAGCGACAGTTCGAGCAGTGCCTCGAGAACCCTGAGAACTTCATCGGAGACCAGGTCCCCGACGACGTGCGGACCGCCTGCGAGCTCAGCGCCCTCCCCCAGCCCGACTGGTACGTCTACTACGACGAGCTGGACCTCGCCGCTGAGGACGAGCAGTCCGGCCTCGCGGTCGTGATCGTGGTCGCGATCCTGATGATGCTGATCGGCACCACCTTCGCGGGCCACGACTGGGCCAGCGGCTCGGTGAGCAACCAGCTGCTGTTCGAGCCGCGGAGGCCGCTGGTGTGGGCGGCCAAGGCCGGGGTGGTCGCCGGGCTGACCGGGCTCTTCGCCGGCTTCGTGTTCACGGTCTACTGGCTGGGCCTGGGAGTCGTCGCGAGCTCGCGGGACCTCCCCGTGGGTGACGGGATCCTCCTCGACGGCCTGCAGAGCGGTTGGCGCGGTGCGGGTGTCGCGGCTGCCGCGGCGTTGGCCGGCTACGCGCTCACGATGCTCTTCCGCAGCACGGTCGCCGCGCTCGGCGTACTCCTCGCTGCGAGCGTGGCAGGTGGCGTCGTTCTCGCGGTGATCGGGATCGGCTCGGTCTGGAACCCGGGGCTCAACATCGGCGCGGTCATCCTGGACGGAGCGAAGTACTGGGCCGAGGTGCCGTGCACAGGGGGAATCGAGTTCGAGGGACAGCAGTGCTCGGTCGAGAAGACCCTGCCGATCGGTCGCGCGCTGTGGTACCTCGGCACCGGTCTGGTTCTCTTCGCGGCAGCGTCCCTGGCGTCGTTCCACCGGCGCGACGTGCCCTGAGGGGTCTCGTGACGGTCGCTGCGCGACCTCCTCGACCAACGGGGTGACGGCGCTGCGCGACCTCCTCGACCAACGGGGCGACGGCGCTGCGCGACCTCCTCGACCAACGGGTTCCTCGACCACCGAGTTTCACGCGCCCGGAGGTAGGGTTGTCGACGTGTCAGCCCCCGTTCCCGAAGGCCGCAAGCTCCTCCGCCTCGAGGTCCGCAACGCCGAGACTCCGATCGAGCGGAAGCCCTCGTGGATCAAGACCCGGGCGAAGATGGGGCCGGAGTACACCGCCCTCCAGCAGCTGGTGAAGTCCGAGGGTCTGCACACCGTCTGCCAGGAGGCCGGCTGCCCCAACATCTTCGAGTGCTGGGAGGACCGCGAGGCGACCTTCCTCATCGGCGGCGACCAGTGCACGCGTCGCTGCGACTTCTGCCAGATCGACACCGGCAAGCCGCAGCCGCTCGACCGTGACGAGCCGCGGCGGGTGGCGGAGTCGGTCAAGAAGATGGAGCTGCGCTACGCGACGATCACCGGCGTGGCGCGCGACGACCTCGACGACGGCGGCGCCTGGCTGTACGCCGAGACGGTGCGGGCCATCCACGAGCTCAACCCCGACACCGGCGTCGAGAACCTCATCCCCGACTTCAACGGCGTGCCCGACCTGCTGCAGCAGGTCTTCGAGTCGCGTCCCGAGGTGCTCGCCCACAACGTCGAGACGGTGCCGCGGATCTTCAAGCGGATCCGGCCGGCCTTCCGCTACGACCGTTCCCTCGACGTGCTCACCCAGGCCCGCGCGTTCGGGCTGGTGACCAAGTCGAACCTGATCCTTGGCATGGGCGAGACCCGCGACGAGGTCAGCCAGGCGATGCGCGACCTGCACGCCGCGGGCTGCGAGCTGCTCACGATCACCCAGTACCTCCGGCCGTCGGTGCGCCACCACCCCGTCGAGCGGTGGGTGAAGCCCGAGGAGTTCGTCGAGCTCAAGGAGGAGGCCGACGAGATCGGTTTCGCCGGGGTGCTCTCAGGACCGCTCGTGCGTTCGTCGTACCGTGCCGGTCGCCTGTACCGTCAGGCGATGGACGCCCGGGCACTCGACAGCAGCGCCACCGCCTGAGCTCCGACCACCAGCACATCCCTACAAGTCAGGTAGGCAGCACAGCACGATGGCGAAAGAGCCTAAAGAGCCCCTCGACCCCTCGACCATGAGCCGGCGCCGGCAGGTCATCGAGACCTTCAAGATGACCAGGGAGGTCGACCGCGCCGTCGGCTGGTGGATGCTCGCCGCGTTCCTCCTCTTCGGCGGGATCGGCTTCGGCATCTTCTGGCTGTTGCCCGGCAGCGGCACGATCGGCCTGATCATGTCGATCGTCGGCGGCGTCCTGCTGGGCTTCCTCGGCATGATGATCGTCTTCAGCCGGCGCGCGCAGAAGGCGGCGTACGCGCGGATGGAGGGCCAGGTCGGCGCCGGTGCCCGCGCGCTCACCATGCTGCGCCGCGGCTGGAAGCTCGAAGAGGTCGTCGGCTTCACCAAGCAGCAGGACATGGTCCACCGCGTGGTCGGGCCTCCGGGCATCGTCCTCGTCGGCGAGGGCAACCCCAACCGGCTGCGGCCGCTGATGATCAGCGAGCGCAAGAAGCACGAGCGGGTGGCCTCCGACTACCCCGTGCACGAGGTGCTGGTCGGGTCCGGCGAGGGCCAGGTGCCGCTGCCCAAGCTGGTCAAGCACGTGCAGAAGCTGGGCCGTCAGGTGAAGCCCGCCGAGCAGACCGACATCCTCCAGCGGCTGAAGGCGCTCGACGCCCAGCGGCCCAAGGTCCCGCTCCCCCGTGGCCCGGTGCCGACGAGCATGAAGGGCATGCGCGGCAACCTCAAGGGTCGCTGATCCCCGCCGCTGGTTGAGGTGCGAGCGACGCGAGCCTCGAAACCAAGGCGTCAGGAGGGGTCAGGCGTGCACGGCGTGAGGAAGTCCTCGCCGTTGCGCTCCGCGACGCCGTCGTGCCCGAGCCAGCCGACCTGGTCGAAGTAGTAGACGTCGGCGGCGTGGTCGTCGGACTCGTCGCGTACGACGTCGAGGTCGGTGGTGGTCCCCCACACCTCCCCCGCGGCGTCGGCGCTGAACGAGACCCGGTCGGCGTCGGTCCAGTCGAAGCCCTCGGGCAGCGGCTCGGTGACCGTGAAGCCCCGGTGGGAGCCGGCCAGGCTCAGCCGGGTGAGCACGACGCCACGGGCGCGGCGCGAGCCGAGCACCCAGGAGACGCTCTCGTCGGTGCCGGCGTCGAAGGTCAGCGCGACCCGGGTGACCCGACGGCAGGGTGTGCCGGTCCAGAACCTCAGGTCGCCGTCGGTCACCCGCACGCCGAGCGCCGGCCGGAGCGACGGCGCGAACTGGGCGTCGGGGCTCCAGTCGTCGCCGGTGTCGCAGGCGGCGAGTCCGAGCACCGCCGCGACCGCGACCACCAGGGGCAACCGCCTCACTTGTAGCCGCCGTCCCCGAGGCCGGCGTCCTCCTCCGTGTGGTTGCCGCCGGTGATCTGCTCCCAGAGGTAGGAGGACAGGAACCCGGCGTACCCCTCCTCGGCCCACTGGTGGGAGTGACGCTCCTCGTGGTGCAGCAGCCGGTCGAGGTCGAGGTTGCCGGTGTAGACGCTGCCGTTGCCGTCGTCGTAGACCGCCCTGCCGGCCTGGATCGAGGCCTTCAACGCCGCGACGGGGTCGCTGTCGTCGACGTTGACCATGAAGATGTCGCCCCAGGTCGTGCCGCCCTTCTGGCTGTAGACGTCCTGCAGCCAGTTGCCGCCGGCGCCCATCAGGATGCCGTTGGGGGTGGTGACGAGCCGACCGCCGTTGCCGTCGACGAAGGCGACGTCGTCGTCGTAGCTCCAGTCGTTGGCCTCCTGGCGCTCCTTGATGTAGCGCACGTAGTCCGACGTGTACGGCTCGATCGGGAAGTCGTGGGCGGTCCCCTCCCCGTAGTCGGTGCCGGCGTTGAGGATGAACGTCATCAGGGCCGCGTCGCGGGCGTCGTCGCCACTGACGCCCTCCGGCAGGAGGAAGAACGTCTTGCCGTCGGGGTCGGTGATCGCCTCCAGGCCCTCGAGCACGTCGAACGAGTCCGGCGTGATGCCGTGGTCGCGCGCGATCTGCACGAGTACGCCGGGCTCGACCCCCTGTCGCTCGGCGTTGGCCAGCCACTCGGCGTAGAAGCCGTCCGGCGACGGGCCGGTGAGCAGCCCCGCCTGCCGGAGCTGGAAATCGTAGCGGCCGCCGGTGAGCTCGAGGTTCTGCGACGCCTTCTCGAACGCGACCTCGCCGAGGCTCTGGCTGGTCGGCGGGTTGTTGCCGACGAACCGCGCGAGCGTCGCGTCGAGGACCGCCACGGCCGGCTGGCTGCGGGTCCGGAGGGTGGCCAGCACGGCGGTCCGCTCGTCGTCGAGGTCCTTGGCCTTCTGCTCGAAGGCGTACTGGGTGCTCTCCCGCCACTCCTCGTGCTCGAACCGGTGGTCCACCCAGTCGGGCGGGTGCTGGTTGTCGTGGATGCGATCGGCGTTCGCGTCGTCGTACTTCTTGCGGATGCCGTCGATGTCGGCGCGCGCCTCCTCGACGTGTCCGACGTACGTCGTGATCGCGGCCGCCGCGTCGGCGAGGGAGCTGCTGTCGCCCAGCATCGCGGTGGCGAGGTGCCGGACGTCGCTGGCGGCCTTGGTCGCGGTGTCGGAGCGCCAGGATCGGGCGAGCTTGAGCTCGTCGTCGTTGACCTCGGCGTGCGTGTCGAGCAGCAGCACGCCGAGGTTGCTGATCGCACGCCCCTGCTGCTCGAGGACCTCGGGGTCCTCGACCGGGTAGGGGTAGCGCAGGTCGGCAGCCTCACTGGTCACAGCTGGTACTCCACGTCGATCTCGTTGGTGACCTGGATCGTGTTGTTGACCAGCGTGCTCAGGGCGAGCAGCTCCGCGGAGAAGACACGGAGTCGGCCGCCGAGCGCGACCAGGATGTCGTCGGCCGCGGACTGGACCGGCGCGGTGCCCGCACCCATCGGTCCGTGCATGCCGGTCGCCGACCCCTCGGCGCCCTGCGCGGCGGCGAGGTCGAGCTCCGCCCCCTTGGTCGCGAACCGGGCAGCTGCGCTGCCCGATCCGTCGTAGTCGATGTAGAACTCGTTGGCCACCCGTCGCCTCCTCGCCCAGGAGACTGACCGGTGGCGCCGAAGGTTAAACGCCGGTCGTCGTGAGGCGGCGGTAGGTGTCCATCGTGACGGTGGCGGTGCCGGCGAGGATGTCGTGCAGACCCCGGCCGTCCTGCTTGAACACCAGCGGCGGGATCACCAGCGCGATCGCGACCTGGCGGGCCAGCAGGGTGAGCGGGTTGGACAGGCGGCCCCGGCCGCGCGCAGGTACGACGCGCAGGCGGGTCGCGAGCTTGCCGAACGAGCCTCCGAGGAGCCACGTGAAGAGCGCCGCCTCGACCACGAAGACGACCAGCGTGTAGATCTGCGCAGGCGACCCGGGCTCGCCGTACTCGTCGAGGCCGACGAACGCGATGACGACCAGCGTCGAGGCGGTCCAGTCGATGAAGAGCGCGAGGATCCGGCGCCCCCAGGACGCGGTCGGGAACGGAACGGAGTGGGCCGGCTGCTCAGACATCGCCGTCACCCTAGTGCCACCGACCGGGGCCACCTCACGGACCCGATCCGGAGCGGCGGGATCGCGCTCTCAGAAACCTGTTACATCCCCGAAACAATATGGTCATGGTCGAGAAACCGCCCCTCCGTAGGTTCCTGGACAGGCGGTCGTCGCGCAGCGTTGCGTAGGTACGATGCCGCGATCAAGCCCCTCGATTCCGAAAGAGTCGGATTCCAGACTGGTGGCTGACCTTGGTCAGCCGAGGAGGAACGAATGTTCAGCAACAGCGAAGAGCTGCTCAAGTTCATCGCGGACGAGGGCGTCGAGAATGTCGACGTCCGTTTCTGTGACCTGCCGGGCATCATGCAGCACTTCACGGTCCCGGTCTCGTCGTTCGACCAGTCGGTGTTCGACGACGGCCTCGGCTTCGACGGCTCGTCGATCCGCGGCTTCCAGGCCATCAACGAGTCGGACATGGCTCTCTTCCCGGACCCGACGACGGCGTACATCGACCCGTTCCGGAAGTCGAAGACGCTCAACCTGAACTTCTTCATCCACGACCCGATCACCGGCGAGCCCTACTCCCGCGACCCGCGCAACATCGCGAAGAAGGCGCTGGCCTACCTGAACACGACCGGGGTCGCCGACACGGCGTACTTCGCCCCCGAGGCCGAGTTCTACATCTTCGACAAGGTCCGCTACTCGACCGCTCCGAACGAGGGCTTCTACCACATCGACTCGGTCGAGGGCTGGTGGAACTCGGGCGCCGAGGGCGACAACCTGGGCTACAAGACCCGCTTCAAGGGCGGCTACTTCCCTGTTGCGCCGTACGACCACTACGGCGACCTGCGCGACGACATGGTGCGCAACCTCGAGAACGTCGGCCTGCAGGTCGAGCGCGGTCACCACGAGGTCGGCACGGCCGGCCAGGCGGAGATCAACTACAAGTTCGACACGCTGCTCAAGGCCGCGGACGACGTGATGAAGTTCAAGTACATCATCAAGAACACCGCGTGGGAGCAGAACAAGTCGGTCACCTTCATGCCGAAGCCGATCTTTGGTGACAACGGCTCGGGCATGCACGTGCACCAGTCGCTGTGGAAGGGCGGCGACCCGCTGTTCTACGACGAGACCGGCTACGGCGGCCTCTCCGACATGGCCCGCTGGTACATCGGCGGCATCCTGAAGCACGCCCCGGCGCTGCTGGCGTTCACCAACCCGACGGTGAACTCCTACCACCGTCTGGTCCCGGGCTTCGAGGCGCCGATCTCGCTGGTCTACTCCTCGCGCAACCGCTCGGCCTCGGTCCGGATCCCGATCACGGGCACCAACCCGAAGGCCAAGCGCATCGAGACCCGCTTCCCCGACCCGTCGGCCAACCCCTACCTCGCGTTCTCCGCTCTGATGCTCGCCGGTCTCGACGGCATCCAGAACAAGACGGAGCCGGCCGCGCCCATCGACAAGGACATCTACGAGCTCCCGCCGGACGAGATGGCCGAGATCGCCCAGGTGCCGACCTCGCTCGGTGCCGTGCTCGACGCCCTCGAGGCGGACCACGAGTTCCTCACCGTCGGCAACGTCTTCACGCCCGACCTGATCGAGACGTGGATCGACTACAAGCGCGAGCACGAGATCGCTCCCGTGCAGCTGCGTCCGCACCCGCACGAGTTCGAGCTCTACTACGACATCTAGTCACGCGTGGGTGATGCCCACCGTCTAGGTGCCTGAAAACGGCCCCTGACCTGCGAAGACACCTTCCGACGTCTTCCATCGTCAGGGGTCGTTTTTCGTTCGTCTGCGGCCCCAGTGCGGCCCACGGCCGTGACGGCTGGTCGCGAGCCAGGGGCCACGCGAGCGCGTGTGGATGACGTCTAGTCGACGCCATGGTGCCGGTTGGACGTCTGGCACGGAGCGCGGCGCCATCGAGTTTTTCCGGCGAGGACGAGCCGCGACCACCGGCCATGGAAAACCTCAGGCCAGGATCCCCTCGTCCACAGCAGTGGCCTTGCACATGCGGCTGAAGTGCTTCGGATCCACGTCCTTGAGGAACTCCATCGTTCTGCGGATCTGGCCGTGAACCGCGCGAGCGTCCAACACATCGACGTGCTCGCCCCCCTCTCCGTGGGAGTAGCGGTTACAGAAGTCGTAGACGTCCCTGTAGGCCTCGGCAGCGTCTTCATCCTCGATGAGGCTCCGCAACTGCTGGTCGAAGTTAGGCAGGTGTGGCGCTCTGTAGTTCGCGTAGGACTCAAGGACACGGCGAGCAGCATTCGGGAGCAGGAACAGACGCTCACAGTCTGTGGCATCGGCGACGCCCTTCATCACCATCGAGAAGAGGTAGGCGTACTCCGAGACGTTGTTCCTGAGCATCCGCGGGAGCTCTTCCATCCTGCTGACCCGCTGCTCGCCTTGAGTAGTGCTGAACACCTCTAGGAAGGCGACGGCGGGGAACTGCTTCTCCGCTGCGTCCCCCTTGTCGATCTTCTTCACCGACTCGGTCCAACGGTTCTTCTGGGACTTGAGGAACAGCCGGAGAAGGTGGAAGTCGTGGGTCAGAACCACGAACTGCCCGAAGTCCTTGAGGGTGTCGTGCAGCCACTGGTGAGTTGCGAAGAGCGCCTCGCGGTCCAGCGAGCTGGAGGGATCGTCCACCACCACGATGCGTTCGGCGGGGGCACTGCGGTTCGTCTCGTCCTGGAGCTTGCGGAGGAAGTAGAGCAGGGAAAGCGTGGTCCGCTCCCCGTCGCTGAGGTGGCGGGCGGCCTCGTTCCCCCTACGGCATGAGTAGGACTTCCCATCGGGGGTCACCGTGACGCTCAAGTGGTCCTTGCCGTAGACCCGGGCCAAGTCCTTTGTAAGCGTTGCGGCCATCTTGCTGGTAGTGAACTGCTGCTGACGAACGTCTTCAAGTCTGCGGTCGGCAAGGTCAGCCGCCTCCCCTGCCTTCTTGGCCTCGGTCTTGTCGGCGGTGGCCTGCGCCTCAAGGTGCCGAAAGGCCTCGCTGCGGGAGCCGATGATGTAGTCAAGGACGGTCTGACAGCGTTCCTCGGTGACAACCGAGTGCTCGTCGGCCTGCTTGTTGTGCTCGGAGATGGCCTGCTGCATGGCCGCCACCGAGAAGGTGGCTTCGAGGAGAGCCCAATCAGGGGCGGCGGGTGTCGTGCTCGGGTCTTCCACCTTGGCGCTCAGCACGGCGGTGAGCTGCCCCAGCACCTCGTGCCGCGCCGTCACCTCCTGCTGGGCGGCCTTGAGGTGCTCGCCGTAGCCGTCTCGCAGCTCACTGACCAGTTCCGAGGGGTCGGGGAGCGTCGTGAGCCAGGCCGAGGAGGCAGCTTCAGCTCGCTGCACCTCCCCCAACAGCGCCTGGGCACGCTCGCGGATCTCGAACCAACTCTTGTCGAAGTGCTTCGCAAGCTGCTTGCGCCGCTCCAACGTGATGGCGTTGCCACAGAAGAGGCACTCGTCCAGCTCCTCGTGAAGCTGCATGCCCCGTTCCGCCCATGCCTGACGACTGTGGTCGGCGGCGAGAGATTCGAGCGCGACGCTGGTGGGGGTTGCGGTCAGCACCGCATCAAGGCTCGCGAGCGCGCCTGCGAGGCCATCAGGCGGCGGCGCCACGTCGGTGACTTGTTCGGCGGCGCCTTCGCCGAGGCGCTTGAGCGCCTCCGCGTGCTGGTTTTCATCGGGGTACTCGCCCTTGTAGTCGCGGAGCAGTCCCTCCACCACTGGCATGGAGTAGCGATTCTTGCTGAAGCGCGTGTAGTCGAACTCCCTCAACTGGTCCGCGATGGCGTCCTGAGCCGCGGTCGCGAGCTTCTTGGCTTTGGTGGCGTGGTCCTGAGCCCGCTTGTCGGCCTCCTTCGCCTTGGAGCCGAAGTCCTCGATCTGCTCGAGCAGCTCCTGCTCCTGCTCCTTGGCCTCGATCGCCTCCTCGCCGAGGGTCACGATGGGCGAGGCGCCCGCTCCTTCGAGGAACTCCGAGAGGTTTTTCTGGACCCATGACTTGGTGAAGACCGCCATCGAGGGCGACGGCCCTCCCCCGCCCTTCACGATCCTGTGTGTGTTGCCGCTCTCGTCTTCCCACGTCGCGTCAATGGGTGAGCTGCCCGCCGCGATCTCAAGAAGGAGGTCGGAGAGGGTGGACTTGCCGCTGCCGTTGTGCCCGTAGATGACAGTGCGCTTGCCGAAGGCAATGCTAGAGGGCCAGAACCCCTGGCCGAGCGACCTGTACTGAGTCGTGGAATCAAGGCGACGAAGCATGGGCAGACAGTAGTTCGAACCGCCGACGATCGAGGGTGCTCCGTGTGAGTCGATCGGCCGAATCCGTGCGCCGACGTTGCGACGGGTCTGCACGCCGGGAGCGCATGCCGCCAGGGCGTCCAGGTCGCTGCCGTCCACTGACTCACCCGAACTCGCCGATATCGGCAGGTGCACTCCCCGCTGTACGCGCTGCTAGGAGCGTCTGCCACGAATGGTCCGTATCGTGTGAAGGGCGGTTTGGCTCGTGAACGACTCGATCTTCCGCCCGCGATCCCCCATCGCACACAGGCCTGAACCCCTACTGTTGACCGCGTCACGGTCAACCGGAGGGACTTGAGTGGCGAACGAGATCATCACCAGGGCTGTGCAGCGCCTCGCGACACGTGGAATCCACACTGAGGCCGACATCCAGTCCGAGATTCAAACCCTCCTGGCCGGCGGAGAGCTCAACCTCACGGCAGACCAGGCACCTAAGCTCGAGGAGCAGACGGCGGACGGCACCCGTCGGCGCATCGACATTGCCATCTGCCACTGCGTGATCGAGGTGAAGAAGGACCTCCGCAACGCCGCGGTCCGGGCCGACGGCCAAGAACAGCTCAAGGGCTATCTCAAGACTCGGCAGGCGCAGTATGGACGCCGCTTCGTCGGCATCCTGACTGACGGCGTCACGTGGGTGCTCTATGACTTGGTGCAGAACGACGAGTTCGTCGAGATCTCCTCGCTGGAGAACGCCGCCGACGCGGACGCACTGCTGCTCTGGCTCGAGGCGATCCTCGCCTCTGAGACCGCTGTCCCGCCGACGCCGGCCGAAATCGAGCAGCGCTTGGGCGCCAGCTCACCAGCACACCTCCTCGACTTCCGGGAGCTATCGGCGCTCTACGAGGCTCACCGAGAAGCTCCCGAGGTCGTCCTCAAGCGCCAGTTGTGGGCCAAGCTGCTGAAGACTGCCTTCGGATCGGACTTCGAAGACGACTCCGACGCGTTCATCAATCACACGCTGCTCGTCCTGACCGCAGAGATCATCGCGCACGCCGTCTTGGGAATCGACGTGTCGGCCGCTGGGCCCGTGGCCGCGGAGGACCTAGTCACCGGCCGCGAGTTCGACGAGGCCCAGATCCACGGGGTAGTGGAGGCCGACTTCTTTGACTGGCTTGTGGCCGTTCCGGGAGGGGCGACGTTCGTTCGCACCCTGGCCGACCGGGTCTCCCGGTTCGACTGGAGCGGCGTCGAGCACGACGTCCTGAAGCACCTGTACGAGTCGATCATTGTTCAGGAGATGCGGGCGAAGCTGGGCGAGTACTACACCCCCGACTGGCTTGCGGACAGGGTCGTGAACGCGACCGTCACCGACCCACTCAACCAGCGAGTCCTCGACCCCTCCTGCGGCTCGGGCACCTTTGTCTTCCACGCGGCTCGCGCGTACCTGGATGCCGCCGACACCGCTGGTCTCGGCGTCGGAGAAGCTGTCGATGGCCTGACTAGTCACGTCTTGGGCATGGACATCCACCCTGTCGCAGTAACTCTGGCGCGAGTCACCTACCTACTGGCCATCGGCCCGGAACGACTGCGTCACTCGGAGCGGCCAGCCATCTCGGTTCCGATCTACCTCGGTGACTCGCTCCAATGGGAGCAGAACCGAGACCTGTTCACACGTGACGACGCCGTCTCAATCGCCACGACGGCTGACGACCTGGTCGGCAAGGGTGGCGGCATCATCGGTGATGACGACCTCGTGTTCCCGATGTCGGTTCTCCAGGACGCCGCAGTGTTCGACCGCCTGGTGGCCCGCATGGCCGATCTTGCGCTCGATGATTCTGGAACGCTGCACCGCACACTGATCACGCCGGTCTTCAAGCAGTTCAAGATCGCGGAGGAGGACCGCACGATCCTCGGGCAGACCTTCGCGACCATGCGAGACCTCGCTCGCAGCGGTCGCAACCACATCTGGGGCTACTACGTCCGCAACTTGATCCGACCGATCTGGCTCGCCCTGCCTGAGAACCGCGTCGACGTGCTGGTCGGGAACCCGCCGTGGCTCCGCTACAGCAAGATGACCGACGCGATGAAGGCCCGCTACAAGGCGTTGGCGAAGCCCAGGAATCTCCTCACTGGAGGACTCGGCGCCTCGGGCCGCGACCTCTCGACACTGTTCGTGACGCGGGCCGTCGAGATGTACCTCAACCCGGAAGGCTCGTTCGCCTTCGTCATGCCACACGGCACGCTGACCCGGCTGCCGCACACCGGCTTCCGGTCAGGGAAGTGGTCCTCGGCTCAGGCAGGCGACATCACCGTCTCCTTCGGCGAGACCTGGGACCTGACCAAGGCTCCAACCGGATTCCCCATGGTGTCGTGTGTGATCAGCGGGTCCCGCACAAACCTTGCGGTCGGGATGACGAAGGCGGTGCGAAAGTGGCACTCGACACTGCGCGCTCCGGACGCGACCTGGCAGCAGGCTAAGTCCACCTTCACCATCTCCAACGGAAACGTGTTCCAGCTGAATGCGGGCGACGACCTTCCCGTCTCTCCGTACAAGCGCAAGTTCCGACAAGGCGCCATCCTCGTTCCTCGTGTGCTCGTCACAGTCGAAGACGCGCCTGCAAGCGCGCTCGGTGCAGGCGCGGGTCGCCGGCGCGTTCGGTCACGCCGAACGAGCCAGGAGAAAGAGCCGTGGAAGTACGTATCGACGCTGACAGGATCTGTGGAAACCGAGCACGTGCGGCGTACCTACCTGGGCGAGAGCATTGCCCCGTACCGACCGCTCGAGCCGATCCTGAGTGTGTTGCCACTCGAGAATGACCGGCTCATGCGCCCCAGCGAGATCGCCGAGAACCAGGGGCTCTCTGACTGGTGGACGCAGGCGGAGACGGCCTGGGAGAGCAACAAGGTCCAGACGGACCCCTCGGACCTGCTCACTCGGATCGACTACATGAGCCAGTTGTCCTCACAGCTTCCAATCGCGAGCCAGCGAGTCGTCTATACAAAGGCTGGATCGGCTCTGACCGCAGCGCTAGTTCAGGATCCAACGGCCGTCATCGACCACAAGCTTTACTGGGCCCCAGTCGGCAGCCTTGCTGAGGGCCGGTACCTCGTCGGTATCCTCAACTCTGAGGTACTGCTCCGGCGCGTGACCCCGCTGCAGAACGTTGGCCTTTTCGGTCCCCGCGACTTCGACAAAAACGTCTTCTACGTGCCGTTCGAGGCCTACGACTCAAGCAACGCCGATCATGCAGCCTTAGTAAGCATCGTCGAGCGTGCCGAACAGGTCGCAGCGAACGTCACCCCCGGTGCCACTGCGGATGCGACCCGCGGCGCCGTCCGTGCGGCGTTGACTGGCGCCGGACTGACCGAGGAGATCGAAGCAGCCGTCGCACGCATCCTGCCCGTCGTCGCTGAGGAATCGGAGAGCACTGACGAGGTGGTGCTCAAGCCCGACATCGCTGGAGAGGTCGAGGCACGTCGCGAAGTTGTCGGCGACGACCTCGAAGAGGCCGACGTCGAGATCGACCTGGATGTCGAACACGACGATACGGGCGTCTACCTCTGGGGCTACCTCGTCACCCGCCGCGGAGTGGCCGACTCCGAGTACCACAGCGTTGGGTCGTCCCAGGTGGTCTCCGATCCCGATGTGCTCCAAGCCAAGTCCTTGGTCAGCCAGGTGTCCGACGTCATCCGAGAAGCCCAGGAAGCTGGGCTACAGGTTCGCCTGTTCCATTACGGAGTCACCGAACGAAGGTTCCTCGAGAAGGTCGGCGGTGACGCGGCGGACCTCCTCGCCGTTGCGACCGACTTGCTTGAGTTCGTGCGTGGCCGGTTCTCGAGCACGGATGGCTTCAGCCTCAAGACGCTGGCGCCTCTTGGGGGCGCCAGCTGGCGCACGCAGGGGCTTGATGGGGAGAGCTCAGCGGAATGGATCGCGAAAGCGCGGGCCGGCTACGAACAGGCGTGGCTTGAGCTACTGGACTACAACGAGGACGACGTCCGGGCGACGCTCATGCTGCGGCGATATCTGCGTAGCTAGGGGGGAAGACCCATGACCGCGCGCGGCTGGAGCTACTGGTCAAGGAACAAGCTGGAGATCCTCCAGGGCTACCTGCCCGCGTTCAACCAGGCCGCCAAGTCCGTCGAGGAACGAATCTACCTCGACCTGATGGCGGGCGAGCCCGAGAACTTCGACCGGGACACTGAGAAGAAGTTCGACGGGTCCGCGCGCATCGCCTTGTCAACGACCCCGTCCTTCACTCGGTTCGCGTTCGGGGAGTTGCCGCCCCGCGCAGCCAGGATCAAGGCCGATCTTGAGGCGCGGCATCCCGGGGCGCCGTTCCGTATCTACCCGGGTGACTGCAACGTCACGGTCAAGCGCATGCTCGCCGATCTCAATGACGTCCGCTGGGCACCGATGTTCGCCTTCCTCGACCAGCAGGCAGCCGAGCTGCACTGGGAGACGATGGCGACGCTCGCTGCTTTCCGGAAGGGGAAGTTCAAGTCAGAGCAGTGGATCTTGTGGTCGCCGGCGATGATCGTGAAGGGCGCCACGGGTAGCAACGGCGACGCGTTCGCAGACCGGGTGGACCGCATGTACGGGTCCGACCGGTGGCGAAAGATCCTGGGCGCGCGACAGGCCGACTCGATCACGGCCAGCGACTTCCGTGCCGAGATGGTCAATCTGCTGCGCTGGCAGTTCGAGACCGAGCTCGGCTACCGGCACACGATCCGGATCCCGATGACGATGAAGACCGGCACCGCGCTCTACGACATGGTCTTCGCCACCGATCACGAGGCCGGCCTGAAGATCATGTCCCACCTCTACAAGAAGGCCGCCGAGCGAGAGCCGCGTATGAGGCAGGAGGCACTGGACGCGCAGTCGGGCCAAGAGGCGCTCTTCGGCGACTACGCCGGGCCGCTGCCCGAATGGAAGAGCGAGCCCTGCTGGGATCCGTCCGAGCGCCCGTGGTGGCGCTAGACGCCTGCTGCCGCCAACGCTGGCATGTCGTCCCAGGTCCGGCCATCGAGCTCGCGGCCGTTGGCCTTCGGCGTCCGGCCACCCCACTGCTTGAAGAAGAACGCGACGTCGGCGCGGAGGCACTGGTCGCGGATGTCCTCGACCCACTCAGGGGCCATCGGTCGGGCATGCAGGCCCGACTCGCCACCGGCGATCACCCAGTCGATCTGCTCGAGGTTCAGCCCCGGCATGGCCGTCAGGAGCGGCTCGCAGGATAGAAATCTCGTGGCTGCCGGCGTCGCCCGTAGGTGGTCGATGCGGTCGACGACGTCGAGGGATTCTACCGAGACGCCCATCCAAAGGTTGTCGGGCCAGTCGAGCTTGTCGGCGACCCGTGCCATGCGGTGCGCGCGCTTCGTCAGCACCTGGTAGGTGTGACGCGGCGTCTCGCGCATGACGTCGAAGATGTCGCGGATGAAGTCCAGCGGGACCTTGGCGTGGAAGAGGTCGCTCATGGAGTTCACGAAGACGACCTTCGGGGAGCGCCAGCGGTAGGGCTGATCGAGCGAGGACGGGTGGAGCGTCACCGCGAACCCGGGTCCAGACGTTCGCGGGTCGCCGTCGTTCTTGTACTTCTCGGCGCCCATCGCCTTCAGTCGCTTCGCCAGAGTCAGCGCGTAGCAGTTGTCGCAGCCCGCGGCGACACGGTCACACCCGGTCACGGGGTTCCAAGTGACCTCGGTCCACTCAATCGCGCTGTGCGTCGCCATGGTTCACCACCCCTCTTCGGACACCGTAGCCGCCCAGAGGACGGCACCGGCGGGAAACGCCGTCTGCATCAGCAGTCACATTGGGCACTCCTGTCAAGCAGCATCGGCTCCTGCGCTTTTCTCGGGGCTCGATCGACTTGCCCCTCGCCCGGTCGAGTGCCGAGATCCTCGGATAGGCCGACCGACCGGGAGGCGAAGCCCTCCGACAGCCGATGCAAGCGAGGTCAGGCATGCCAGGATGGCGAACTTGATCGCATCCCATGCAAGCAGCAGGACGACGATGTTGAGCAAACCCGGGGCGCCAGCATCGATTGCCAGGTGGAGTGTGTGAACCGAAAGGGCGCACGCGAATGCGAGAGCGCCAAGGGCGACCGCCATGCGGATCGTTGGGCGAGCCGATTGAACACGTCGGATCAGGACGTTGGACGGCGCATAGGCCTGGAGCAGGCCGTACGACAGGGTCGCAAGGATGATGACGGGCAACGCGATGAGCAGCAGCAACATCCCTGACCTCCGGGGCTGGGTGATGACGAACCCTGCTTAGGTCAAGTCGCCCGTGTCGCCGAGCCAAACCGGGCCGCTTTGTGGATGGAGACGCCAAGGATGGTCCTATCGGGCGGAAACGGCCCGAAGATCGGCGACAACTTTGCGTCCGGCCGGCGTTGACTCAGCGGCGCTGTCCGCGGCACGTCGTGCGGCTTGTACGGCACGACGACGATCCGCCCGTTGTGCATCGGCCGTCGCTCCTCCTCCGACGGGCAAGTCCGAACTGACCTTGTATCGGTCGCGGTACGCCGCGACTGTGGCCGCGGCGAGCATCCAGGGCGTCTGATCCTTCGGATCGGTCGGCGGCCTTCCCAGTCGGCGAGCCCAGGGTGCGCCCGCGTCCACAGCTGCCGCCGCGAGTGCGAGGGCCCGGGCCTCGATGAGCTCGGCCCGTTCGCCGATCGCCTGGCGGTCCTCAGCGGACATCTCCCCCAGCGGCTCAGGGATCAGCCCCGCGATCAAGCGCGGGCGCAGCCGGCAGCCCCGGGGCGGGGATGCGGCTGCCTGCTCGACCCGGTAGCGAAGCACTGCGGCGATGTCTTCAGCATCGTCCAGCGCGTTCTGCCCGACCACACGCGGAACCAGCTTCTCGAGGTCGTGATGATAGGCCTCGGCCCGGCGGAGGGACGCGGTGAGCGGTCCGAAGGCGCTTGACTGGACTACCGCTTCGTGCTGTTCAGGCGTGAGGCCGGACCGCCGTAGGAGTTCCAGGAAGCGATCGCGTTGGACGTCTGCCGCAAGGGTCTCGAGTTCGGCCGCGAGGCGGTCGATGCCGCCATGGATGGCGTACTCGGCCTCCATCGTCTGGTGCGCGGACATGCTTGCGCCGCTGTGCTGGAGCACCCCGAAGAGCACGGTGCGAGCCGTGACGTCGTCTGGCCCGGGAGTCGAGTGACTGTCGTCCGGCTGGTCGAGAGCTACGTAGGCGATGTTCGACTCCCGGCCGCGGCTCATGGACACGTAGAGGTTCTCTCTGGTCGTCGTCGGTGTGACGACGACGTGGGAGGTGTCGACGGTGATGCCCTGAGCCCGATGAGCGGTGACGGCGTAGCCCAGGTCGACGTACTCGCCCACGTAGTCAGGCGGCAGCACCGCCCTTCCTCGACGTCGCGGGTCGAGCCGGTCGACCAGCACGGAGCCGTCGCGGCGAATGTCGACCACGCGCCAGCGGTCACCGTTCTTGACCCAGCCACCACCGGAGGTCCGGAGGGTGCGCTCGTTGCGCCGCGTGATGACCACATCCCCAACCGAGGCGCTGTTGCCTGCGGCCAGTGGGATCTCACGACCATCGACGGCGCCGTCGAGCAGGAGCCGTTCGGCGCGGGCCCGCTCGTTCAGAGTTCGCACGGCGTGGGATGACTCAGTCACGAGGATGCTGGCCTTGCCGGCGCTGCAGTCCGCGCGCCATGCCTCGTAGGCCCGGTCGAGCATCTCGTCGGTCAGTCCTTCGCGGACTCGCTTCTGGCGGATGTACGTCGAGATGACCTCGACCTCACCCCGACGAAGGGCGAGGGATGCGTGCCTCTCCCACTCGTTGACGAAGCGATGGACGTCGGTCAGCTCCGGGGCGTCGGTACGGCGGCCGACCAGCAGCGCGAAGGCGCCCCCCGCTTCGACGGACTGAAGCTGATGGGGGTCACCGACGAGCAGGACCTTGGCTCCGGCCGCCTCTGCTATGCCACTGATCCGGTCGAGCGTGGTCGTTCCCGCGAGCGTGGCCTCGTCGATGATCACCAACTGCCCGGCGCGCAGGTCCGTGCGTCCGTTGTCGTACTCATGCAGCCACTTCGCTGTGTTGTCACAGGTGACCCCGAGGTCGTCGGCCAGTGCCTGCGCAGCTGTCGCGGACGGCGCCAGACCGATGACGCTGCGCTGCCCGTGCTCGATGATCCACGCGGCGCGGAGGGCGCGCATCGTTGTCGTCTTGCCGGCGCCCGCGGGGCCAACGAGCAGGTCCAGGTTCCGTCCGGACGAGGTGATGCTCTCGAGTGCGGTCCGCTGTTGAGTGCTGAGTCGACCGTTCGAATGCCTCACCACGCGCGCCAGTGTGCTGCGGCGTACGGTCGGCGCGGTCGTGGCTTCGGAGCGGTCCAGGAGACGTGCTTCTGCCTCGATGATCGCGGTCGAGGAGTACTTGGCCGCGTGCCGCTGCCGGAAGAGGCTCGTGCCGTCCTCCCGCTGGAATCGGATCGGGCTGCTCGCGAGCTCCGGCGGGGTCAGCGACACCGACTGACGCTGGGCGGCCTCGACAACCATCGCGACGACCGCCTCGCGGTCCGAGGTGGTCGCGAACCGGAGGTCCATCGCCTGCTTCGACGCCTCCGCCATGAGGTTCCAGTGATTCCACACCGCCCGCTTGACCTCGACGACGGCCACGACGTCGGCTGCGATGGCCTCTGCCGCTGCCAAGGGAACGTCGTCGACGGCGAGCGGAGTGCCTCCGGCGCTCAGGAGTGTTGCGGCCCAGGCTGTTGCATCGGCACCCACGCGCTCGGAGGCTCGCCGCCGCCAGTCAGCGGTGAGGTCGGCGAGGGACCGCAGCTCCTTGGGTGGGCGGGTGGCCAGGGTGGCCTGGGCGCGGAGCTCGACGATGACCTTGGGCGACGGCATCCGACCGTGCCGTGCGACGTACTCCCCGATGAGCTCGTCCTTCTTGAGCTCGATTTCGCGGGTGCGGCTCGAGAACTCGGCGATGAGCTCATCGCTGACGCCGACGACCTCCCACTGCGGATTTCGGTCGGCGCTGCGTTCGCGAAGTTCCCAATCGATCCCGATGTCGCGGCTGAGCCGGTCGGCCAGCAGCCCGTTGTAGTGCGCGGACAGTCCCGTGACGGAGGAGAACACCGGACGGCCGTCGAGGCTTCGCCAGCGCCCGTCCATCACCGTCAGCACCTTGTTGGACACCACCACGTGGGTGTGGAGCTGAGGATCCCCGGCGCGGGAGTCGAAGTGGTCGTAGGCCACCGCAGCCACCCCGGCGACGCTGACTTGAGCCACGGCGCCATCGCTGTCGGAGATACCCGCCCGAGTCGCGGCTACCTCCCGCTCGAAGAAGGCGATGACGTCGGCGACGGCCGCGTGATGTGCATCCGCGATCTGCTCCTGGGTGGCCGCGTCGGCGACTGCCCATAGCACCGACACCGACTTCGGGACGCTGAAGGTGAGATCGAAGCCAGCCACTGCATGGCGCATGCCGGCGGCTGTCTCCTCGGCTTCGATCCTGCTCGTCTCGGCTGCGCAGTCCTCCTGGATCATCTCCGGGTCGAGAGCCGCCACTCGCTCGTCGATGCGGTCCGCCAGACGCTTGTAGGTCGGATACGCGCGTCCGAGCTGCTCCCCCGTGATCGGGTCTCGCCCCATGCCGATCAGCAGCGCGAGCTGCTCCTCGGTCACCTGCATCCCTGCGCCGAGCTGGCCGTTTCCGAAGGCCCGAACTCCCGAGCCGAGCCAGCGACCTGGCGGCGTCCCGACCTCCGAGTAGTACCGGGTGAGTGACGTCGACAATGCTCTGCTGCCGTCGCCCGCGGCGACACTGCGCAGCAGGTACTGGTAGCCGCTTCCCGCGGACATACGACGCAGCGAGACCGTCACGGCCGTTTCCTTTCCACAGCCCTCAGGTGCGCTTGTCCATCCACAGAGATTGGCGGAGGGGTCGTATCCATTCGGGTCGAATGCCCCGGACTCTCGACGGGAGGATGTGATGCTCCTATTGGCCGGCAGGGCCCGGGGGTCGAGGTGCAGCCGCGCCGGCAGCCGGCCCCTCGTTCTAGGGTTTCGTGCTGTGCCCCTTATCGCTCTGGATCTCGATGGAACCCTGGTCGATCAAGCGTCCGCAGCAAGAGCGTGGGCGTCCGGGTTCGTTGACGAGTGGGGGCTCTCGTCGGCTGAGGTCGACGTTGTCGCAGTAGCCCTGACCGCTCGTCGTCCGAAGGGTGAGGTCTTCAGTACGCTCGTCGATCGGCTTGGCCTGTCGACCACGGCCGACAGGGTTTGGGGCGACTACCGCTCGAAGATGCCGTCGCTCGTGACTGTCACGGATGACGATCGGAGCGCCCTCGCCGACCTTCGGGCTGCCGGTTGGACCATCGGCATTGTCACCAACGGCATGGTCGACAACCAGGAGGGCAAGATTCGTCGCACGGGCCTCGATGCCCTCGTCGACGGGTGGGTGGTGTCCGACGCGGTCGGTGCGCGGAAGCCGCTCCCTGCGATCTTCGAGGCTCTGGCCACCAGACTCGGTTGTGCGCTTGAGGGCTGGATGATCGGCGACAGTCTCGAACTCGATGTCGCAGGTGGGGCCGCGGTCGGGCTGAGCACCGTGTGGCTCGACGATGGATCCGACCCGACGGGCTATCACCCGGATCTGGTCGTCGACTCGGTAGCGGCTGCGGTGAGGACCATTCTGGATGGCCAGCCGAGTGCTCCGCGGCTCTGAGCCAGGCACCGCAGGTCTGGGGTGGTCCGCGCCTCCCGATCCCGACGTCAAGTTTGCCTCGGACTCTGACTGAGCGAGCGGTCGGCGATGTAGCTGCGCCAGTCGCGGGCTGCCAGGCGTGCCCAGTCGGCGGCGTTCTTGTGGCTGATGCCGATGAGGTCGCCCAGGACGGGTGCGGGGATGTCGGCGGCCAGTTGGAAGAGGGTGGCCTTGCGTCCCTCGTAGGGCTTGAGCCCGATCGCGACGAGTTGCTTGCGGATGTTCTCGGTGGCGATGTGTCGTCCGGGGCTTCCGCCGGGGAAGAGCCACCCGGTGTCGCGTGATGCATGAAGGCTCATCCCGCGTTCGGTGAGATGGCCTGCGATCAGGTTGTCCAGTGGCGGCGGCATCGCGATGGCGGTGTTGTTGAACGTGACGTGGAGCAGGCCATCGGCGTGACTGATCTGGCTGGTCTTCATCGCGACGATGTCAGCCATTCGTTGAGCGAACAGCAGGGTGAACAGGCCCGCGATGCGGGTGTAGGGCTTGATGCTCGGATCGTGTAGGAGTTGGTCGATGAGCTCCCATCGGTGGTCCTCGCCGACGGTCACGGCAGGGTCGGGCCGCTGCGGCTGGGTCGGCAACCGGATCCTCGGGTTCACGCCGGTCGTTCGCAGCCATCGAATGAATCCGTGTTCCCCGCAGAGGCGTCCTCGGCTGTGGACGTAGTGGTCCAGGTTGGCTTGGGTCGCGGTCTGCGCGGTGACGCCGAGTCCGTCGAAGTACGCGAGGACCTTGCTCGCTATGCGGACCCGATGTCGTGCCGCGTCGGCAGTCCCGCGGCTCAAGCGCCCCACGCTTGCGGAGTGACGCATCTGCTTCATCACGTGCCATCGCCCGAAGCGGCGCAGGAGTTCTCGGTGGCGCTCGGGCACCGTGTCGAGGAAACCGTCGAGCCATGGGCCCATCCGTTCGATGTACGGATCGAAGGGCTCGAGCACTCCGACGGCAGCGAGGAGGTGCCGTAGGTAGCCGTGCGCAAGATCTTGGGGCAGTCCGCGGAACGTGTCGTGAGTGATCGGGACCTCGCCGCGGGCCATCTGGCCGAGCAACACCGCGCCCACGCCAGGCTTCTTGCGCAACCACCAGATCGTGGTCTGGGGCCGTTCGGACTCGATCAGGGTGTCGAACACAGGCTGCAGCCGACTATTGACCTCACCAGTGGTGGGATCGGTCAGCAGCGCGCTAAGACGCTCGCGCAAGAAGCAGCGGGCGCACCGGTGCCGGCCGTAGAGATGCTCTTCGCTTCCACACTCTCGGCAGGCGAACGGCGACGCGACGCCCGCGCAACCGGCGCAGACGACGAGCTGATCGTCGAGGAATGCCAGCGGGCGTCGCACGCGACAGACCGGACACGGCGCCGGGTGGTAGTGCCGTCTTCGGCCGCAGCCCAGACAGAGCGCTCCCTGCGGCACCTCGTATCGCTGCCAGTTGGTTGCCTTGCCGCAGATCCAGCAGTCCGGATCGTCGGCTTCACTCACCCGGTCGACGGACCTTGGCGCGGATCGGGCGCAGGTTGCCGATCCCGGGTCCGGCGTCGTTGACCGCGGCCGGTGCGACGGCCTGTTCGACGCGCATCTCGATGAGGTCGTTGGGGGTGCAGTCCAAGATGTCGCACAACGCTGCGAGTAGATCCAGGTTGATCCGCTGCGGCGTCTTGGTCACGACACGGTGGATCATCTGCCGCGAGAGCTCCACCCCCCGCTCGTGCAGCGGTTCGAGCAGGTCGCTGGTCGCGAACATGCCCTGCTCGGCCATGAGCTGGCGCAGGTTCCACCGCGCCACCATCTTGTTTCCAGACATCACTGCTCCTCGGTTTCGTGGACTCGGTAGACGCGCGCGAGCGCAGCCTGAAGGGTCTTGGTCTTGAAGTCGTTGGACACCGACGTGTAGATCGCCGTGGTCGAGGCGTACGAGTGGCCGACCTGCTCGGTGACGAACCGCTCGGGGTAGCCGAACTCGATCAGGTGCGTGACGTAGGAATGCCGCAGGCAATGCAGCGTGAGATCAGCAGACAGTCCGGCGCCCTGGCGTAGGGATGCGAACCGTCGGTCCACGGTCTTCAACGCCACCCGTTGCCGACGTTCGGTAAGCCACAACTCGCCGCGCTTCCCGGGAGCCAACAACGGCCGGGCTTCCTCGACCCACTGACGCAGCCCGTCGATGACCCAGTCGAACTCCGGGACGGCCAGCACCGTGCGGCGGCGGGGCGCGCTGCCCCGGCTGGACTTGCCATAGCGCACATGCATGGCCGCGTAGGTGCCCCATTGGGGCATCGCTGCGTTGGGTCGCAGGTCCGCGACATCGAGGAAGCACAACTCGCGGCGGCGTAGCCCGAACGCGTAGGCGGTCTTGATCATCTGCGCGTCGCGCAGCGCCGCGAGTGCGCCCTTCTTGCCGGACCGGGCAATCCGATCGACCCTGTCATCGAGGTAGTCGAACAACGTCTGGACTTCGTCGTAGTTGAACGGACGACGCTCCGGGCGGCCCTCGTACTCCGCCAGGTGCACAGCGGTGTTGAAGTCATGACAGACCTGCGAGGGGATCTGGTCGAAACGTGTCTCGCACTGAACGACCCAGTCGTAGCGCCCGTCGAGCAGGTAGTCGCAGAAGAGCTTCAGGCTCACGTGGTGGCCGCGGATCGTCGACGGCGCGAGCTTCGCGTCGCCGCTCATCAAGGACATCGTGAAGTCTTCGACATCGCCCGCGTTCCACTCCCATGGATAGGACCCGGCGAAGGCAGCGAACCGGCGGATCAGCGCCAGTCGCGCTGCCACCGTGGCGTCGCCCAACAACCGAGACTTCTGCTGCCGCTCCCACCCCGACACCATCGCTGCGAAGACCGCTGCGGGCTCGTCCAGGTGCACCACGCCGGCTGCCAGCGACAGCGGAACAGCACCCGGAACGTCCATCACGCACCCTCGATCGCCGTAAACTTAGATGCGACATTGACAACGTCAAGTTACCACGGCGATCTGATACCGCTCCCCAGCAGCGAGAACGCCCGTCGTCGTCCACAGGCCACTTGGAACTCGCCCCTCCCAGCGATCGGATTCGGTCAACCTGGAGTTGATTCGCGGCCTTTCCCCTCGATCTGCAATCCGTGTGAAGGCGAGAAGGGCTGAGGTGGAGGAACGTGGCGGACAGGGCGTAGGGCGCGGGCAAGCGCGGGGTGGCGAGGTAGAAGGCGTGGCAGGGACCAGGAGGAGAAGGAAGGCTCAAGAGGAAGGGGTGAGGTCGGGACGGTTGGAAGGCGGAGAGCACCTGAGCGGTGCCCCGGAAGGCGAAATGACTGGGTGCCAAATCCAAATTCGGGCTTTACGATGAGGCGCAGACGGCGCTCGGGATCCGTCCCCAGCGGCGTCCGCCTCCTCAGTCACATGCAGGAGGGACAGGAACCGCATGATGAATCGACTCGGGCTGATCTCCTGGGCGACCGGCACACTGATGTTGGCCGCGGTCTCCTCCTGTGGCGGCAGCGACACCGATCCCCCGGCGACCGCCGAGCCGTCGTCGACGTCACCGAGCTCACCGACGACGAGCGCCTCGCCGAGCTCCCCATCCGACGCGGCGAGCGCTGATGCAACCGACATAGTCCGGAACTACTTCACGGTGGTCGACCAGCTCCGCAGCGATCCTGGGGCCGATCTCAAGAAACTGAGGTCCGTCGCGACGAGCGCGCAGCTGAACGCGGTCACCACCCTCATCGACCGATCGCGCGACGAGGGACAAAGGCAGACCGGCACGACAGCCATCAACGAGCTGCAGGTCCAGTCAGTGACCCTCGACAACTCCAACCCGAAGGCGGGCAAGGTGCCGACGGTCGTCATCGACGTCTGCTGGGACGTCAGCAAGGTCGACGTGCTCGACACGAGTGGCAAGTCGATCGTCTCCCCCGACCGCCCGGACACCGGGTGGACGCGTTACACCGTCGCGAACTACAAGTACGCCGCTGACCCGACCGGCGGCTGGCGCGTGGCGACGGGCCAGGACCTCAAGCAGACGCCATGTGCCGCATCCTGACTCGCCTCCTCCTGACCGCGCTGACCGCCGCCGGCCTCTTCGTCCTCGTCCACGCTCCGTCATACGCGGACACGGTGTGCTCGCAGACCGACCCGGCCACGGGCGAGTGCCTCATCTGGATCGAGGTCCCGGGCACTCCGGGGACGCCAGGGGAGCCCGGTGACGACGGGCCACAGGACACCGGCAGCGGAGCCGCCTGCTACTGGGACGGCACCAGCCAAGGCATCACAAAGCCTCCGCCCGGGCCGGTGCCCTGCTCCTCGACCGCTGGCTACTGGTCGAACAGCTACCACTGCTACATCAGTCCAGTCGAGCCCCAGCCGCCCGCGGGCGACCCCAGCTGGCAGGGTCACGAACCCGGGGACGGCGCGGTCTACAACTGCTACCAGCCGCAGACCGGCCTCCTCATCACCATCTGGTCGCAGGACCCGCCGCCGAACTCCGGCACCGGACCAACCCCGCGCGAGGTAGCGCAGATCGCGATCGAGGAGATGCATCTGTCCGCTATCAACATCGGCATCGCGCCCGAGCCGGGTCCGGAGAGCGTCGGCCTTGTCGGGATGCCCGTCTGGATGTGGGCCAAGGACCCGAACGCCCACACCGTCGGGCCCATCACTGAGAGCGCCTCCGCCGGGGGCATCACAGTCACGGCCACCGCGAAGGTCCTCCACATCACCTGGGACATGGGGGACGGCGCCGAGGTCATCTGCGACACGGCGGGCACGCCGTACAAGCCGTCGTACGGGAGGGAGGACTCCCCCGACTGCGGCCACACCTACACGAAGTCGAGCGCGCACGAGACCGATGACGCCTACACAGTCACGGCCACGTCGAGCTGGGTCATCACGTGGTCGGGCGCCGGCCAGACCGGAACGATCCGGCTCGACGGCCTCAACCGCTCGACACAGATCAGGATCGGCGAGGCGCAGGTGCTCGTGAACTGACGAGCTGCGCGGGAGGTACGACGAAGTGTCCACAACTGCCCGAGAGGACCGGAGGACCGGCCCGCGCCCCTCCGCGCCGGAGACCACCGCCAGCATCACTCCCCCGCCCAAGCTCCGGAGACGCCCGGCGCTCGTCGTGGCCGCGGTCATCGTGACGGCGCTCGGCTGCCTTCTCGGCGCGTGGGCCTGGAGCGCGACGACGAACACCCAGGAGGTGCTTGCCGCCCGCGACACGATCCACCGCGGTGAGATGATCGAGGCAGAGGACATCCAACGGATCCGTATCAGCGCCGACCCGGCTCTCTCGCCGCTACCCGCTTCGGCGTTCGACGATGTCGTCGGGCAGCGGGCAGCTCTCGACATCGCGGCTGGCGGCCTGCTCACGAACGAGTCGACGGCCGAAAAGCCGCTACCTCCGCAAGGCCAGTCGATCGTCGGGATCTCTCTGACACCCGCGCAGGTCCCCGGAATGCCGCTGTACGGCGGCCACAAGGTCCGCATCATCGTCACCCCAGGCGACAACGGCGAGGCGCCGGCAAACGCCCCGGCATTCACCGTCGCCGAGGTCGTCGGCACTTACCTGGACGAGACAACAGGCAACACGGTCGTCAACGTCCTGGTGCCTTATGCGGACGCGGGTGTCCTTGCCGCACGAGCCGCCACCGGGAACGTCGCCTTGGTGCTGGACTCGGGGACCGAATGATGGCTGTCATCTGCCTGACCTCCGCATCCGGATCGCCCGGCGTGACGACAACGTCCGTCGGCCTCGCGTTCTGCTGGACGCGCCCTGTGCTTCTCGTCGAGGCCGATCCGACCGGCGGCTCGGGGATTCTTGCCGGATTCATGAAGGGCACGACGCCGTACGACGCGGGACTGGTCGAGCTGGCGCTCTCGCCGCTGGGCACGGCGGATGCGCTACGGGACGTCGTCCGGCCACTGAGCCCGAACGTCTCGCTCGTCGCGGGAACGCGGACACACGCTCAGGCGGCGGCACTACGCGACGTGTGGGAACCACTCGCCTCGGCCTTGCGCGAACTCGAAGCGAGCGGGCAGGACGTCATCGTCGATGCCGGCAGGCTCGGACTGACGGGGTCGCCCCAGCAACTCCTGGACTCGGCTGACGCAACCGTGCTGGTCACTCGCGCCAACCTGCCGGCGATCTCGGCGGCACGCTCGTGGGCGGAAACCGTCCGCCAGCCCGGGACCGGGTGGCGACACCCGGGCCTGCTCCTGATCGGCGAGGGGCAGCCCTACCGAGACACCGAGGTCTCCAAGGTGCTCGGCATGCCGGTAGTCGCCGACCTCCCCGACGATCCGGCGGCGGCCGCTGTCTATCACCGCGGCGCGCGCCCGCCCCGCCAGTTCGAGACCGGACCCTACGTCCGGGGGCTCCGGGCATTAGCTGAGTCGGTCCAGGCGCACGTCGCACGCAGTCGGTTCGCTCTCGTCGAGGAGGCGGCACAGTGACCGAGGCCTCCCGTTACCGGAGCGAGTACGGCGACCTCTCGCGCCTGCCGCTGTTCAGCCAGTCGACCAACGGCACGGCGTCAGCAGCCGCCAAGCTCGGCTCTCCGGTCACCGCTCCCCCGCCATCGGGCCCCGACGTCGAGTGGTCCGTCGTGTCAGAACTGCGCGCTCGAGCGTCCGAGCAGCTGAGCCAGGCCGTCGCCTCAGACCGCAGCCGCCTCGACAAGGCAGCTCAACAGGAGCTCGGCCGTTCGATCGTCCTGGACCTCATCGAGTCCGCGATGGCCGACGACGTCGACGCCGGCCGCGGCGCATGGAGCCCCGCGCGCCAGCAGGCGACGGCGCAGGCTGTCTTCGACTCCCTCTTCCGCCTTGGCCGACTGCAGCCCCTGGTCGACAACGACGACATCGAGAACATCGTCATCGTCGGCCACGACAACGTCCTCCTCGAACTGGTCGACGGCACCCTGATCGATGGCCCACCGGTCGCTGACTCCGACCAGGAGCTCATCGACTTCCTCGTCTTCCTTGCCTCGCGCAGCGAGGTCAACGCTCGCTCCTTCTCCGAGGCACAGCCGCGGCTCCATCTGCGGTTGGACGGCGGCTCCCGCCTGGCCGCCGCAGCCTGGGTTACGCCCCGTCCATCAGTCGTGATCCGCCGACACCGGCTGATGCAGGTCACCCTCGACGATCTCGTCGCCAGAGAGATGATGACGCCGACCGCGGCATCGTTCCTGCGGGCCGCTGTCCGTGCGCGGCGCTCGATCGTCGTCGCCGGCGCCCAGGGGGCGGGCAAGACAACCCTGGTCCGGGCGCTCTGTGCCGAGATCGATGCCATGGAGGCGATCGGCACCTTCGAGACCGAGTACGAGCTGCACCTCCACGAACTCGGCCGCCACAAGGTCGTCCACGCGTGGGAGGCACGCCCGGGATCCGGAGAGCGTGGGCCTGATGGCCGCCAGGCTGGCGAGTTCACTCTCGACGAGGCGCTCGTCGACTCCTTCCGGTTCAACCTCTCCCGCCAGATCGTCGGCGAGGTCCGGGGCAAGGAGATCTGGGCGATGATCAAGGCGATGGAGTCCGGGACGGGCTCCATCTCGACGACGCACGCGGCTGACGCCGTGTCGGCCGTCCGCAAGCTCGTCACGTGCGCGATGGAGGCTGGTCCTCACGTCACCCAGGGGCTCGCGACAAGCAAGCTCGCGGCCACAGTGGACCTGATCGTCCAGCTGAGCATGGAGACCAAGGCCGTCCCCGGCGGCGCGCAGCGGACGAGACGGGTCGCCGAGATCATCGCCCTTGCCCCCGGCGAGAAGGAGGTCGGGTACGCGACCACCCACGTCTTCCGTGCCGATGCGTCAGGTGTCGCCGTACCGGACGTGCTTCCGGACGAGTACCGCGCACTGGCCCACTACGGCTTCGACCTCGCGGGGTACCTCTCGACCCAGCCGTACGGAGCCCAGCCGTGAGCCCCCTGATTCCCGCCCTCGCAGGTGGACTGGTCGCCATCGGCATCCTCGGTATTGCCCTCGGCCTGCTACCGACAGCCGAGCCACCTCGCAAAAAGCGCATAGCCCGAGGCCGCCGCGTCAACCTGACCTCGCGCACCCGGATGCTGCTTCTGACCGGCGTCGGGCTGGGCGTCCTCGGCTGGATCATCACCGGCTGGATACTCGCTCTGGTCATTGCGCCTGTGGCGGTCATCGGACTGCCGGCTCTGCTGGGCGCTCCGCCCGCCGCCACCCAGATCAACCGACTCGAAGCGATGGAGGAATGGACGCGTTCGCTCTCCGGTGTCCTCACCGTCGGAATCGGGCTCGAGCAGGCACTGGTCGCGACACTGCGCTCCACTCCGGCGCCGATCAGTCCTGAGGTCAGCCGACTCGTCGCTCGCCTTCGTGCCCGATGGGACACCGAGACGGCGCTCAGGGCCTTCGCGGACGAGCTCGACGATGCGACAGGCGACCTGATCGCGGCGAACCTCATCCTCGGAGCACGCCGCCGCGGCGCCGGGCTCGCGAGCGTTCTCGAGGGGCTCGCAGAGTCGGTCGCGGCCGATGTACGGGCCCGCCGCCAGGTGGAGGCCGATCGAGCCAAGCCTCGCGCGACCGCTCGATGGGTGACACTCATCAGCGCCAGCGTGCTGGTTGTCCTTGCGCTCTCCGGCCAGTACGTCGAGCCGTACGCGACCGCCATCGGCCAGGTGATCCTCGTCGTGCTCCTCTCGGCGTACGTCGGCACCCTGATCTGGATGCGACGCATGGCTACCGGCAAACCGCTGCCGCGCTTCCTCGAGACTCGACCCGATGCGGTGGCGACGCCATGATCACGGGTCTCCAGTTGGCGGTCCTGTCCGGCGGCCTGATCGGCCTCGGGCTCGCTCTGGTCGTCGCGCGGCTCTTGCCCGCGGAGCCGGACCTCGCGGACGCGTTGGAGCGGGTCTCCTCGACGCGCAACCGCGCGAACACGAGGGCTTCGGCGGCGCGGACTGGCAAGGAACGGCTCGGGCTCTGGGGCATGCGGGTGCTGCCTCCCGGAGTGTGGGTGCGGACGCCGACCCACGAGCTTGCCCTGCTCCGGATATCCGTCGCGCAGTTCTACGGCGAGAAGCTCACCTTCGCGGGCCTCGGTCTCCTCATCCCGCCCGGGCTCACGCTGCTCTTCAACTCGCTCGGCCTCGGCCTTCCACTTCAGATCCCGGCGCTCGCGTCGATCGGCCTCGCGGCCGTCATGTTCTTCATCCCGAACTACAACGCGCTCGATGAGGCGCGGAAGGCGCGCGTCGAGTTCGCCCGCGCCCTCGGCGCCTACATCGACCTGGTCGCCCTCGAAAGGCACAACGGCATCGGTGTCCGACAGGCCATGGAAGCGGCGGCGGAGGTCGGCGACTCCTGGGTCTTCACCCGGCTCGCGGAGGAGCTGACGCGGTCGCGCTGGTCGGGCCTCCCGCCTTGGGATGCATTGCACACCTTGGCAGAGGAGCTCGGACTGCCCGAGCTCGACGACTTCGCCGACATCATGCGGCTCTCCGGCGAGGAGGGAGCGAGCGTGTACGCCACCCTGCGTGCCCGATCCGCCGCCATGCGCACGGCGATGCTCAACGAAGAGATCGCCCAGGCGAACGCCGTCGGCGAGCGGATGACCATCCCCGGCTCGCTGCTCGGCGTCATCTTTATGGCCCTGCTCGTTGCCCCCTCATTGCTTCGCATGTTCACGACCTCGTGAAACGGAAGGACAGATCCAAGGAGGAACTCATGTTGAAAGTCTTGATCCTGCTTCAACTGGCGGTCCTAACCTCGTACGACGACCTGCGAGCCGCCCGACGGGACGAGCGTGGCTCGGTGACCACGGAGCACGTGCTCTGGGCTGTCGCCGTGATCGCCATCGTCGGGATTGTGGTCGCGGCCGTGACTACCTATGTCAAAAGTCAGGCCGGCAACATCAAGTAGCCGCCGCCGGCGGCGCGACGACCGGGGCTCGGTCTCGATCGAGCTCGTCATCCTGCTGCCCGCGCTCTTCGCGGTCATGTTCCTTGGGATGCAGGCCGCGCTCTTCTACCACGCGCGAACGGTCGCCATCGCCGCCGCGCAGGAGGGCGCCCGAGCGGCCGGCGCTGAACATGGCCGGGAGGCCGACGGCGTGGGCGCTGCCAACGACTTCCTCGCAGAAGCTGGTGGCGAGGATGTCATCACCGGGACGTCGGCCACCGCCAACCGCACGACCACCACCGCGACGGTCACAGTCACGGGCTTCAGCCTGAGCGTGATCCCCGGATGGAACGTTCGGATCACACAGAGCGCGTCAGTTCCCGTTGAGCGGCTCACTGCTCCCAACGCGGCGGGAACACCATGAAGCGGCGAGACGAGCGCGGGTCGGCGGCGATCGAGGCGGCGATCGGCGTACCTGCCTTCGCGCTGTTTCTCGGCCTGATCATCTTCGGCGGCCGTACGGCGACCACCCACGAGGCGCTTCAGTCTGCTGCCACGGACGGCGCCAGGTCAGCCTCGCTGGCGCGGGACGCGCAGACCGCACGCGCCGACGCTCACGCGGCTGCCGTAGCGAGTATCGCGAACCAGAAGATCGGCTGCTCCGATGTCGACGTCAACGTCGACACCGACGACTTCAACAAGCAGCCCGGTGTGCCCGGCTCGGTCGACGTCACCGTCTCCTGCCGCCTGAACCTCTCCGACCTGGCGGTCCCGGGCGTCCCCGGCTCGCGGGTCATGCAGGCGACCATGTCCAGCCCCATCGACACCTGGCGGGAACGATGAACAGGGAGCGGGACGAGCGCGGCTCGATCACCGTGTGGTTGGCCCTGGCCAGCTTCGTGATGATGTTCCTCGTCGGACTCGCCGTCGACCTCGGCGGGCAGGTGCACGCACACGAACGAGCCCACGATGTTGCAGCCCAAGCGGCTCGCGCCGGCGGCGAAGAGGTCGAGGGCAGTGCGGCCATCCAAGGGCGGGAGCTCACCATCAGCCCAGCTGCCGCTCGTGCTGCCGCTCAGCGCTACCTGGACTCCGCGGGCGTCACCGGGACGGTCGAGATCACCAACGGCGACACGATCACGGTCACCTTGCACGACTCGTACGACCCGCAGTTCCTGGGCTTGATCGGCATCCATCGTCTTGACGTGTCGGGCACCGCGACGGCTCGTCTGATCCGCACCCTCGGAGGTAGCCAGCGATGAGCACCCTCAACTCCCGCCTGAGTGGCCTGGCAGCCACGCTGGCCCTTGTCGCTTTCGTGCTCGGCGTACCGACTGTCCTGGTCGCGATCGACGCGCTTCCGGACCTTGCGCAGTTCGCGTGGTCGCGACTCACCGCACCGGACGACGGGACGTTCGCGGTCGAGCTGATAGCCGCCGCCTGCTGGATCGCCTGGGCAGTGTTCACCTGCCAGGTCATCACATCGATCGTCTCCCAGATCCGGGGCATCCGCACGCCACGGTTGCCTGGACTGGCCGTGCCGCAGCTCGCGGCCGATCGACTCGTCGCGGCAGCTGCCCTGCTGTTCGTCGCCTTGCCGACGGCGACAGTGTTCCTGCCTCAGCCGAGGGCGGAGGCCGCTGCGACCGCTGCACCGTTGGTCGACGACACCCGTCAGATAGTGAAGCCCGCATACGCCGCTGCGCCTTCGCCAACGGTCGAGCATGAAGAGGAGAAGGAGCCGGAGGTCGAGCGGTACACGGTCAAGCGTGGCGACAGCCTCTGGAAGATCGCCGAAGAGCGCCTCGGCGGCGGCACAAGGTACGTCGAGCTCGTGGCGCTCAACGAGGCCGTCCTCGATGGGCGTCCCGACTTCCTCCTGCCGGGCACCATCCTCCGTGTGCCGATCGCCGAGACCGCTCCGGCGGACCCCTACGTCGTGCGGCCCGGCGACACCCTCTCGGAGATCGCAGAGGCCCAGCTCGGCGACGCCGACGCCTACCCCACGATCTACGAGGCCTCCCGGAACACCGTCCAGCCCAACGGAGACCGCCTCACCGATCCGGACCTGATCCTGCCCGGGTGGAAGCTCACCATCCCCGGACAGACGCCGGCGCCGGGCTCACGGGAACCCAGGCAGGCGAAGCCGCCGGAAGAGCCTGCCGAAGCGACCCCAGCCCCGACCGAAGTCACGCCTACTGAACCGGTCGGCGAAGTGGCGGCTGACTCCGACGAGCCGGGCCCGAGTTCGGATGACAGCGTCGTGCCCGGCTGGCTGGTTCCCGGTCTCGCCGGTGCGGGAGCGGTCCTCGGCGGCGCGCTGTGGGTCGCACTCCGCTCCCAGCGACGAACGCAACTGCGGCATCGGCGTCCGGGCACGGTCATCCCTCCCCCGCCCGCCGAGCTCGTTCCCGCCGAGAAGACGGCACGCGCCACAGCATCGGTGCTCGCGCCCCGGATCGACGCCCTCGACGCCGCGCTCCGATCCTTGCCGCCGCTTCACCTGGTCACGGTGACGCTCGCAACCGACGAGATCTCCTTGGCTCTTCTGGAGCCGGCCGACCTGCCAGCGCCATGGTTCGGGGCCGGCGTTGAGTGGCGCCTCGATCTAGCGGCCGTGCCCGATCGCCCCGACGACTCGTTCCCGCCGTACCCGCTCCTGGTGAGCGTCGGACAGCGCGACGACGGCTCCTTCCTGTTCCTTAACCTCGAGCAACTCCGCACGGTCACCGTCACCGGGGGCAGCACCCGGAAGGAAGCCTTCGCACGCCACGTCGCTGCCGAGCTGGCGGTCAACCCGTGGTCGGTCGTAACAACGGTCGACGTCCTCGGGCTCCGGTCTGACCTAGCGTCGTTCAACCTCGGTCGGGTCCGGACGCACCCGGCTGGCGACACCGAGTTCATTGCGGACCTCGTCCGCGACCTCTCCTCCATGACAGCGGGCGTCGAGCCCGACGACTTCCACGCCGCGATCATCGCCACCGCAGACCGCCCCACCCCCGACTTCGACAAGCTCGCAGACCTGATCGAGGGCATCCCGGGTCGGTCTTCGGTAGCGCTCGTCGACCTCGCGGGCGAACCTCGACCCTCCGGAACCCATCTGGTATTGACACCAGGCGGTCGTCTCCGGGTGACGAGCCTGGGTATCGACGTGACTGCTGCCGGACTCAGCGGTGATGAGGCCAGAGCGTGCGCGCTCCTTCTCGATCTCACCCTCGACGACACGGTCGTACCTGTCCCGAAGCCGGACGCTGAAGACGCCGTGGCCGACCTCGGCGGCGCCCTCGTCGACGACCTGACGGACCCGCGTTCCGAAGGTCCAGCGGGCGACCTCGCCTTGCTGCCTCTCGATGCAGCCGTCTACGCCGACGCCGCTGCCACCACCGCCGAGGACGTTGAGGTTCTGGCACCGCCCGCGAAAGCTGAGGCCGGTCGGGCAGTCGAGGCTGCGGACCCGAGCCTCGACGAGGACCTCGCACGCTGGGAGTCGCCCACGCTGTCTTCGGTGAAGCTGACGCTCCTCGGGCCGGTGGGCGCCCGGGCAACGGGCGACACCAAGGCAACGGCTCATCGGCGGCCGTTCTACGTCGAACTGCTGGCCTTCCTCGCACTCCATCCCCATGGTGTCTCCGGCCACGAAGTCGCAGACGCGTTCGGGATCCGTCCTGAGCGCGTCCGGGTGGACATGAGCCAACTACGTCGCTGGCTGGGGAACGATCCCCGCAGCGGTGAGCCCTGCCTGCCAAGAGCAGAGCCCGGCCCCAGCCCCGACTCACCTGCTCTCTACAAGCTCAACAGCGTCTTGTGCGACCTCGATCTGTTCCGTCGCCTCCGGGCTCGAGGGCAGAGCCGCGGCGCCAGCGGCATCGACGATCTGATCGCGGCACTCCGACTCGTCAACGGCGAGCCGTTCACCGACCTCCGCGAAGGCCATTGGAACTGGCTGCTCGACGGCGACCGCTGGGACCACATCATGACAAGTGCCATCGTTGACGTTGGCCATATCGTCACCACCCATGCACTCGCCGCGGGCGACACCGGCCTCGCCCTGTGGGCTGCTCAGGTTGCCTACACGGCGTCGCCGTACGACGAGGTCGCGCAACTCGACATGGTCCAGGCGGAGAAGGCAGCCGGTAGCCATCAGAAGGCCGACCAGGACCTGAATGAGAAGGTCTTCAACCGCCGTGACGACGAACTGCCGCCGATCGACGTTCCGCAGCGCACCGCACAGATCGTTCAGGGTAAGGACTGGGCAACCCGTGGCCCCAGTGGTCGTCGCACCGGATGATCTGAGCGCCAACGACCGTCGTTCCGACGATTCCGAACATCGCTCAATCTTGACCAGACCTCGAACATGTGTTCGACTCGGTGTGTGGCAATGACATCTGGCGAGCAGCAGTACATGGCTGGTTACAACGCGGGCCGGACCATCGCTCTCCAGACAGGATCGGCGGACGCGGGACACCGCTGGCTCGCCGAGCACAGAGAGACTGACAGCGCCTTCATCGCAGGCTACGAGTGGGCACTCTGGGATTACCAGGATGCCAACGGACTGGTCCACGGCTCCCGGACCGTGGCCATCTCCGGTTAGGTGACCCCGGGCGGGCCAGAGAGCCAAGTACCGGCACCCTCCCCAATACAACTTAGGGAACGCCTCTGACCTGCGGAAACGCAGCGTTCCCCGGTACGTTCCCCCTCCTTGTTACCCGATTCCGGTAACACTGCGGCTCCACTCTCAGGGGCATGTTCGACCCGGCAAACCCGATCCCAGAGTGGACAGTCTCGACGATGCAGCGTGTCGCTGCCGAACCGACCCTCGCGGGCGCCGCGATCCGCTACGCCAACCTGGGCATTCCGGTGTTTCCCTGTGTCCCAGGCGGTAAGCAGCCGCTCACGCCGAACGGCTTCCTCGACGCGACGTCCTCGGCCAGCGTCGTCCATCAGTGGTGGCAGCGGACACCCGACGCGAACATCGGTCTTCCCACCGGCGCCCGCTCCGGCATCCTCGTCGTCGACATCGACGTTCACGCGGGCGGCAGTGGATTCGCGCCGTTCGAGCGTGCTCGCTCCGAAGGGCTCGCCCTGCACTGGGGCTGGATGGTCCGCACGCCGTCGGGCGGGGTCCACGCCTACTACCCGAGCGTGCCCGACCAGGAGCAGCGGTCGTGGCAGGTCCCGTCCGCGCACGTCGACTTCCGAGGCGACGGCGGCTACGTCATCGCTCCCCCGTCCCGGATCGAAGTCGGCGGCGCGATCAGGACGTACGACGTCATCGCGGTAACGACCCAGCCGGCCAAACCGGTCGACGGGGTCAGACTGCGTCAGTTCCTCGAGCCGCCCCGACCGAAGCCACTGGGGCCGCCTTCTGGTCTTCCACCAACGCGATGTCGCCCCGAGGCCCTCGCCCGGGTGGTGGCCCTGACTCCTGAAGGCGGTCGCAACCGGGCCCTCTTCTGGGCGACGTGCCGGATGGCCGAGGACGGCCAGAGCCATGCGAACGCTGTCAGCTACCTGGTGCCCGCCGCCCAGTACGCCGGCCTTCCCGATCGGGAGATCGAGTCGACCATCGACTCCGCCTTCCGGATCGCGTCCCGGCTCCGCCCCGGGAGCCGCCTGGGCCCTACCCAGAGGAATGAGGCGATCCAGCTGTGAACACCCACGCCGAGTACCGCCGTCACAGCTACCGTCCGCCGGAGCCGCTGGCGCCAGCGCCGGCGCCGGCGCCGAACACCGAAGCGGCCGCTAGCGCTCTCGCTCGCCACCGTGATCCGTCGCTCTCCGCGGAAGGCAAACCGCCGACACCGACGGCGAGGGGAATCGCCTGGGTCCGGCCCACCGAACTCGCGACGTACGTCGCGCCCACGGTTGGGCGTGGGGTCGACCTTCATGCCGAACTGCTCCGACGCGCACGCCGGTCTCCGGTTACGACCACGCGCTCCCTCAAGCGAAGCCTCCCCCACTCGCCAGCGCCGACCCGAGCGGCGAACCGAACAGAGGGGTTGTCGCTGTGAGCCATTCGTTCGAGACCGCGACGGGGCTGCGCCGGCTTCTCGTCCGTCTACGGGTGTCCGGACCGAACGCGTGGGAGCACGACGCCGAGGCCCACGACCTCATGCTTTACGCCGCGCGGAAGTACGAGGCGCTCGCGATCAAGCACCGCTGCGACCCGACCGCCGGAGCTGCAGCGGCGTTCGAGGCGATGCGGACCTACGCGGTCCGCACGGCCGATGACCCGTGGGCCGTCGTCACCATGGCGGTCAAGGTCACGCTCATCGCCGAGGAGCGTGCCGACGGGCTCCTGTGCTCCGTCGACCAGGCCAGGCGGCCGGAGATCTCCAGGCACCACGACGTACGCCGGTTCTGCGACACGGAAGCCGACCTGCCCAACTTCCTTCCCACGCTCGCCGTCGAACCGTTCAACCCGGACGAGACTCCGCCGACTGGCGCGTACGAAGCGGTCGACGCGACGATCGACCTCTTCACCGCGCTCGGCTGGCCGCGGGACACAGCCACCTGCACGCTCGACTACATCTCCGCACGCCTGGTCGAGTCCGGATCCCGCCCGAAGGCCCATGCAGCTCTGCGGCGCGACCACACGGCGCGGGCGCTCCTCGACATTGATCAGGAGGCGTGGTCGACCGTGCTGCGCATCGTGCTGGGGAATCCGAACCCCGACGAAACCTGTACGTCCGACGGGCACGGCGTACTCCTGCGGCTGCTCATCGGGCACCCGGTAGCCGAACTCCTCGACGACGACCTGCTCGTCTTCGAGATCAGCGAGTCCGCTCCGCGGCCGAAAGTCCAGATCCATGCCTGACACCCGCGGCCACATCGAACTCGACCGAGCGCTCGACTCGATCACCGTCGGCGTCCGCCACCGCAAGGACCCTGGCGACCTCAGGCCACTCATGGAGTCGATCGAACGGCTCGGCCTGCTACAGCCGATCACCCTCACCCCCGAGGGCGTCCTGGTGTGCGGGTGGCGGCGGCTCGAGGCCGTACGCCGGCTCAGCTGGCGCACGATGAAGGTCTGGGTCCGGTCCGGCATCTCCGACAAGCTCTCGCTGCTGCTCGCTGAGCAGGACGAGAACCAACTGCACAAGCCACTGAACGAGCTCGAGAAGGCGGCGCTGTACCGGGAGCTGAAGGCTCTTCGAGCCGAGGACGCCGAGCGGCGGATGCAGGCGACCCAGTTCGGGAGCTCCGGCTCCGCACCCGGTGCGGAGCCGGGCGAGAACGGCGATGCGCGGTCGCAAGCGGCCATGGCGATCACCGGAAAGGCGTCGTACAACACCCATGAGCGGGTCTGTGCGCTCATGGACTGGGCCTCCCGAAAGGCCACGCCACCAGAGATCCGCGCGCTGGCGAACGACGCGCTGCAGAGGATCGAGCGGGGCGAGCCGGTGAAGCCGCTCTACCTCAAGGTCAAGGAAGCCTTCGACGATGCGCAACAGCCGCAGCCGGAGGAAGAGACCGATCTCGCTCGGCTGGCGCGTGAGGCACGGGCGCGTGCCGAGCGCGAGGTGCGCGAGAAGGGCCGCAGCGGCCTCAAGCGCAACCACGGACCGAGCAGCCACTTCCGCAGCGTTCGCTCGTTCAACCTGACCTGGACCGAGCTCGATGGCTGGACGGAGCTGTACGACGTCGATGCCCTCGCCGCTCAGCTCAGCCGCAGTGACTGGGAACGGTTCGACCGGGTGGTCACCGCCACGATCGCCTTCCGCGACCAACTCGTTGCCGCCCGACGTCACGCAACGACATCGGCGTAGGTGGTGCACCTATCGAACGTCCCTGAACCCGTCACTCGGAGCTCCGATGTCCAACCTGACCGGCCGCCAGATCATGCTTCTCCTTGGATGCGCGCTCGCGATCCTCACCGCCGCCGTCGGCATCTACGGCCTGATTCGCGGACCTGGGGGCACATCCTCCGGAGACGGGCCACCGGCGGCTACCGAGGTCGTGGCGGATCCGACCAACCCGGTCGACACCCTGCGGGATCGCTCTCTCCCAAAGACCACCGACCCGGTGGCCTACGCGCGCGCAGTGGCGGTCTCGCTCTTCGAATGGGACACAAGTGCAGGCTTCCTGCCCACTGACTACACCGCGGCGGTGCTGGCCGACGCCGATCCGTCCGGCGAGGAGACTCCCGGACTGATCAATGACGTCGCGACCTACGTGCCGACGGTCGAACAGTGGCTCGACCTAGGAGCGATGGAGGTCGTCCAGACGATCGAGATCGACGACGCCTATGTACCGGACTCGTGGGCAGCCGCCGTCGATCAGGCTCACGGGCACCTGCGGCCCGGAACCACGGCAGTGACGATCACGGGGACCCGCCATCGCAGCGGAGTCTGGAACGGTGAGAAGGCCGAGTCGTCGTATCCGCTCTCCTTCACCGTCTTCGTCGCGTGCCCGCCCTCCTTCGAGCGCTGCCACGTTCTGCGCCTCTCGCAGCTCGACAACCCAATGAGGTGAGCGGCCGATGGGCATGAAGGTCCTAGCCGCCGGCGCCGCCACGGCGATCCTGTTCGCGCCCGGGGCCGCGGTCCTTGGCGTAGCAACGCTGGTCAGCCCCGCGGCCGCCGGGTCCGGCAGTTGCATGTGGGAGGGCCAGTCCACCGCCAGCCTCGGTGTCGCCGGCCCGGTGCCCGCGACCCTCACTGCGACCAACACGAACGGCGAGACCGTCACCCTCAGCAAGCAGCAGCTCACGCGGGCCGCGACGATCGTCGCCGTCGGTAACGACGAGGGCATCCCGGCGCGAGGCCAGCTGATCGCCGTCATGACCGCCCTGACGGAATCGTCCCTGCGAGTCCTGTCGAACACGAGGGCCTACCCCCACTCGGCCAACATCCCGAACGACGGTGACGGGAGCGACCACGACTCGGTCGGGCTGTTTCAACAGCGACCCGCCGCAGGCTGGGGCACGATCGAGAACCTGATGGACCCGGTGTGGTCGTCCCGCGCGTTCTACGGCGGGCCGAGTGGACCGAACCACGGCTCTCCGCGCGGCCTGCTCGACATGGACGACTGGCAGACGATCGAGCCTGGCACCGCCGCACAAGCTGTCCAGGTCTCCGCCTACCCCGACAGGTACGCCGTCAACCAGCCGGTCGCCGAGAAGGTTCTTAGCGCCGTTAGCGGCGTATCGCTAACCGGCGACCTGGAGTGCGCGCAACCCGCCGGCGACCTACCCGCCAACCTTCCGCCCGGCTTCCCCGGAGCTCTCATCACGGCGGCCGCTTCGCAACTCGGCAAGCCGTACGTCTGGGGCGGCGGCGACTTCAACGGTCCCACCGGCGGCGGATTCGACTGCTCCGGTCTCGTGCTCTTCGCCGCGTACCAAGCCTCCGGCGGCCGGATCCGGCTCCCCCACTACTCGGGCGACCAGATCCACGCCGGCACGGGCATCCCTTGGGCCCTCAAGCGACCCGGCGACCTGATCTTCTTCAGCTATCCAGGCGCTGGCCGCCCACACCACGTCGCGATCTACGTCGGCGGCGACAGGATCCTCCACGCGCCCCGGACTGGCGATGTCGTCCGCTACGGAACGATCAGCGAATTCGCTGGCGAGGTAATCACCATCCGCCGCCTGCACTGACTACGAGTCCGGGTCGTCGGCAGCGCCTTTGAGCAGGAACTCGTTGATGTCCTGAGAGCCGACGTTCGCGCCCTCTGGAGGCAGAAGACCTCGCGCACGCAGCCACTCGTAGGAGGCTCGGTTTCGCTCGAAGAAGTGGCGCTCGATCTCAGCATCCTTTGCTGCATCACCTGTCACCTGGTGCATCGAGGCAGGCGTCTCGAGATGCTCAGAGGTCCCATCTGCGTAAAACCGCTGTGCGCTCATCCCAGCCATGCGGTGCTCGGACAGGAAGTCGAGGAAGCAGCCCCTGCGATCTTCGGCCCACGCCCACCCGACGTGCATGCCACGGTGGAAGGAGTGGCCGTTGTCGACGACAACAACCGCCTCAGGCGTGACGGCGAGGTAATCCTCGGGCACCGTGCGGAGAGCTGCTTCCGCGCAACGCAATCTGTCAGGGTTCATGAGGCTGACCGTACGGCGTAGGTACGACACAACAGCATCAGTTCTTGTTGTGGCCCAGCGAGCGAGCGTGAAGGACTTCCTTCCAGTACGACTCGCGCTTCAAGACGTGGTCGTCATCGGTACGCATCGACCAGAACTCCAGCAATGCGAACTTCATGTTCGTTCGGAAGTAGTCCTCGCCCCCTTCTTTCAAGAGCTCCTTGAGACCTACGTTGTTCCCGTGGAGCGTCGCGGCGTAAGTGCTCCAGCGCTGCCAGATTCCAGTGTCACCGTAGGCCGACCCCACGTACCTGGCGCCGGTCGTTTGGTCGTGGATGACGTAGACGCCCTTCATGTGCTCGAGGGCGATCCGCCAATCAGGTCGTTGCTGGCTCACGATGACCTGGAGATCGGCGAGCGTGTGGTTGATGCGATCGTGGCCCGGGAATGGGTCGCCCACGAATGCCTCTTCAAGGATCGAGGACACGGTCATCTCATCAAGGCATGACTCCATGGTCCTTCTTCGCTGCCGCCCGGCTAGGTGCAATCTGACGTAGAGACGGCGAACGAAGGGACCCATCAGGTCTTCCCGCGGGATGACGTCGTAGGAATACGTCCTCGGCTCAGGGCGCCGATCCACAACCTCCCAGATCCCGCCAAAGAGCCACAGAGTTGGGTCATGGCGATCCTGCGCGAGCGAGAAGATGAACTGCCGGTTGAAGTCGTTCTTGTCACCGCGCCACGAGTTCCAGCGTTGCCACTCCGCGGGATCGTTGGCCAGCACGTCAATCGGGTAGTTCTTGCCGTTGAAGACTGCACAGTGCAGCTTGCACGTTGCCGGGTCGAAGTGCGCGGGAAGAAGCTCTGCAAGCAGAATCGGCTCCATGAGCGGAGCGTACGCAGAGGGACCGACCTCGACCTCGTCCGGTGCGATCGACGGTGCACCTGAATGCCATGAGTACGCCAGGTCAGATCCGCACGGACGTAGGCCCGGACTTCGGCGCAGTGGGCGGCGCTGGCGATCTGCGGGCAATCGTCGGCGCGCTTCTGACCTACGGCCTGATCATCGCCGTACTCATGCTCGTCATCTCGGCAACGACCTGGGCCATCGCGTCCAACTCCGGTAGCTGGCACACCGCGCAGAAGGCGAAGGTCGGCTGTTTCGTCGCCATCGGCGGCGCCGCCCTGACCGGTGCCGCGCTCGCCTGGGCGAACTGGCTGCTGGACATCGGCGCACACCTGTAAGACGTCCGCCCATTCGACGTCAGGAGTCCTCCCGATGGACCTTCTCACCGCAGTCCTCTTGCTGCCGCTCGACATCGAGATCGACCCGAACTCAAACGGCCTACCCGGGATCGGCCAGCTCAAGAAGATCGTCGGAGCCTCGATGACCGTCGGGCTCGTCCTCGCCGTACTCGCGCTGATCATCTCCGCCATCGTGTGGGCGCTGGGGGCCAACTCGTCCAACCCACACCTCGCGGGCCGCGGCAAGCTCGGGGTACTCGTTGCCCTCGGTGCCGCGATCGTCTGCGGCGCCTCGGTGACGCTGGTGAACTTCTTCTGGAACGTCGGCCAGCAGGTCTGAGGAATCCGTCATGGGTGTCTGCGATGTGCCGGTAATCCACGAGGTCTGCAACGCCGCCGGCGACGCGGCCGGCTCCGTCGTGACCGCGCCATTCGACTGGCTTGCTCAGGGCATGGGCGGCGCGGCCGAGTGGATGTTCATTTCAGTCTGGAAGGTCATCGACACCACGACCTTCGTCGACGTGACCAGCGGTGAGTACACGAAGGTCTACAACATCATGTTCGGCGTCGGCGTCTTCGTGATGCTCGGCTTCTTCATGCTCCAAGTCATCGGCGGCATGATCCGCCGCGAACCAGCAGCCCTATCCAGAGCCGCGCTCGGACTCGCGAAGTCGATACTCGGATCCTTCGTCGCTCTCGCCCTGCTCGCGACAGCGCTCGAGATCACCGACCAGCTCTGCATAGGCATCGTGAACGCCGCCGGCACGAACATGAACGAGATGGGCGACAAGGTCGCCGTACTCGCCGCCGGACTCGGAGCGATCAACCTCAGCGCACCCGGCGCGGGCGCGATCCTGACGATCTTCCTCTCGAGCCTCGCCATCGTCGGTGCGATGGTGGTCTGGATCAGCCTCCTCATTCGCAAGGCCCTCCTGCTGATCGCGATCGTGTTCGCGCCCATCGCGCTCGCCGGATCCAGCTGGGACCACACCCGCACTTGGCTGAGCCGCTGGGCGACGTTCGTGATCGCGATGATCCTGTCGAAGGTCGTCCTGGTGGTGATCTTCCTGCTCGCCACCGCCCAGGTCTCAGCTCCGATCGACGCTGACCTGGAGTCCGTCAGCCAGCCGATGGCCGGCGTCGTACTCATGCTGATGGCCGGGTTTGCGCCGTACCTGACCTACAAGGCCATCGCATTCATGGGCTTCGACATGTACCACGCGATGTCAGCCGAACAGGAGGCCAAGGCGTCGCTCAACCGACCGATGCCCATCCCGCTCTCGCGCCGCACCGGCAGCGAGCCCACCAAGATCCTCGGCGACACCGGCGGAGGTACGGCGACGGGTTGCTCGCCCGCGGTCACACCCACTGTCGGCGGTGGTGGCGGGGCGTCCGGAGCCACTGCAGGCGGCGGCACCGCTGGTGGCGGTTCCGGTGGCGGGGCCGCTGCGGGCGGCTCGAGTGGCGCGGCAGCCGCAGGCGGTGCGGTCGCTGCTGGCGCGGTCGTGGCGAAGGAAGCGGCGGCGGCTGGGCCGCGTCTCGGAGGCTTCGTTGCAGCCCAGGCGACCGACCAAACCCAGGCCCACGATTCGGCGGCGCCGTCCACGGTCCCGCCGCCGGTCGCGGACTCGACGCTTGCCAAGCCCGCAGGACGGAAGTGATCGGCAGTGAGTACGTCGAGCAGTGCCGAACCGTCGCTGAGACCCATCAAGTTCTCCCGGCTCACCAAGCGCGGGATCCTCCTCGGATTGTCAGGTCCGCAGCTGGTGATGGCGAGCCTCGCCGCCGGCACCCTTATCCTGGGCCTCTATCTGGGCGCGGTCGTCATGACCTTCCCGATCATCCTCGTCTTCGTCGTACTCGGATTCGTCGGCGTCGGTGGCCGGAAGATCATCGAGTGGGGACCCATCGGAGCACGCTGGCTCTGGCGCTCCGCCGGAGGTCAACTGTTGTATCGCCGCCGGGTGGTCAAGCCGCGCCCGGCGGGAACGCTAGCGCTCCCGGGCGACGCCGCACGGCTCAGGCAGTGGGTCGATCCGGAGACCGGGGCAGTCATGGTCCATGACCCCCACGCGGCCACCGTGACCGCAATCGTGGGTGTCTCCCACCCCGCCTTCGTGCTGCTCGACCCTGCTGAGCAGGAACGTCGGGTGGTCAGCTGGGGACGCGTGCTCGCGACCGCCTGCCGATCCGGACGCCTGGCCTCGGTCCAGGTCATGGAGCGCACGCTCCCCGACTCCGGCAAGGGACTGGCGGACTGGTGGGAGCAGCATGGAAACCGCGTCGAGACGTGGGCATCGACGACGTACGGCGAGCTCGTCGACCGCGCCGGTCCGGCTGGTGAGCGCCACGCCAGCACCATCTCGATCTCGCTCGACATCAAGACCGCTGGCCGCGCAATCCGGGCCGCAGGTGGCGGGAACCGCGGCGCTGCCGCCGTACTCCGCCAGGAGATGGCAACGATGCTCGCTGCCCTTCGGTCCGCTGACCTCTCTCCCTCTGACTGGCTCACCCCTGGCGACCTCGCCCTGATCCTTCGATCGGCCTACGACCCAGCTGTGGCGGGCGCCCTGGAGCGGCACGGCGCCGTGGGCCGCGACCTGGCAACCGCCGGCCCGGTCGCCGTCACCGAGTCCTGGGGCAGCCTCCGCAGTGACTCAGCGCACCACTGCGTCCTCTGGATCAGCGAATGGCCGCGCTCACTGGTCTTCCCCGGCTTCCTCGCACCAATCCTCCTCTCCTCCGGGATCCGGCGGACGTTCTCTCTTCTCTACACGCCGATGCGCACCGACAGAGCGGCTCGGGACATCCGCAAGAAGAAGACGGAGTACATTTCCGACGCCGCCCAGCGGCAGAAGATCGGGCAGATTGAGGACGCCCAGCAGACGGCCGAGTACCAGGACGTCCTCCAGCAGGAGGCGGACCTCACCGCCGGTCACGGGGTGCTGCGGGCAACCGGCTTCGTCGCCGTGAGCGCGAGTGACCCCGACGAACTCGAGCGCGCTGTCGCAGCGATTGAGCAGGCGGCAATCCAGGCGTCGTGCGAGACACGTCGGCTCTGGGGACAGCAGGCTCAGGGCTTCGCCGTAGCCGCGCTGCCACTCGCACGAGGCGTCTAAGGACACCGGAACCACCTTGAATCTCGATTCCAGGGACAACGGCCGACGGCATACTCCAGGATTCTGCCCAGACCCCGCAGGTGACCCGAGACGCCTGCGGGGTCTTCCGTTGCCCGGGAAGGCGTCGGACGTCCGGCGTAGCCTTCCTCCATGGCCGCGATCCCGCACCAACCCCGCCCTCCGTGGCGGGTGTTGTTCACGGATCGGAGTCGTCACCATGGCGCACTCGCCTCACCGGCAGCACAAGGGCTGCCAGCTCTGTAAGTCCCACAAGAACCGCCGCAACGGTCGGGCTGTGCGCGAGCCTTGGCCGGTGCTTCGCAAGACGGGCAAGCGCCGCCGTGTCCGCCGCCGAGACATCGGCGATGCCGCCGACGAGTAGACCAGCTCAGCTACAGGGAGCGCCCTCACAGCAGGGCCGGATGTAACCGCATCCGTCGCAACGCTCGTGAGAGGTCTCCCAGCGCATCAGGTGTCGCAGTTCGGGCAAGGCTCCGTCAGATCGGCCACGGCCACAGGGTAGGTCGGGCAGCGACCGCCGCCACGACGACACGGCGGACCACCACGCGCACCTCATCGATGAAAGACCATCGACCGAGGAGCCACCGATGCCTACCTTCAACGACCCGGTCGCCGACGCTGACGAACTCCGGGAAGCAGTCCGCGGCCTCGCCCACGCGACGCGCTCGATCGAGGATCCGACCTCGCTCTATGCCGTACTCGGGTCCATCAGCTCCGCGCTCGCGTCGCTGAGTCAGTCGCTGCACCAGCTCGGCCAGTTCCACGATGGGCCGACTCGCAAGCAGGCATGGATGAACGGCGATGCCAACGCCGGGCGCGCAGCGTCGTACAGGGAGTCCTGGGAGCTTCACCGCGCCGCCGAGATGATCCACCAGGTTGCTGAATGCGTGGACCGGGCGCACGAGATCGAGGCGACGATCGCCTACGACATCCACGACTACCCGTCATTCGCACCGGTTCAGCGCTCGCCGCACCAGCCAGGGATGTCGCTGTGACCGGGTGGCAGGACGGGCGCCTCCACTCAGCCGTCCTCGTCTCACCAGGCCGCGAACGGCGGCACGATCGCAAGCTCCGCAAGGCGGCTGCGCGAGAGCTCCTGTCCACCGATCGCGAAGCCCGGCGTACCGAGGCGAAGCGCAAGGCTGAGCAGCTCTCGGCTGAGAAGCGGGCAACGGTGACGCTACCCCGCCCCGGCGAAACGGGCCCGGCCGCTCTCCGCACGCCCGGACGATTCCGAGTCCCACGCCATCAGGACACGTCAGCAACCCTGGCGGGCGCGTACCCGTTCCTTGCCGAAGGCGGCCTGGGCAGCGAGGGCGTATTCGTCGGCCAGGACCTGTACTCCGGCAGCTCGTTCGTCTACGACCCCTGGATCCTCTACGCCCGCGGCCTCATCACCGCACCAAATCTGGTCCTTGCCGGCATCGTCGGTTCCGGCAAGTCCTGCCTCGCCAAGAGTCTCTACACGCGATCCATCCCGTTCGGCCGCCGCGTGTACGTGCCCGGCGACCCCAAGGGCGAGCACACCGCGGTCGCCGAGGCCGTAGGCGGCCGAGCCATCGCCCTCGGCCACGGGATGCCCAACCGACTCAACCCGCTCGACGAAGGCCACCGACCATCTGGCCTCGACGATGCGCAATGGTCCAACCAGATCGCCTCCCGCCGCCGAGACCTCGTCGGCGCGCTCGCCGAGACCGTGCTCGACCGCCGCCTCAGCCCGCTCGAACACACAGCCGTCGACATCGCGATCGACCGCACAGTGCGGAGCACCGACGTCCCCGTCCTCCCGATGGTCGTCGACCGGCTGCTCGCACCGGACCGCACCGACGACCCGGATGGGCGCCTCACCGAGGACGGGCGACTCGTCGGGCACGCCCTCCGTCGGCTCGTCGCCGGCGACCTCGCCGGCCTCTTCGACGGGCCGTCCACGGTCACTTTCGACCCAACGCTCCCGATGATCTCGCTCGACCTCTCCCGCGTCACCGAGAACGCGACCCTCATCTCGGTCCTGATGACCTGCGCGTCGGCGTGGATGGAGTCAGCGCTCCTGGATCCCGCCGGAGGTCAGCGCTGGGTCGTGTACGACGAAGCGTGGCGGCTCATGTCGCACCCAGCCCTGCTGCGGCGGATGGACGCGCACTGGCGGCTCGCTCGCCACTACGGCATCGCGAACATGCTGATCTTCCACAAGCTCACTGACCTCGACAACGTCGGCGACCAGGGTTCGGCAATGCGTGCGTTGGCCTCCTCGCTTCTGGCGAACGCCGAGACACGGATCGTCTATCGCCAGGAGTCCGACCAGCTCGGCGCCACCGCCACCGCACTCGGGCTCACCGGCACCGAACAGAGCCTCATCCCCACGCTCGGCACGGGCCAGGGCTTGTGGCGGATCAAGCACCGGTCGTTCGTCGTCCAACACCAGATGCATCCTGCCGAGGTTCTGCTCTTCGACACAACGGCCCGGATGACTGGAATGCTCTAAGAAGCCGAAGCTTCTCGGTGCGCGGTGCCGTCTTCCGCGCCGGATATCGGGTGCTGTCACACCCCGTTGACGTGTTCGCGAGGCCAGGCCGCTCATCGGCCAGTTCCTCCAGCATGCGGCCGAGGGTGTCCGCCAGGCGACGCGTCCCGGCATCGACCGCGTCAGGCACGGCTCCGCGCTGCGTGAGATCGGTCAGATCCAGCGGACGACCGATGCTGATCGTGACCGTCGTGCGCTTGGACAGTCTCGGCCGTCGACCATAGGCGGGGAGGATCTCTTGGGCGCCCCGCTGTGCTACCGGAATGAGCGGTGCTCCTGTCTCGAGCGCCAATCGGACGGCGCCTGTCTTGAGAGGCATCATGCGCCCACCTGGGTCCTTCGTGATCGATCCCTCGGGGTAAACCACGAGAAGTGCACCGCCACGAAGTGCCATCAACGCGGCGCCGAATCCGTCCGCACCATGCGATCGATCCACCTCGACATGCCCGGCAGCGCGGAACCACCATCCCACGACGCCCTTCCCGAAAAGACTGCTCTTGGCCAAGAAGGCCGGAGTCCTGCCGTGCGCGAGCACCAGCTCGGCGATGAGCAGGGGATCCACATGGGAAACGTGGTTCGCGGCAAGGACAGCGCCGCCACACGACGGGATCTGTTCGAGCCCACGCCAGTCTCGACGGCGGACCAACACCAACACCGGCTTGCAGATCATGAAAGCGACCCACCACGCCACGCCCCAACCAGGCCGGATTGCATGAATCCTCACCGGCACTCCGCCTCCAGCTGTGTTTCTGGGTCAACCGCGGTGAAGTGTTCAGGGCCGACCACCACGAAAGTGGCCCCGGCCGATCCGGCCTTCTGACCGGCGTCGTCCCACGCGTCCGCATGAAGTAGCAGCCGACGTCCTTCGTGTTGCGCCACACGGGCACGGAACGTGTACGTCCGATGCAACCGGAACGGGGCTCGGTAATCGACGGTGAGGCTGCGTGTGACGGCGAGCGACCCAACGGTGTAGAGGGCGAACCCGAAGAGGTCGTCGAAAGCGAGAGCGACCGCTCCTCCGTGTGCGATACCAGGGGCGCCTACCTGGCCCTCGGCGAAACGATGCACAGCTTCGACGCCCGACGCCGTGCGGACCGCGTGCAAATGCAGGCCGGAGGGGTTATCTGGCCCGCACCCGGCGCAGTCGGGCGAGTGCGGGGGCAATGTCTGGCCAATCTCCACCGGAGTCTGGCCGGCGAGGTGCGACGCCCACCGCGAGATCGTTTCCCGATCGCGGGGCGCTCCTACTTCGGTGCCGCCCTGCGCATGCTGGTGGTCGCCTTGGTCCAATGCTTTCGATATCCGTGTCACTCCTGGTCCCCTGTCTGCCTCAGGACCTCCGAATGGGGCGAGCCGTCGGCAAGCTCGATGGCAGCCAGGGTGTGCAGCGCAGCACCCGTCGAGGGCAACGCCAGCTCGTGACGCAGAGCTGCTGTGGTCGTCGGGAGGACGTTCAACATCGTTCTCTGCATTCGATTCCTAGATTCATGTGCACTTCTTGACGGAGCGATTTCGCAAGCACGCAAACCTCGGGATGACAATGGAGATGATCAGTGATCTCTCGCGTTCAAGGAGATTGCGGCACGCTCGAGGGACTCGACGAGACGCAACTCCAACTCCGGTAGCCGGCTGGCCGTCCGGACCAGGTCGTCAATCCGCGACCGCGGATGGGTGTCGCTTTTGACCGCGGCGCGGGCGGCGTCTGTCCAGCCTTGTGCGCAACGGGCGGCTTCGGTCGCAAGCTCAGCGCTTGCGGGGTCGCCGGTCAGTCGTGCGACCTCAGCGCAACCGTCTGCGAGCAGTCGGCGGAACAGTCCGCCGCCGGTGCCTGCCTTCTCGATGAAGGCACCGAGGCTGAACAGCATGATCCCGAGTTCGTCTTCGGGAAGCTCCGCCCAGGTCGCGATGTCGTCAGCGAACAAAGCAACCGCCTCCAGGCCCTCGGAACCGACGGCGGCAGTGGTCGGGCCGGCAATGCTGTGGCGTGACGGATTGCGCATGTTGCCTGCGGATTGGGAGAACGCGCTTGCAGCGACTTCCGCGATGCCGGGCAAGGAGGGGGGCCAGGTGATGCGGTACATGCAGTGACGAGTGGGTTGCGGGAACGCCTGTGAGGCCCGTGCCCGAGCCAACGCTGCCAGCGGAACCTCCTGCGCCTCGGCGCGATCGTTGTCCACGACGTAGGCGAGTTGTCTCTCATCGTCATAGCCGATGACGACGATGTCGTGGCGGCTCATCTGCAACTGGACACGGAGATAGGGAAGTTCGGCGATGTCGCCCCAGATCAGGCTGGGCCTGCCGGCGTCGAGTTCCTCACGCACCCACGACCAGCCCTCCCCGGGATCGTCGGTGGTGAGCACCTGCACGACTCCGCCCAGTCGTGTCGGTAGATCGACTTCGAAGTCGGCACCTCGTCCCACCAGGTACAGCGGGGGAAACAGTTCGCTCGACCGGAGGTAGGAGAGCCCTAGGGCGCCGCCGAGCGCGAACACCAGACCCTCATCGGGCGGGCCGTCCCATCCCAGACCGTGCCAGTGCAGGAGATCGCGCATCGCACCGGAGCCGCAGTGTCCCCCCATTCGATGGGGGTAGTCCTCGACCAAGGCGGTGACGGTCATGTTGCGTCCTCTCATGTGCCGGATGGTTCTGGAGCGTGGAGTCAGTTGTTCCGGATTCGGTCCAGGTAGGCCTGGCGCGCGCCCATGTCGACGTCGTCGAGGAAGACCGAATCCGTGCCGAGGGTCGAACCCAGCGCGGAGGCCAACCGTCCCGGCACGAACTTCATTGCTGCGACCATGCCTCCGGCGAGGCGGGTGACGCGTACGAACGGGCGGGGACGTTCGATGAGCTCGGCTGTCGCCCGAGCAATCTCCTCGGGCTCGGCGTTGCGCAGCCCCTTGGCTCCGGTGGTGCCGGCGACGAGCTCGGTGTTGGTGAATGTCGGCCGAACGGTGGAGAGCTGGACTCCGGAGTTGCGGTACTCCTGTCGAGCTGCCTCGGTGAATCCGATGACCGCGAACTTGGTGCCGCAGTAGGTAGCCAGGCCCGGTACGGGGAGCTCCCCGGCCAGCGATGCGGTGTTGATGATGTGTCCGGCCCGCCGCGGCAGCATCCGCTGGAGGGCGAGCTTGGTTCCGAAGATCACTCCGAGGACGTTGATCTCCACCTGCCGCCGGGTCACGGCGTCGTCCTCCTCGTGAGCGTGCCCGGTGGGTATGATCCCCGCGTTGTTGACCAGCACGTCCAGGGGACCAAGCTGGTCCTCGACCATGTCGAGAAAATGCACGGAATGAGTCGGTGTCAGTGACGTCGAGGCGGGTGACAGCAGAGATACCGAGCTCATCCGCCGCCTCCTTGACACGGGCCTCATCGATGTCGCCGATGGCGACCCGATGACCGCGTCGGATCAGCTCCTTCGCGGTCTGATAGCCGATGCCGCGAGCTCCACCGGTGATCGCGATCGTCTTGGCGGGGAGGGAAGTGGTGCGCGTCATTTGCTCTGTTCCTTGTTCAGGCCGAGGCGTTGGCGCAGGCCGCGCCCGGCTGCGGCGCGCAAGACCATGGCGGCGATGGCCGTGCGCCGGGCGGAGTACGGGTACCACGTAAGTTCTTTTGGCAGGACGGGAAGTCGCGGCTCAGTGACCGCTCGGACGCGGCAGTACTTGTGCAGCCCGTCGGGTCCTCCGAGCCGGGCGCCCATGCCGGAGGCCTTCCAGCCACTGTGAGGCAACGTCATCGCGAAGAGGTTGCTGAAGACGTCGTTGATGTTGACCGCGCCGGCCTCCAGGCGCCGTGCGACGCGGCGGGCGCGAGCGTGATTGCGAGTCCACACTGTCGCCGACAATCCGTACGGGGAGTCGTTGGCCAGTCGGATGGCCTCTTCTTCGTCGGCGACGCGCATCACCGGGATCGTGGGTCCAAAGGTCTCTTCGGTCATGCAGGACATCGTGTGATCCACGTCGACGAGGACCGTTGGCGCGTAGTAGTTTCCGGCCGCTCCCCGTCTGCCGCCGGCCACTACCTTCGCTCCCGCCGCCACCGCCTCGCTGACGTGGCGATCCGTGATGTCAACCTGTCTCGCGGTCACCAACGCACCGACATCGTTGCCGGCGTCCGCACCCTGGGTCAGGGACTGCACGCGCTCTGTCAGGCGGGCCACGAACTCCTCGTAGACCGCAGCGACGACATACACGCGCTCGACTGAGATGCAGACCTGCCCTGCGTTGAACAGGCCACCCCAGGCGACGCCCTCGGCCGCTCGAGCGAGGTCGGCGTCCTCCAGCACGATCGCCGGATCCTTGCCGCCCAGCTCCAGACTCACCGGTTTCAACTGCTCAGCACAGCGGAGGGCGACCTGGCGCCCTGTCGCTGTCGAGCCTGTGAACTGGACGAAGTCGGCGGCGTCCGCCACTGCGGCACCAGCGCCGCCGGCTCCTGTGACATGGGCCAGGACTGGTGGAGCGCCGATCTCACGCCAGCCGTCGATGACCCGCGCACAAGTCAGCGGTGTCTCCTCCGAGGACTTCACCAGTACCGCGCAACCAGCAGCCAGTGCGGGGGCTGCGTCCATGAGGAATAGGGTGATCGGGAAGTTCCACGGGGTGATCAGACCGACGAGAGGGTAGGGCTGGTAGGTCCGGGACAGTCGCTTCGGCAGGCTCAGGACGCCCGCGGTCTTGACCCTTTCGTCGGCGAGGAACTCCTCCGCATGGTCGGCGTAGTAGGTGATGAACTCGCACGACGCGGTCGTCTCTACGAGAGCGTCAGGACGCACCTTGCCCGTCTCGGCCTGTAGCAGGTCGGTGAGCTCATCGGAGTGAGCGAGGATCCAGTCGCGCCAGAGGCGCAGCCACCTGGAACGATGCCGCGGACCAGCGTCGGCCCATGCACCTTGGGCCAGGCGGAGCTGCGTGGCACGGCGGTTCACGGCGTCTTGGTCGTCAACGGACACGGTTGCCACCAGCCGACCGTCGGACGGGTTGCGCACTTCGAGTGCGGCACCTGTAGTCGTTGTGATCATTGATCCTCCTGAGGCGAAGTGGACCGACCTGAGGAACCATCGGCTCTGACCGGGCTGGCGGGCCCGGCGGTGAAGGCGTCGTCGATCGCGTGCGCCGAGGCTTGGACCATCGATCCATAGGTGGTCCGGAGCTCGGTCAGGATCGCGGTCAGGGGAAGGTCGTCAAAGACACCTCGGTCGCGGACGTACTCCATGTGCTGGGTCCCGTCCCCAGTGAAGGCGTGCATGAGCGCGTCGTGCTCACCGTCGAACTCCACAGGCGGGACACCGAAACGAGCGCACAGTTCGACGTTGAACGTCGGGGTGGCCTTGAGCCATTTCCCGTCGATGTGGAGGCTGCTGTATCCGTGGTAGACGAACAAGTCGGTGCCGCCCATGAGGGTTCGCAACGATTCGGTCTGCAGATGGTTGCGCACATCGGCGAACCCCAACCGCGCTGGGATTCCGGCTGCACGGCACACCGCGGTCAAGAGCACCGCCTTCGGGACGCAATAGGCGCGCCCTGCTTGGAGGACGAAGCTCGCGCGGTAGTGGGTGGGGTCGGTCGACACGGTGTAGGGGTCGTACCAGACTTGGTCGCGGACAGCAGTGAAGAGGCGCTTCGCCTTTTCTTTGTCGCTGCGCGCGTCCCCCACGGTGGCCTCGGTGAAGGCGCGGACGTCCTCGTGCTCGGTGTCGAGAAACTCGGTCGCCGCCAGGAGCGTCGCTGGTGCGCGACTCATCGTCGCTCCAGTGTGATCGGCAGCCCGTCTACCGGAATCGGTAGGGATGTGTTGTCCCATCTGACTTCGTAGCCGTCGGGGACCGTCCATCGATAGTTGCGCAGCATGTGGTGAAGGATCGCCTTGACCTCGAGTGTTCCGAAGTGGAGACCAATACACTTGTGCACTCCCCCGCCGAACGGGATCCACCCGAAGCGGTGATGCTGGTCCTCGCGCCGCGGCTCGCTGAATCGGCTCGGGTCGAAGGCGTCAGGGTCGGTCCAGCACGATTCATCGAAGTGGTTGACCGCCGGAGCGACGGCCACCAGTGTGTCAGCTGGAATGTGGTGACCCGCGATCTCTGCATCCTCGATGGTCTTGCGCATGACTATCGGCACTGGCGCCGCCAGGCGCAGCGTTTCCTTGATCACGAGATCGAGAGTCACCAGCGACTCCAGGTCGTCGATGTTCGGGGTCCGTTCACCGATGCGGTCGGACTCGGTCCGGGCCCGTTCCTGCCACGCCGGGTGCTTGGCGAGAAAGTAGGCGGCGGCCGCGGTGGTGATGGTGGAGGTGTCGTGGGCCGCCATCATCAAGAAGATCATGTGGTTGATGACGTCCTCGTCGGTGAAGGCCTGTCCTTCGGGCGTCCGCGCATGACACAGTCCCGCGAAGAGGTCGCTGCCCTGACCGTTGCGCGCTGCCGGAAGGTGACGCGCGAAATAGGCCTCCAGCAAGGCGCGCCCACGGACACCGGCTCTCCAGCGCGTGCCAGGCAGCGGGACCCGGACGATCGAGCTGGCGGCGCGCACGGTCGCCACGAAGGCTTCGTTGATCGCAGCGGCGTCCTCGCGTCCGCCCCGCCCTGCCATGAAGACCTCTGTCGCAACGTCCAGGGTCAGGGTCTTGAGCAGCGGGTAGATGCGCGTGGACTTGCCGGCAGTCCACTCCGGGATTCGCGCCTCCAGCGTCGGTCCGAGCTGGTTGACGTATCCAGCGAGCCGATCGCGGGTGAACGCCTCCTGCATGATCCGTCGATGCATCTTGTGTTCGTCGAAACTCATCAGCATCAGGCCCCGGTGAAAGAAGGCATCGATGAGGAAGGTCCATCCGTCCTGAGAGAAGGACTTCGCCTTGGTGGTCAGCGCCTCCTGTGTGGCGTCCGGGCCGGCCACTACCACCACCTTGGTGCCAAAGGCGCCCATCCACGTCACCGGCCCGAGCCGCTCGTGTCTGGCGCGCGCGAAGTCGGATCCGTATCGGATGTAGTCCAGGGTGTGGCCGAGAACCGGGAGTCCGGCCGTCCCTTGAACGGACTTGAGGCCCGAGCCTGCCGGAACGGGGGCGAGGTCGCGGACCGGCCACCGGTCCTGGGCCTCACACAGGGCTCTGTCTACCCGAGCCGGTAGCGGGACGAGAAGCACCGACGACAGTCGGTCGCGTCGGTTCGGCGCCAGCCGAAGGAGGTTCGTCATCGATTGTCCCTTCTACGAGCGGTTCCGCTTCTCGTTGTCCTGCGACTACCTGATGGGCCGGTTCTCCGGACAACCGCGGCCCGACTCAGGCCACGACGGTGATTCGACTCGAGGGCCATCACGCACCGAGGTCACTCACGGTCACCAGGGGCAACTCTGCCCGCCCAACGCCCTGAGTTGCTTGCGTTAGAAGCCGCTTGCTGAAGACGAAGTCGCGGGGGCGGTTGACACAGTCCGCGGCGATCAGCTCGCCTTGGCGGAGGTAGAAGCAGGTGAAGTCGCGGTCCCGGTTCGGATCACCGCTGAGGACGACTTCGTCGTACCCGGTGTTGAGTCCAGCGATCTGAAGCTTGACGTCGTACTGATCTGACCAGAACCACGGAAGCGCCCTAATCTCCCTGCACTTTCCAGAGATTGTCGCCGCCGCCGCCTTCGCCTGCTCCCCCGCACTGGGCACGCACTCCAGGCGGACCCGACTGCCGTAGCGGGCGATGTCTCGACTCGTGCAGTCGCCGGCCGCGACGATGTCCGGATCGCTGGTCCGGGCCCGGTCGTCAATCACGACACCGTTGTCGATCACCAGGCCGGCGGATGCGGCGAGTTCAGTGTTCGGCTCGATACCGATACCAACAATGACGAGGTCTGCCGGGACTGATTCACCGCTGGACAGGACCACTTCGCGGACCCGAGCATCACCCGCGAGGGCCTCGACCAGGGCGCTCGTCTGAATGCACACCCCCTCCTCACGGTGGATTCGATCGAAAAATGCCGAGACCTCGGGGGCCGTCACGCGTTCGAGGACTCGCTCGGTCGCCTCGAGGACGGTGACGTCGAGACCCAGCGCGCGGAGTGAGGCGGCCGTCTCCAGCCCGACATAGCCGCCACCGACGACCACCGCCCTGCTGCCCGGTTTGGCTGTCGCTCTGATCAAATCCACGTCCGCGGCGGTGCGAAGGTAGTGGACTCCGGCAAGGTGGGCTCCCGGAACCCGGAGCCGTCGCGGACGCGCGCCGGTGCACAAAGCCAGCTTGTCGTAGGCCAGCGACTCGCCGGTGCTCAGCGATACTCGACCAGCAGAGCGGTCGATCCGCTCCACGGTCGCACCGAGAAGGCGGATCTCTTGGCGTGCGTAGAACTCTGCGCTGCGGATCGCCAGTTCCGCGAGTGTGCTCTTCCCTGCCAGGTAGGCCTTCGACAAGGGAGGGCGTTGACAGGGAAGTGCCGACTCGTCACCGACCAGGACAACCTCGCCGGCCCAGCCTTCCTGGCGCAGACTGGCGGCGACTTGGGCACCGGCATGGCTTGCCCCGACGATCACCGCTCGCTGCACGCTCATGCGGTGGGCTTCGCGGTGAGCCGGACCATCAGCTTGCTGATGCCCCGTACGAAGTTGGACTGTACGTACTCCGGCTCCCCCACGACCTCGATCTTCTCGAAGCGCGGGAGCAGTTCCTCCCACAGGACCCTCAGCTGGAGCTCGGCCAGCCGATTGCCCATACAGCGGTGGACGCCGAAGCCAAAGGCGATGTGGTTGCGCGCGTTGGGCCGATCGATGATCAGCTCATCCGGACGCTCGAACACAGTCTCGTCGCGGTTGCCGGAGGCGTACCACATCACGACCTTGTCGCCCTTGCGGATGAACTGGCCGTTCAGGACTGTGTCCGCCTTGGCGATCCGGCGCATGTAGGCGAGCGGAGTCTGCCAGCGGATGATCTCCGACACCATGTTGGGGATCACGTCGGGGTTGGCCTTCAGCTTCTCAAATTGATCGGGGAACTGGTTGAGCGCAAGAACGCCGCCACTCATCGAGTTGCGGGTCGTGTCGTTGCCCCCGACGATCAGCAGCACCAGGTTTCCGAGGAACTCCATGGGGCGATCGATCAGGTCCTTGGTGTTCTCGTTGCTCTGCAACATGGTGATCAGATCGAAGCCCGGTTCCTCCCCTGCGGCAGTTCGGGCGGCCTTGTCATGCCAGAGCGCGCTGAGACCTCGCGCCATGTCGCGCATTCCGTGGAAGACCTCGTCGTTGTCAGAGGGACCGCCGTTCGCCTGCTCCATCGACGACGCAAGATCTGACCAGTAGGTCAGCTTGTGTCGTTGCTCGTACGGAAAGTCGAGCAAAGTGGCCAGCATGCGGCCCGTCAGCTCGATCGACACGTGTTGCACCCAGTTGAAGGGTTCGCCGACCGGAAGGCCGTCCAAGACCTCGCGGACGCGCTCTCGGATGAGACTCTCCATCTCGCGGAGGTTCTTCGGCGCGACAACGCCCTGGACCGCCTGCCGCTGCAGGTCGTGCCGCGGCGGGTCCATTGCGATGAACATCTCGATATCGAGGAAGCGGGGTGGCACGCCGATCACGATCAAGGGTTCGGCTGAGAAGACCTCATGGTTCTTGTCGACGGCGATGATGTCGGCGTGCCGGGTGACCGACCAGAATGGCCCGAACGGGCTGTTCGACTGATAGTGGACGGGAGCCTCGTTCCGCAGCCGCTGGAAGTAGGACTGCCAACGGCCCTGTCGGTACAGGAACGGATTGCTGAGGTCGATGTCCGCGAACTCGACTTCTTCGACTGGCGGGATGGGACGCTCGACGAACATTCGCTCACCGTTGGTGCCCGTCACCCACCTCCTCGTCTTGTCGTAGAGATGCGCACCCTGGATCTGCCGCTCCATCGGGATGGCTGACTGAACTTTGGCAGTGATCGCCTCAGGAATCCTCATGATTTCGACGCTCCTCTCGTTGATCACATCTGGAATTCGGGCAGACGGACAGTCAGTCCGTCCCAGGCCTCGGAGACCACCATCTGGCAGGACAACCGAGAGGTCGGTTCACGCTCGGGGTTCATGGCGAGCATCTGCTCCTCGTCGGCACCGGATGGCCCCACGCGGTCCGACCACCGAGGGTCAACGATGACGTGACAGGTCCCGCACGCAGCCTCGCCCCCGCAGTCGCCGTCGATGCCGGGCACCGCGTTGTTCGTCGCGACCTGCATCAACGACTGCCCTTCCTCCAGGGACGCCGCGTGTGTCTCGCCGTCGTGCGACACGAAAGTAACCACTGCCATAACCAACTCCTGGTGCATGTCGGGGGCCGCAATGCCTTGCTCAAACTCTTGCCGCGGGCGCCGGGCCTGGCTATGTTCACCGGATCCAGATAGTTGTGAGTTCGGGTCAGAGAAAGGCTTCGATGAGCTTCACCGAACCGGGTGTCCCCTACACCGCATTCGCGCAGTTGCTCGAGAGCCAAGCGCTCGACGCGCACGCGGTCGCACAGTTCCGCGCCATCATGACTCGCGAGAGTGCCGCCGATCCGACCCTGCTGCAGCTTGAGGGCCAGGTCCCGGTGCGGTGGTTCCGGGAGGTCTACCCCGAGCTTGACGCCGAACAAGCAACCAAGCTCGGCCACGCGTTCGCAGAACACGCTCAGTTGACCTCTTTCGGCCCCTTGAGCGTTCCGCTCATCAGCGCAGGGTCCGTAGCCGAGATCATGGAACTGCTCACGTATCTTCCCTTGATCACGACGGCCGTCACGACACGGTTCCATCCGAACGAAGAGGGACTCACGGTTGGGCTCACAGGCCACATAGGTGATTCGGACCTGGACTGCCTGATCGTCACCTACTGCGGCGCCGCGCTGCGGCGATTGGTCCAGATGCTCGTCGGCGACGAATCAATCGTCAGACTGCACACGAGTTGGCCAGCACCGACCGACGTGGATCAGGACGACGCGCGGCCCGGGAACATGGTTTTCAACGCCCCGATGACGTTCCTCCACGTGCCCACTGAGCCTCTGAATGAGGTCTGTCGATTCTCCGATCCCGTTGCCTATCGGCTCGCCATTGCCGACCTCCGGGAAGCTCTCGAGCACAGGGTCGGACCCACGTCGTACTCGGCCAAGGTACGAGCGTCGTTGGACGAGGCTGCAGCGCTCAAGACGTGCCGGACGGTCGCCGAGGAGCTGTCAGTGTCCGCCAGCACCCTCAAACGGCGCCTCCACGAGGAGGGCACCACGTTCCGCGAGTTGCTCGAGTCGTCGTTGCTTGAGCGCGCCACGCTACGGCTACTCGACCGATCCATGTCGGTCAGCGAGATCGCCGTTGACCTCGGTTACAGCGACCTCACCAACTTCTCGCACGCCTTCAAGCGGTGGACGGGCCGGTCTCCACGGCAGTTTCGAGAATCGTGCCGGAGCTGGTGATCGATCCGCTTGGTGTGCGGCTCGCGTAGCCGGCACAGCGCCCGGCCCGACCTACGTGCCGGCATCGATCAGATCTGTCCCGACTCGCCGTGCTCGGCCAAGGTCGGCGCCCGATCTCACGATGCGTGCCCTCCGTCGCCTGCCAGGTACTGGCTACTGCCGCCCCCAACTGCTGATTCCAGATTCCGACGAGCTCCACCGATAGCGAGACCTCCAGCGGTGTCGGAGGAGTACAGCGGTCGGAGACGCTAGCCAGCAAGGCCCTGCATCAGTACAGCGAGGACCCGTTTCGCGATTTGTTCTGCGGACGGGCGGGTGTCTTCGACGGCGTGGTAGAGACCGGCGACGGTGATGGCGCCAAAGATCGCGAGCGAGGCGTCTTCGGGGTGGGGCTGGACCTGTAGCGATCCATCGGCGGCGCCTTCGTCGAGAAGTTGTTCGATGGGTCGCTGGAAAGCCTCCTGGAGGGCGTGGGCCAGCTCCGGGAGTCTGGTGGCACGACCAAGGTCACCCACGAGCGCTCGGCATGCGGCCGGCTGGTCGAGCATGACGGCGATCTGCGCGTGGACCGCGGCTTCGAGACGCTCGCGGGCGGTTCCGGGGGTGCCGACGGCGGCCGCAACCTCCCCGGCGATGGCTTCGAGCATGTCGGTGAGCAGGAAGGCCAGGATCTCGTCCTTGCCTGTGAAGTAGTAGTAGAGCGTTGCGCGGGGGATGCCGGAGGCGGCGGCGATGTCGTCCATCTTGGCCTCGGTGATGCCGCGCTCGGCGATCAGCTCTGCTGCGCCGTAGAGCTTGCTCGCGATCGTTGCTGGCAGTTGCCGCATCTGTGCCTTGACCTTTCGGGCGAACGTCTCTGCGTTCGTTCGATGTGTATCGACTGTGGCGCCAGTCTATGTTGTACTTTGAGTACAAACCAAAGATGCAGACACCGTGGGGGTATCCGTGGGTGTTGGGGCGCCGGGCCGTCTGGCCCACTTGTGCGCGGTGGGAATCCGCTTCCCGCGTGTGGTGGTTGTGGGCTGGCTGATCGCCGCTGCGGCGGTGACCTTCGGGCTGCCGTCTCTGCCATCGGTGGTTGAGCGAAACAGCGCCGCGTTCCTGCCCGAGGATGCTCCGACGTTGGCTGCGTTGCACCGGATGGATGAGGCGTTCGGGTCGGGACGCACCGAGTCGTTCGCCTACGTCGTGTTCCGCAACGAGAAGGGCTTGAGCGCAGCGGACACGCGCGCCTACCGCAATCTAGTGCGGACCCTGCAGGCGAATGAGGAGCGGGTCTCCGATGTGCAGCACTTCGTCGGCAACAAGGAGGCCCGGCAGCAGCTGGTCAGCGAGGACGGTCAGGCCGCCTACCTGGTGGTGGGGCTGACCAGTGGGATCGGGTCGCCGGACTCCGAGCAGGACGTGCACTGGCTGCGTGAACAGGTTGACGAGCTGTCGGCGCCATCGGGAACCACGACGCATGTGACCGGCGACCCGGCGATGATCACGGACCTGACCACGGAGGTGAACGCCGCCTCGGTGAGGATCACCGTCGTCTCAGGCCTCCTCCTGGTCATCATCTTGTTGATTATCTACCGCCGGATCACCACGGTGCTGCTCACCTTGGTGACGATCGGTGTCGCACTGGCCTGCGCCCGAGGGGTGCTGGCGTGGGCCGGTGAGCAAGGAATGGCGCTGTCGACCTATACCGATGCGTTCGTAACCGCCATCGTGCTCGGCGCCGGCACCGACTACTGCGTGTTCCTGATCAGCAGATTCCGTGAGGCGTTCGGGCGCGGGATCGACCCGCTCGCGGCGGTCGAGGAATCCGCGACCAGGGTGGGACCAGCCCTGGTGGCCTCCGCGGGCACGGTCATCCTGGCCGCGATCTGCCTGGGGTTCACCAAGCTGGCCATCTTCTCCACGACCGGACCGCCGATGGCGATCTGCGTCGCGGTCACCGTGGCGGTGAGCCTGACCTTTACCCCGGCGCTGATGGTCTGGTTCGGCCCGAGAATCGGTCCGGCGCGTACGCCCACACCGACCTCGGCGTGGTCGCGTGTGGGCCAGCTCGTGGCGCGTCGACCCGCTCGCGTGCTCTTGGTCGGTACCGCCGTGTTGGTGGCGCTGGCCGCGTTCTTGCCGACGATGGTGATCTCCTACGACCAACGGAACTCCCAGCCCGAAGAGACCCCGAGCAACCAGGGCCTGACAGTGCTGGAGGAGCACTTCCCCCGCAACGAGACCCTGCCTGACTATCTGCTGGTCGAATCCCCTCGCGACATGCGCAATCCCAAGGACCTCGCCGTCCTCAACGAAGTCAGCCGTGCCGTGGCCAAGGTCGACGGCGTGACTGGTGTACGCAGCATCACCCAGCCGGCCGGCACGCCTCTGAAGCCGGCATCGATCGCCCGGCAGCTCAAGCGACTCGCCAACGGCCTCGGGCGTGCCAGCGACGGCCTGGAGGAGGGCCAACCCGGGCTGGAACGCCTCTCCTCAGGCAGCACTCAGCTCGCGGACGCGATCGACCAGGTGGCCAACGGCGCCGACCAGGCCCACGACGGCGTTGGCCAGCTGGTAAGCGGCACCAACGACCTCACCGACGGCCTCGGCCGGGCTGCGAAGAACACCCGGGGAGCCGCGCAGGGCGCCCGCCGCCTCCAGACCGGTGCCGCCACCTTGGCGACAGGCCTCCAGACCGCGCACGACCAAGTCAGCATCGCAGTAGACGGCATCGACCTGATCGTCCAGGCACTCAACCGCGACCTGCTCTGCACCGCCGACCCAATCTGTCGCCGATCCAGGGAGGGCCTCGCCCAGATCCACCGCGGCCTGAAGAACGAACTCCTGCCCGGACTGCAGAAGGCAGCCAACGGCGCGGCACGGATCGCCCGCGGTCAAGGGCGGCTCGCGGGTGGACTCGACAGCCTCGTCGCCGGGCTGAACCAGGCCAAGAAGGGTTCCAAACAGATCACCAAGGGCCAACGCATCCTGCGCACCCGGCTGGGGCAAATGGCGGACGGCACCAACCAGATCGCCGGAAACGCCGAGGCCTTCGCTCCGGGAATCGAGGAGCTCATCAGTCAGACCAGCGTGCTCGCCGAGAACCTGGAACGTTCTGAGTCCTACCTGCGAACAGTCAACCGTCAGGCCAACACCCCAGAGGCAGGCGGCTTCTATCTACCCGCCAGCGCCCTGCGCGACCAGCGTTTCGCTTACGCCCGCGACGTCTTTCTCAGCCCCGACGGCCGCGTCGCACGCATCCAGGTCACCGGCGACACCGACCCCCTGAGCCCCGACGGGCTGCGCCGCTTCGACGAAGCCCAGGCGACCGCCGAATCCGCGCTCAACCAGACACGTCTCGACGACGCGACCATCAGCGGCACCGGAGCGGCAGGGCTCGGCGCCGACCTGAACCGCTACCTGTACGACGACGCCAAGCTCGTGCTCGCTGCGGTCCTCCTGGTCGTCCTGCTGCTACTCATCGTCACGCTGCGCTCCCTCGCCGCCCCCCTGTACCTGCTCGCCTCAGTCGCGCTCTCCTGCGCTGCGGCCCTCGGTCTGACCACCCTGGTCTTCCAAGACATCCTCGGCCACGACATCCAGTTCCCCGTCCCGGTCATCACTTTCGTGCTGCTGGTCGCCGTTGGCGCCGACTACAACATCCTGCTCATGAGTCGCATGCGCGAGAACGGCACCACCCTGACCCGCGCGGCAGTCGCCGAAGCCGTCACCCTCACCGGCCCGGTGATCACCTCCGCCGGCATCATCTTCGCCAGCACCTTCATCGCACTCCTGAGCTCACCGGTGATCACCCTCGCCCAAACCGGGTTCGCCGTCGCAGCCGGGCTGCTGCTTGACACCTTCGTGGTCCGCAGCCTCATCGTCCCCGCCTGTGCAGCGCTACTCGAGAACCACAACTGGTGGCCCGCCCGCAACCCGCGGCACTCTGAGCAACCCGCGGCATCGCGGGCAAAGACGGCCTCCTGAACCGCGCCCGCACATCTCCATCCGCTGAGCCATCCGATTGTGCCGCGCAAGGGGATCGAGTGCCGGCCTTGGCTTGCTGTGCGGATCGGAAGTGGCTCGGACTAGCGCCGACCCTCGACGTCGTGGCGCAGTTGGGGTACGACATGCCGTCTGAGCTGGCTGCTTCCCCGGAGCGCCACCGACCGCGACACGGCCTATCGCGACGCTGACCGGGGTCGCAGGGACCACGACCGCGTTCACCGCCCCTTGGACGAGCAGGGACTCGGCAGCATAGACATCGTGATCGCAAGCTTGTGGTTCTGACCGTCCCGGTCATCGCCGTCGTGGCCCACCGGTTCGACGAGCGCCACCGCCTCTTTGGGCCTCGCGCCGATCGCCGGCGTCGTGGTCGTGGGCGCGCTCGACCTCCTCACCAGCGACGCCTCGATGGCGGCGCAGATCTTCTTTCATCTTCCCAGCGCTCTACGGGCGTCGCAGTTGTCGATGGCCGGCGAGATCGCCGTGGTCTTCCACGTTCCGGAGCCCGGGGGCAGCGCACAGCGGCGGATCGCGACTGTGGTGCGCAACCTTCAGCGGCCCGCTGCCCCGCCCTTCGAAGCAACGTGCGTTCATGCATGCATGTAGTCTCTCCCCGTGCCGGTCCAAGTCAGAACCCAAGAAGAGCGCTCGGCCGCGACGCGGCTGGCGCTCCTGGACGCCACGGTGGCCTGCCTGGCCGAACTCGGCTACGCGGGCACGACCAGTGCCGCGGTAGCGGCGCGGGCAGGTCTCTCGCGCGGCGCCCAGCTGCATCACTTCGGTACACGGGACCAGTTGGTCGTCTCGGCCGTCGAGCACTTGGCGCAGGAACGCCTACGCCGGGCCCGAGAGCAGATGGTCCTCCTCGGACCCGCTGGCGCCGGAGCAGGGAAGAGGGAGACGGCGCTCCGGTTGCTCGCCGAGGCCCTCTCCGGCCCCCTGTACGCCGCGAGCCTCGAGTTGTGGGTCGCAGCTCGCGCTCATCAGGCCCTACGGGCCGAGCTGGTTCCCGCCGAAGAACGCGTCAACGCCGAGCTCGCCGAGATCTGCCGCACCTACGTCACCGAGGACCCTGTGGAGATCCGGCTCACCCTCGACCTCCTCCTCGGTCGAGGGGTCAGCGGCCTGCTGAGTCCGCATTCAGGTCAGCGTCAAGCCGAGGCCCTGGACGCCTGGGCGCGACGCCTACAAGGACGGCCTCGTGGCTGACCTGCAAACGCTGCTCGCGGCGTGGGCGGAGAAGTTCGTCAGCTACCCCGACGGCGCCGACCTGCCGCCCCACCACGACGAGTGCCTGGGGTGCGGACCGCACAACCCCCACGGGCACCACCTTCGATCCGTCCGCCACGGCGATGGCGTGCACGCCTGGCACACCTTCGACAACCGCCACGTAGGCGCCCCTGGGATCGTCCATGGCGGCGCCGTGGCCACGGTCGTCGATGACCTCTACGGGTTCCTTCTCTTCCTAGAGGGCGGGCCCGCTGTCACCCGCCAGCTCTCCATCGACTACCTGGCGCCGGTGCTGATCGGAACGACCTACCGACTCCAAGCCGACGTCATCCGACGCGACGGACGCAAGTTGTTCGTCGCCGCCAGCGCAGCCGCACCAGACGGTCCCACCGTCATCACTTCGACGGCCGTGTTCGTCAAAGTGGGCGCCGAGCACTTCGCGCAAGGCACTCCATCGGGATCCCCCACCGGCTGACTCTCCACGGCGGCCAGACCGCTTCGCGCCAACCAACGGGCGCCTGTTGCGTGTCCGCTGACCATCCGCGGAGGTTCGGTGCCCCCACGGCGCGAGATACACCGGGCTCCCCAGTCACGACGCCCTCAGGCGAGACAGATGCGGCCCAACCTCCGGCCGCTCGCGCGCCCCCGGCTGGAACGCCGGCGCGCTTCCTCCTCAAGGCCGCTCCGGCAAGCCCCACCCAACGCTGCCCTCGAAGACTTACATACATGCGCGATCGCATGTAGCCTGCTGATTGGACGGTCCTCTCGTCCCGTCCACGTGAGGCGGGTAACCCATGCATGACCGACACGCCTGGCACCAGATGGCTGACCTGCTCTCCGACGCGGTGCTAAACGCCATGTGGTGGCTCTACGGCGGACTGATCGCCTTCGGGAGCTGCTGGTGGATGGGATACGGCGGCTACCGCGCCTGGCAGGAGTGGGATCGGGATCGGCTTCAGCGGCGCGAGGAGCGGCGGGCACACCGGCTCGAGGATGACGTCGCTCGCGGCCTGCGTGAGGTTGAGCTGTTCTTGCAGGACCAGTGTCCTTCGAACGGAGCGCACGCGGAGAAGGCGTCGAAGGCACCCCGGACCCACCGGTGGCGCCCCTACCGAGGTGAATCTCCCCGAGCCTGAGTCCGCGCCGCCACACCCACCCTGTGCGGCGACTGTGGTCGTGCCGGGCCGGCATGGGCTCCGCCGTGGCGGCGTCCTTGGATGGTCAGTCGGTTGCCTTGCTCACGGCGTCGATCCCGGGCGTCCCCTCGCTGCCCTCGCCTTCGGTGAGCATCCGCAGGAGTCGGTCACCCTCGACGTCGAGGTCGGGCAGGATCCGGTCCAGCCAAGGCGGCAGCCACCATGCCTTGTCGCCAAACAGTGCCATCAGCGCCGGGGTCAACGTGATGCGCACCAAGAATGCGTCGATGAGGATGCCGATCGCGAGCGCGAACCCGATCTGCTTGATCATCACGTCGTGGCTGGAGATGAATCCGGCGAACACCGAGACCATGATCACCGCGGCGGCGACCACGACCCGGCTGGCCTGGTCGAAACCGTGCACCACGCCGGCCTGGCCGTGGTGGCCGTGGACGTGGGACTCGCGCATCGAGGAGACCAGGAAGACCTGGTAGTCCATCGCCAGCCCGTAAAGGATTCCAGTGACGATCACCGGGACGAAGCTGAACAACGGCCCGCCGGTGTCGATCCCCACCAGCCAGCCAAGCCACCCCCACGAGAACACCGCGGTGGTCACCCCGAAGGTCGCCAGGATACTGAGCAGAAATCCGAGCGTGGCCTGGATCGGGACCACGAGTGACCGGAAGACCACCAGCAGAATCATCAGCGACAGTCCGACGATGATGGCCAGGTAGAGCGGCACGATCTCGGCGAGCCGGTCGGACATGTCGATCCCGATCGCGGTGAAGCCGGTGACACCGACTTCGACGTCGTACTCCTGTGCGACCGCCGACCTGGGTGCACGCAGCGCCTTGACGAGGTCAGCGGTGGCGTCGTCGTCCGGACCGGAGGTTGGGATGATGCTGAGGACCGTCATCTGCCCGTCCTTGCTGGTGCCCACAGGCACCGCGGCCACCACCTCGTCACGCTGCTGCAGCTGCTGGCTCACCGCAGCGAGGGTCTGGCCGTCGAGGGCAGCACCCTCCGAGGACTCCACGGTCACCAGCAGCGGCCCGTTGAACCCCTCACCGAACCCCTGCGTCACCAGTTCATAGCTCTGCCGGGCGGCCGTGTCGGTGTTCGCGGTCGCACCCGTCGGCAACCCCAGGTCCATGCTCGCCGCGGGAGCAGCGCCCACGCCCAGCACCGCCACCACACCGAGGATCACCGGCCAGCGAAACCGCAGCACCGCCTTGACCCACCGGTCGGCCACGCTGTGGCTGCCCTGCCTCTCCCGCTTGTTGTGTCCCTTCTGCCGCGTCTTGGCCGAGACGATCCGCTCTCCGATCAGTCCGAGCATGGCCGGCAACAGGGTCAGGGCGATGAGGACGGCAAGCAGGACCGTGGCCGCGGCGACCAAGGCCATGGTGGTGAGCATCGAGATCCCGATGACGGTGAGCGCGACCAGCGCCACGATCACGGTGAGGCCGGCGAAGAGCACCGCGCTGCCCGCGGTCCCGACCGCACGGCCAGCTGCCTCGCGGGCATCGAGGCCGCGGTCGATGATCAGTCGCCGCTGCCGGTTGACCACGAACAACGCATAATCGATGCCCACGGCGAGGCCGATCATCAACGCCAGCACCGGGGTTGCGGTGGTCATCTCCACCGACGTCGACAGCGCAAACGCCGTCCCCACACCCACCCCGACTCCGACCAGGGCGGTGATCAAAGGAAGACCGGCGGCGACGAGCGAGCCAAGCGTGAGGACGAGCACCACGGCCGCGACCGCGAGACCGACCACCTCGGCCGCGCCGACCGGGATCTCGATCGCCTTAAGCGAGTCACTCGGCAGTACCTGCAGGCCGGTTCCCTGCTCCGCATCCTCGACCACCTCCAACACCGCAGAGACCTGCTCGTCGGTCAGCGAAGTGGACGGCACCGTGAACTGGAATTGGAGCAGCGCCACCGGTGCCCGGGTCGAGACCAGGACGCCGGGCACCGGGGTCCCGTCGACGACCATCGGCCGGTACGGCGGCGCGGTCGTCTCCGACTCCCGTTGCGGCTGGTCGACCCTCGGCTCTGCCTGAGGTTGTGCCTGGCCCTGGCCCTGGCTCAGTTCGGCCGGGTTGACGACCTGCTGCAGCTCGTAGACCTCCCGCACCGTCTCGGCGATGGCGGCCATCCGCTCCGGTGTCTCCAGCCGCTCGCCGTCCGGGACGGTGAACACGACACTCGCCTGGCCACCCGAAGCCTGCGGTAGCTCCTCGGTGACCCGGTCCAGGACCTGTTGGGCCTCGGTGTTGTCGATCTTCATCTCCGAGGTCACCTTCACCCCGTTGACCACCAACGCAGCCGCCACCGCAGCCAGCACCAACAGCCACCCGACGATGAAGGGCCAGGGTCTGCCGTAGCAGCCGCGTCCGAGGTGGTACAAGAATGTGGACATCGGGGCTGCTCCTCAGCGGGTGATGTGCGGGTCAGAAGCCGTTACGGAGGTGCTTGAAGACCTCGGTCAGGAAGTCGTCGAACTCCACGGCCCCGCGACTGGGAAGTTCGCCAGGAAGGCGGACGTCGACGAGCCCCTCGAGCGCGGAGGAGACCATGCCGTAGACGGCGCCGACCAGCAGCGTGACGTACGAAGGCGGGTAGCGCCCGGCCGCCACGGCGACCATTCGCTCCTCGACCTCCAACCGCATCCGGTGTTGGACGTGGTAGACGTGTGGCTCCAACGAGGGATTCGCGCGCGCCAACGTCAAGACCTCCCGCATCCGGGACAGTCCCGTGGTCGTCAGCTGCAGCCGCAGCACGACCTCGACCGCATCCAGCAACCCCCGTCCCTCCGACACTTCCTCGAGTGCATCGGCGGCTGCCTCGATACCGGCGTAGGCGACCGATGCCACCGCCGCCTCCTTGCAGGGATAGTGGTTCGCGAAGGTACGGCGCGAGTACCCAGCCATCTCCGCGACCTCCTCGATCACGAACCCGTCCAGGCCGCGCTCCTTCGCCAGGTCGAAGGCGGCCTCGGCAAGTGCCCGCGCGGTCGCCGCACGCTTCCTCTCCCTCAGGCCTTCGATCACGACGCCACTCTCACAGGAATGTGCCCATTGGGCAAGATTGCCCATTACGCACCCCGGCCGTCGAGATGGGGCCACGTCGGACGGCATGAGGAGGACGGTCCTGGGCACCATGGGTCGCAGGGCTGCCCGACTGGCGTCCGCGCCGTGCCAGGGCCGGCCGAGGCTCGACGATGAGGTGAGTGGGAATGGCGATGACACCAGGAGGTCACTCCGGGACCGAGGGTTCGCGCGTCCCTGAGGCCCGCCGCGGACTAGCCAGATTGGGCCTGCGTTTGATCGCTGGTTCTGTCCTCGCCTCGGCCACGCTTCCGTGGCTCGCAGACTGGAACCGCCGCCATACCTTCGGCCCCGAGTACGGGCCGCACGCCCGCTGGCACGGCACGTCGGAGGTCGTCAGCGCGACTACGGAAGGACTTGTGGCGCTCTGGCTGCTGCGCAACCGCCAGTCGGGCGCCCCCTCCTCGGAGCGTCTCATCACCGCAGCGGCTCTGCTGCCGATCGCCCGCTGGGCGCCGTTCAACCTGACCCTGCTCATACCGGGCACGTCGCCCTACGACCAACACCACATCCCCCAACGGATCCTGGGAATGCCGGCCGCACTGCTGAGCCAGGACCTGATCGCCGCCGCAGCGGCTCTGGGCCTCATTCTGAGACGAACCGCGCGGCGAACGTGATTGCCCGAGGGCGACGGGGCGCCGACGAACGTCAGACCTGTTGGCCCGCCCACTTCTGACAGGGCCCGGGAACGACCCCTCGACTCTGCCAGAGGTCTCGACCTGAACTGTGGGGGTGTGTTGTACTCGGAGTACAAACACATTGTCGAGACCGAGAGTTACCTCTGGGGTCCTCGGCCCTGACGGGATCACCACCTTCCGGCAGCGCCCTCGCAGGACGCCCAGGCGAGACACACCAGATTCCGGCAGGAGTGCAGCGGCGTGAGCGGGCGCCTCCGCGCAAGGCACGGGACGAACACCACTTGGAGAGCGCCGATGGGCAACCAACAGCTGACCTACAGCCCCTTCGATCCCGACATCATCGCCGACCCCTACCCGATCTACCGGGAGCTTCGCAGCGAAGCCCCCGCCTACTGGTCGGAGCAGGCGAACACCTGGGTGCTCAGCCGATACGACGACGTCTGCGCAGCTCTCGCCGACCCGGCGACGTACTCCTCGGCGTCCGGGATCTTCCCGACCCCTCCGGGGGTCGACATGACCGAGTTGTTCCTGCCCATGCTCATCATGACTGATCCACCGCGGCACACCGCGTTGCGCAAGATCGTCAGCAAGGCCTTCACCCCCCGGCGAATCGCCGCACTCGAACCACAAATCCACACCATCGTCGAGGACCTCCTCAACGATTCGCCAGAATCCGGCGGGTGGGACTTCGTCTCCGGGTTCGCCGGTCCCCTCCCCGCCGTCGTCATCGCCGACATGCTCGGCGTGCCACGCGCAGACCGTGACCGGTTCCGTATCTGGTCCACCACCCTCATCCAATCCAACCCCACCCGCGGCGAGTTCGGCCCCGGCCTGGACGCCGCGGCGTCGCTCTACGAGTACTTCTCAGGGTTCCTCGAGGAACGACGCGCGCACCCGCAGGACGACCTCATGACCGCCCTGGTCCAGGCCGATGCCGACGGCGAACGCCTCAGCGAGGAGGAACTGCTCGGCTTCTGCCTGCTCCTGCTCGTGGCCGGACACGAGACCACCACGAACCTTCTCTCCAACAGCGCGGTCGTGCTCGCTCAGCATCCCGATAGCCGCCGCGAACTGGCGAACCGCCCAGAGCTCGTCACCAGCGCCGTGGAGGAACTGCTCCGCTACGACTCCCCCGTCCAGGGCCTCTCGCGCACCCTGACCCGCCCGGTCGACGTGCACGGACAACACATGACGGCTGGCCAGACCGTGCTGCTTCTGTTCGGATCCGCCAACCGCGACGACCAAGCCTTCCCCAATGCGGATCACTTCGACCTCCACCGCGCGCCAGAACGGCAGGTCGCGTTCGGACGCGGCATCCACTTCTGTCTCGGCGCGGCGCTGGCCCGGCTCGAAGCGCGCATCGCCCTGCAGACACTCTTGGCCCGCAAGCCGGACTGGCAGGTCGACCTCGACTCGGCCGTTCGACTCCGCTCTGGCCCCATCCGCGGCTACGTCTCGCTTCCCCTGGATTAGGGGCAAGTCTCCATGGGCCCCCGGGGCCCAGGCGGCAGCAACAGCCCGTCAGCGATTGAATCGCCCAGGGGGCTGACGGAGGATCGGGACACACCAGAGTCTCCACGAAACGCGGGCGATCAATCGGCTCCGGCGACGCGAGGAACGTCGCACCATGGAATCCAGCCGCGACCTGCGGGCGGATCGCGGAGGCGATCACGAACTCATAGGCATTGAAACGGCGCAGCGTAGCCAGCGCTACACCGCTCTGCCGCCGGCTGCGGCTATCAGCCGTGATTGAGGTCGAGTGACATGGTCATTAGCCACTCGCGGACACTGCCAGCGCGTACGGTCGACCAGCTCATGCTCCAAGCCGGCTCAGCCCGCGTACCTAGAAGTGCCGGATCAACAGGGGGTCCCCGGCAACGCCCAACCCCGTCAGCCATGGACTTCGAGCGAGGCGAGCATGCGTCGACAGTCTTGCGAAACCGTTAGCCAGAGCGATGGCTCATCCGCTCTGTGTCCGCTGCCCACACACGGGCGTGACAAGCACATACTGAGGTGCGGCGCGCTGCCCTGCCGCGATGCATCGCCGCCCGACGCGATTCGGCAACCGGGATGACCGGCCAGCCCGGCGCCCGAGACCGTCGCGAGGCGAAGCTCGAGGCCCTACAGCAACAACTCTCAGCGTCGGTGTCCGCGCTCGTCACGGGTGATGACTGGAAGCGAGCGCTGACGTTTGCCGCCGAGTTCCGCTCGCGCAGCTTCAACAACACGATGCTGATCTACGCCCAGCACTACTCTGCGTTCAAAGAGGGACGCGTGCCCGAACCGACGCCGACGTACGTGGCCGGTTTCCACCAGTGGCTCACGCTCGGACGCCATGTCGAGAAGGGCCAGCACGGCTACGGGATTCTCGCGCCGGTCACTGCCAGGTTCGCCTCCGCGAACCCGTCGGACCCGGCGTCGTGGCGTCGTCTCTCGCGCGGCGAGAAGCCGGGTTCTGGGGAGTCAGTGAGGTCGAAGCTCGTCGGCCTCAAGCCCACCCACGTCTGGGACGTCTCGCAGACGGCCGGCGATCCCCTGCCCGAGTTGCCCCGCCCGACCCTACTGCACGGCCAGGCGCCTGCCGGTCTCTGGGACGGTCTCGCCGATCAGATCACGGCTCTCGGGTTTGAGCTCCGATTGGTCTCCTCCGCGGCGGCGATCGGTGGCGCCAATGGGCTGACCGACTTCCTCGCCCGCGAGGTCTCGGTACGCACGGACATGGATGACGCCGCCCAGGTGAAGACTCTGGCCCACGAGCTCGGACATGTCCTTCTCCACCCTCCTCAGGAGAACGTCATCTCCACAGACCTCGCCGCCGACGCGACCCTGCACCGTGGGATCGCGGAGGTCGAAGCGGAGTCGATCGCGCTGATGGTCGGCGCAGCGCACGGGCTCGACACCTCGTCGTACACCGTCCCTTACGTCTCGACGTGGGCAGCGAGCGTCCCCGGCAAGACGCCGGTCGAGGTCGTCCAGTCGACGGCCGAGCGGGTCAGGAACACGGCGCTCAGCGTGCTCGACAAGCTCGACACCCAGAAGGTCGGCGACGGCACCCCGCCCGGTCTCGATCGAGAGCCACTCAGCCACCGAGCTGGGATGGCGCCTGCCATCACCGGCACGCGTCGCGACGGATCGGTTATCGGGCTATGAAGGTCCCAGTCGTCCTCACCACCGTCCGCTTCGACATCGACAACGCCGGCCGGCTCGAGGTCAGCGTCGACGGGCAGCCACACGCCGACGATCGAAGGTTGTCTCGCAGCGACCTCCGATCGGTCCTCGACGAGATCACTGCGAGGCTCGGCACTGCTGTGCGTGTCGAAGTCCACGAGGCTGACGGCACGACGTACTCGGACATCGAGACTCCCGCGGAGAGCACGGCTCCGAATGCCATGGAGCCCGAGCCGGAGACAGCCACAGCGGCACTTGCCGGCGCCGGCTTCCGCCCAGGCGAACAGGTCGCCCTCGCCTACGTCGTGGCACGCCAGGAAGCCGATGCCAACGGCAATGCCGCAATCAACCTCCCACCGGCGCTGTTGACCGGAACACGCCAAGGGCTGGTTCTCCTCGGTCTGACCTCGCTGACGGTCGCGCCAGTCGAGGCGCAGGCATGAATCCGAATGCTCGCAGCGCGAATGACGAGCTCGTCAACCTTGCTCTGATGGGTCTCACCGCCCTCTTCGGCTTTGGGCTCGCCCTCGGAGTCGCCGGAGAGGTCGCAGCGTTCCTGGCCGGTGCGCCGGGGCCCCGCGGAGGTATGGCCAGCGGGCTTCGTGTCCTCACTGACCCAGGGCACCCCGGAACGGCGCTCGGCACACCCGGCCTGTCCGCCGCGGCGTACTGGCTCGTCGTCGCAGCCATGCTGACGCTGGTCGCCATCGCTGCGTGGCTCGTCTGGACCGTCATCGCGCAACTGCGCCACCGCACCAAGCAGGATCCTCACAAGATCGAGGGCATCGCCACCCGCCGCGACATCGACCTGGTGGCGTCAAAGCGAGCACTCGTACGCAGAGGCGAGACCCTCCGCCCCTCGATCGGCCGGCCGCGGCCGGAGGATGTCGGCTACCTGCTCGGGCGCAGCTGCGGCCGAGAGATCTGGGCCTCGGTCGAGGACTCGATCCTGGTCATCGGACCGCCCCGGTCCGGCAAGGGCCTGCACCTCGTCATCAACGCGATCCTCGACGCGCCCGGTGCCGTCGTCACGACGTCCACCCGCCCCGACAACATCGTCGCCACCATTGCGGCCCGTAAGAAACGCGGACCGGTGGCGGTCTTCGACCCGCAGCACCTCACTGCAGGACTCCCTATCGTCGACGGGACCGGAGTCCGCTGGTCCCCCATCCGCGGCTGCGAGCAGCCACTAACCGCGATGATCCGAGCTGCCGGTCTCGCATCGACGACCGGTCTGTCGTCCGGCGGAGTCGAGTCCGGTGGCTTCTGGGAGGGGAAGGCGAGATCAGCACTCCAATCCCTGCTCCACGCGGCTGCGATCGAGCGTCTACCCACCCGCGCACTCTTCGAGTGGTCGCTGTCGCCCTCGGCTGCGCTCGATGCGGTCGGCATCCTCGCCAGCCGACCCGAAGCCGCGCCAGGTTGGTCGGATGCTCTCGACGGGATGATCAACGCCGACCCGCGCACCCGAGACTCGATCTGGATGGCGGTGAGCCAAGCCCTCGCGTGCCTGGCCGATCCGGCTGTGCTCGACGCCGTGAGTCCCGACCCAGACGACGCCTTCGATCCGCGCGACTTCCTTCTGCAGAACGGGACGCTGTACTTACTGGGGACCGGCGCCGGCGCTGGCGCTTCCTGGCCACTCGTGGCGGCCTTCATTGAGGACCTCACCGAAGTCGCCCGGCACCTCGCGGCCGGCTCCACCGGCGCACGGCTTGATCCCCCGCTTCTTCTGGCGCTCGACGAGATCGGCAACCTCGCCCCGCTCCCCTCCCTTCCAGTCCTCATGGCGGAGGGCGGCGGGACCGGCATCACGACGATGCCCGTCCTCCAGTCGCTCTCACAGGCGCGCAACAAATGGGGTGACCACGCCGCCAGCACGATCTGGGACGCCTCGATCGTCAAAGTCATCCTCGGCGGAGCGTCGGCTTCCAAGGACCTCCAGGAACTTTCTGTACTCATCGGCGACCGCGACGAGCGCTCCGACACAGTGACGATCAGCGACTACGGCGCCCGCTCTCTACAGCGGTCGACCCGACGGGCGCCAGTGATGCCGCCCGAGCGGATCCGCACCCTCCCGTTCGGTACCGGGCTCGTGCTCTTGCGTAGCGCTCCGCCACTCGTTGCGGACCTCCGACCTTGGATCATGCGTCAAGGATCGGGCGGTGCTGACGCCCGGCGGTCACATCCCGCTTGACGGACCCGGATCCGGGGCTGACCCGGAACCGTTGCCGTGAAGCGCATTGAGAACCTTGCTAACGCCGGCTGCGCCGTAGCCGTCCAGGGTGGTCCCGTCAGGAAGCACAACGCGTTTCTTGTCGTGCCTTGCCAGAACAGCAGCGAGAACCTTCGCGAGGGCATCGATTCCTGCCGCTGCCTTCCCGAGGCTCACGAGAATCTCAATCGCCTGCTGGCCGTGGGCTGCATGCGAGAGCGGAACCTCTGCATGGAAGCCCGCGCGTTGAAGCGTTGTGGTCAAGTCGTCGGCGTAATCCGCGGAAGCGCGGAACACAAAATCACTGCCACCGATGGATCACCGCCTGCGAGTCGAAGTTCGAGCGGAGCGGTCATGGACCACATGATCCACTCTGCGGGGCCTTCTGCGCTCCACATTGCCGAACCGAGCGACGCGCCTGCTCCCGTCAAGGAACAGGCATCTGCTGGGAGGGCCAACGCACCTGATGACTGAACGCGGAGCTAAACCGGAGTCCGCTCGATATCAGGAGGCAGCATGTCCATCCCCACCCAGATGAGCCTGGTCGGCTTCATCGCCTCAGCACCCGAACTTCACTTCACCAAGGCCGGCGCCGAGTGCTGCCGCATGCGCGTCGGCATCGAGCAGTGGCGCAAGGAGGTCGACGGGAGCTTCACGAAGCTCGACCCGACCTTCCACGACATGGTCGCCTTCGAGAGCACGGCCCGCGAGACCTACGCCCGCTTCCGCAAGGGCGACTCCTTCGTGGCCAGCGGCTACGTCCACGAGTACGAGGTGGACGGCCGCGAGGGCAGCGTCATCAAGGAGGAGTTCGTCGCCCGCAAGATCGGCCACAACGTCAACAAGACTGACTACGTCGTCCAGCGCGGCCGGCACGCTGCTGACCGGTCCCTGACATCCGTGCCCCAGCCGCCCGCCGTTGGCCTCTGATCGGGCTCGCCATGAGTCCGTACCCGGACGAGCCCAACGACCCTGACGGCTACCGCAGCGTGGCCGATCTCCTGGAGCGACCGCCGGTTCCGATCAACTGGAACCTGCTGGACGCGGAGCAGGCCGAGATCGAGTGGCACGACCTGGACCAGTGGGTCAAGTGGCTCAAGAACACGTTCGGTCTCCCGCCGAACATCGTGCCGCCGTACTGGCATCGCCACGACGAGCTTGTCTGGGAACTGTCGGCGCTGCACTGCCACTGGCTCAGCTGCTACCACGAGTCGGCATCGCCGTCGGCTCCGATCAGCTGGATGCGGGACTTCGCCGAAGCTCGCAGCCGACTTCGGGACTGGGTCTCGATCTGCGGCACTCGGCTCGACCGCGACCGCCCGACTAGGCAGACCACCTGGCCCGGTGATCTCCCCGCTGATGAAGGCGGCGAGATCGAGATCCGCGACCGCAACAAGGACTTCGTCGAGTTCATCCGCGAAGACGTTCTGCGTCGTCGCCGGATCGAGGCAATCGCGAATCAGGAACTCATTGGGTGAGCCGGATACGTGCCATGGCCGAGTCGCGCCCACATTCGTCCACAGCATTCGCGCCGCAAGACGACTGAGAGCGATCACCGGCGCACGGTCGATTCCCGACCCCTGAAGGAGGGAACATGCTTCTCCACCACACACAGACCCTCGCCCAAGCCAGGTCGTACGTCGCCGCCCTCGCCGACCAGGCTCTGACCCTCGAGGCGTCGTCCGCTTACGAGCGGGTGCTCCTGGAACTCGACCGCGTCCACGCCGACGACTGCCCGGCGCTCAACACCGAGGACCTCACGGACGACCGCGACATCCTGCTCGCCGTCGCGAGCAACGCGGTTGAGGAGCTCGAGAACTACGGCGTCGACCCCCTGTCGGTCGAGCTCATCCTGGCAATGCTCGTCGACGCACACGATCTGGACATCGGCTGATGTATGGCGAGAACGGTGCCCAAATGCGCACGGAGTTGGCTGCGCTCCTGCGCCAGCACCGGGTAATGCACCGCCTCCCCGCTGACTCGCCCGCCGAGCGGACTGAGGTCGGGCAGCAGATCCTTCGCTTCAGGCACGCGCTCATCGTCTGGTGCGCGCAAGCCATCCGTGTGGCACAGCCGCTCACGTTCCCGAACATCCCGCCGAAGCCGGCGGACCCGTTCCGCGCGACGACCGAGCACGGCGCGGCAATCAGCGAGCTGGCGCGGGCCCTCGAACTCGCTCGCGACCAGGCAACTGCGCCCGCCGCGTCCAGTACTGAGCTCGCGACGCCAAGCTCGAACGACGTCGTCGAACACTGGCGCTTGGCGGCCCGGGCCGCGGCACTCGCGGAGCACGACACCGCGCCCGACCTGGCGGTCCACCTCACGGCAGCCCAGGCCCGAACCATCGCAGGCGACGTCGCGGCGATCAGCCAAGCACTGGTCGTGCTTGATCGTCGCTATCGGAACACACCTGACTGGGAGTCGCTCCCTGGCTGCGATCGCCTCGGGTGGGCCGCACTCGCTACGGCGCTCGCCGTCAGTCTCGGGCAGCCCGACTACAGCGTCGACCAAACCGGATGGCGCCCGCGGACCAAGCCGATCCGCGGACCGGCCAAGCCGGGGATCCTCGGAGTGCTCCAGGCCGAGCACAACCTCCTGGTCCGACTGAAGTCGTTCCCGAACGCCATGAACCTGCGTCTGATCGTCGACTCCCAGCGCCTCCTCAGCTCGCAACTAGTTCCGTACGCCGAACGCGTCGATCCCGAGCTGGCCGAGCAATGGCGAGCCCGCACCGCGACGTACACGCGGATGCAGCGCGAGCTCCGCAACGTCGGAGGACGACTCGGCAATGGGGCCGGCGCCACGACAGAGGCAGCGAACGCGGTCAGCCGAATGAAGGCGTTGCCAGCCGACACCGTGATCGAGCCGCGGATGCTCGGTGGTTTCCAGACACTCTTCCGCCGCATCGACGAGCGCATCAGCGATGTCCTCGAAGCCGGTGTCGAGCGCGGGGCATTCGTCCAGCGCGTGACTGTCCCGCGGCTGGTGAGCGGCGAGGGACGGCTGGTCCACCCCGTTCGCGAGCGCTTCGTGCCAGTCGCCCGTGCGGCCGACCTCGAGGTCATCAGAACCGCGCGTGAGCACCTGCGGCCGCCGGCAAAGCCCGTCGCGGCTTCGCCAGGCGCGAGCCGGATCGATCTCCATGCCGCCCTGATTCACCGTCCGCTCGAGAAGGGAGCGCAGCCCGATGTCCCAGGTTTCTAGCGCGAAGGCGTCCGTTCCCCGGCAAAGGCAGAAGATGGAGAGTCTGCTCTCGGTGGACGAGGTTGCCGAGTTCCTCGGCATTCCGGTGGCGACCCTCTACCAGTGGCGACACAAGGGCGCCGGCCCTGAGGCCTATCGCGTCGGCCGGCACCTCCGGTACGAGCCGGCCGCTGTGCGCGCATGGCTGGACGAACATCTGGCGGATCGCCATGGCCCACGTTGAACGGCGCGAGCGCCGCGGGAAAAACGGCCAGGTCCTGAGGTCCTACCGCGTCCGCTGGCGCGGTCCGGACGGCAAGGAGCGCAACAAGAGCTTCAAACGCAAGGTCGACGCAGACCGCTTCGCGGCCACGATTTCAGCCGATCTCGTGCGCGGTCAGTACGTCGACCCTGACGCGGGCAAGATCCTCTTCGAGACCTACGCCCGGAAGTGGCTCGCGGCCCAAACCTTCGATGAAGGCACCCACGTCGCCGTCGAGCTCAGGTTCCGCCTGCACGCGTTTCCGGTGCTCGGGAAACGGAATCTGAACGACATCCAGCCATCGACGATCCAGGGCTGGCTTCGCACGCTCACGGATCTCGCGCCGTCCTATCGACTGATCATCTTCGCGAACGTGTCGACGGTCTTCACGGCGGCGGTCGACGACGCCCTGATCGTCGCGAACCCGTGTCGAGCGCGGTCCGTCCGCCGCCCGAAGCGCGGGCACCACAAGGTCGTGCCCTGGACCCGGGATCGAGTGCTCGCCGTCCGCGACGAGTTGCCGCCGCGCTACCAACTCATGGTCTGGCTCGGTGCCGGACTCGGCATGCGGCAGGGCGAGATCTTCGGACTCTCCCCCGAGGACATCGACATCGACCGTGGTGAGGTGCACGTTCGGCGCCAGGTCAAGCTGGTCGGCAACAAGCAGATGTTCGGCCTGCCGAAGGGACGGAAGGTCCGAGACATTCCGCTGCCCGACGCGGTCCTGGAGGCGATCAACGCGCACATGACCGCCTACCCACCTATCGAGGTAACGCTCCCGTGGGACAGGACGGATGGGAAGCCCACGACCTTCTCGTTACTCCTGTACAGCCGCGAGAAGAAGGCGCTGGGCCGGAACTACATCAACACGTTCATCTGGAAGCCGGCGCTGAAGCGAGCGGGGGTGCCCATGACACGCGAGAACGGCAGCCACGCTCTCCGGCATTTCTACGCCAGCACAGCGCTCCATGAAGGTGAGTCGATCAAGGCCCTGAGTGAATACCTCGGTCACGCCGACCCAGGCTTCACCCTGCGCACCTACACCCACCTCGTCGAGGACAGTGCCGAGCGCACCAAGCGCGCCGTCGACGCCGTGTTCGGGCACCAGACGCCGGAGCCCGACCCAGACGACGCAGACAACGCAGAACCAGACGAAGGCCTCACGGAGGACGATGAGCCAGACGAGGGCGACGACGATGATGTCTGAGCACGCGGGGTTTGGCTTCATGACCGTGGCCAGAGCCGTGAAAGGGTCAAACTGGGATCGAACTGCCGTCGCCGGCGCGTGTCGCGACTCGGTGACGTGCGGCCACGGCGCGGCCCACGAGCCCTGAAATCGAGCGTTTGAGCAGGTCAGGGGCCACCCGGCGTCAGAACTACGACATCTAATTCCGGGGTCTCGCTGACCTGCGGCTAGATGCCTGAAACGGCGTCTGACCTGCGAAAACGTCTTTCAACGTCTTCCAGTGTCAGGCGCCGTTTCTCATCCTTGTGCGTACCCAGTGCACCCCATGAGCGACGCGCCAACTCGACCGGTCCGATGGTCCCGGCGACCAGATCGTCCTCGCGAACGAGCATCCATACGCCGTCGGCAAACTGGATCTCGAACAGTGCCCGCTCCCCTTCAGGGCGGTGTCGTTCGACCAAGCGATTCATCGAGAAGTACGGGTGCCCATCGCGCGCTAGCGCCTCACCGTCTCGTGTCACACGAGCGCGGAAGACCCCGATCTCATAGCCAACGGATTCCATGGGTACATCTTCCGCTCTGAATTGGACGAGCGGGACGACAACGCCGTACCTGTGGAGGGCGGGAAGTGGTTCCCGGCCATGGCGAGTTCCTGGGGCGTTGCTTCGCCGAGGCGTGCTCAGATCGAGAGGACCTCTTCGGGGCGACGGTGCGTGACTGCCCCGCCGTAGCCGTCGATCGTCGACTGAAGCAAGGCTCTCAGGTCCCCGCCGAAGTTCGCCTGGGCCATCTTGCGCACGCTAGCTGCGAGCGTGCCTCCAGAGATCAGGACTACCGGATACTGGTCGTCGATGATCTCGATCTGCGCCTGTCGGGAGAAGGAACCGGTGGTCACGTAGACCCCGATCCAGCCGCGGCGAAGCCGGGCGACGACGCGTGCGACCTGCTCGGGCGAGACGGCTGACGACGGGAGGATGCATTTGGCCTGGCCGAGCACGACGACCGGCGTGCTGGCCGCTACCGAGCCCATGTCGATGCGACCGATGAAGTCGACTCCCCCGTCGCCAGACGATCTGGACAGCCACCCTTCCTTGTACCGAGCACCCGACTCGCGAAGCACGTCCGCAGCTACCCTGGCCGCCAGGAGCTCGAACGAATGCTTCCGTCCGTCGTAGAACTCGTACAGCTCGCGCAGGACGTCTGCATCCGGGCTCCCGGGCGCGGGCTGCTGCTCCCTGCTAGTGCGAACGGTGCTGGCCAGCACTCGCCGCCGCACGCCTGGAATCGCGATCCGCCCCTGCTTCACCCAGCGCACCCACGATTCAGGGGCGTGGCGAAGTGCCTCCTCGGCCGTCAGGCTGGAGTCCCGGCGATCATCAATCCACCGAAGATCGATTCCGTCGACCGCTCCCCCGGACACGACAGCCAGGTCGAGGGACAGGTTCGGAAAACTGCGGCCCGACTCCGGGTCTCGTTGGACGACATGCTCGAGGCGCTCGATGATTGCCGCGCCGCAGAACTCGACATGCCCTTTCACGATGGCCCGACCGTCACGGTAGATGGTCAGGCTGCGGAACAAGAGCAAAGGTGGGGCTAGCAGTCGCTCGTCGAGCGTCGTCCCGGCATGCAATCGAGCCGCTTCTAGAAGTAGGCGATTGCCTTTGGTCGCGCCGGGCAGACCGACCGTCCCCGGCTTGTGGTCTCCGAAGTAGCGAACGTGACCATGATCGAGGTCGAACTCGTCATGCCAAGGATTGCTCTCGTGGCCCGCCTTCCACGGACTCGACCGGATGGCGATCAGTGCGCGCCTGGGGCCGTCGGGGCCAACGACCTCGGAGGGAGCGTTGATGCCTGCCTCGAGCATGACCATGGGGCGCCCGAGTTCCGCAGGGCTGAGAAGCCAGTGATAGTTCAGGAAGCCGTCGTGCACCACTTCGATCTGGTTCGACCGCTTCGCGTAGCGCAGTTCGTCGTGAATGAAGAGATGTCTCGGGCTCGGTTCGCCGGTGGGCGCAGGCCACACGATGTCGACGCGCGACCGATCCACCACAGGTTCCTCTCGCCAGATTCGAGTGAGGCGTACAAGCTACCGAGCCCGAGGGCCTCGTGGCAGACACAAGGCACGGGCGGCGACAATTGCGGGATGGCGTTCGATCCGACTGCTCCGGTGTTGGTGCTGATCATCGACGCCTGCGACGACGTCGCCACGTTGCGCCCCGCGGCCGTCAATGTGTCCGGCCGCATCGCTGAGATCATGGGGGCTCTCTCGAGGCGATCGAGATAGACGGCGGCTCCGTTCTCTGGCTCGACGAGTCGGGAAAGAACCGCGGTCTCCCGACGAACCTGCTGGCAACCAAGGTCGCGCACCGGCTTCATGCCGGCCTGTTTCCCGACGACACGATCAACGGCCGGGCCCTGATCGTCGGCGAGGGGCCGGGGCCGCACGGAGATCTCGTCAGCATCGACGTGACTCCTTCGACGCTGGACGCAATCAGCGCGGTCAATGTCGAGGTCGTTCCCGGGTAGATCAGTCTGGGCGATCGTGGTGCACAACGGCCCCGCGTCGGTCCTGCACCGCGTGGATGATCGCCTCGGCAACCTCGCCCGGCGGCTCGTGCTCCCAGAAGCGGAGAACAAGCCATCCCGCGTCCTTCAGTCGCTGTGACGTGTCCACGTCGCGCAAGCGGTTGCCCGCGACCTTCTCCGCCCAGTACGTCGCGTTCGCCTTCGCGACCGTGTGGTGGTCGGGACAGCCGTGCCAGAAGCACCCGTCGATGAACACCGCGACCTTGGCTCGCGAGAAGACCAGATCCGCCCGACGGTTCAGCGCTGCGAGAGGGCGCGCGTCGACCCGGTACCGAAGACCGCGCGCGTGCACGATCCGCCTGACGGCGATCTCGGGGCCGGTGTCCCGCCCGCGGTTGCCCTGCATCGATCGGCGTGTGGCTTCCGAGGTAGCCCAGGACGAGGACTCGGGCATCGCGTCGACCTCCGTCCTCCAACCACGCCGGTTGCTCCTCATGGCGCCGATTCAGACGCCGTTCTCCACAGGATGGCGCCGCCACGCGACGACTCTCAACGCGTGGCCCGACAGTTGGGCACATGAAGAGCCCCGACCCAGATCCCGTAGCAGGTTCGCGTCACATGCGTCACTCCGGTCACGCCACGGCGTTGCTTCCGAAACTGTCGGCGCCGGAACATACGCTACGTGCCATGACCAATCCGACCGTGATCGACCTCTTTGCAGGCTGCGGAGGCATGACGGTCGGGTTCCACGACGAGGGCTTCGAGCCGGTGCTCGCGGTGGAGTGGGACCTGCACGCCGCCGCTACGTACGCGGCCAACTGGGGCGAGGACCACGTAATCGCCGGCGACATCGCCGCAGTCGAGAAGCGTCAGATCCCCCTGGCCGACCTCATGATCGGCGGCCCGCCGTGCCAAGGCTTCTCGAATCTGGGCTTGAAGAAGCTCGACGACCCGAGGAACCAGTTGTGGCGGGAGTACATGCGGTTCATTCGGACCGCGAAGCCCCAGGTCTTCGTCATTGAGAATGTTGACCGTTTCTCAAAGTCGCCAGAGTTCCAGATGCTCTTGGACGAGGTGGATCACGGCGTTCTCAAGAACTACGAGATCTCGTATGGCGTCCTGAACGCGGCCGACTACGGCGTGTCGCAGCGGCGCCGGCGAACCATCGTCATCGGTTCACGGGTCGGCAAGATCGAGCTTCCGAACCCGACACACGCCCGGGCGCCAGAACCAGGCTCGGGGCTGCTGCCGTGGCGAACCGTTCGTGATGCCATCGAGGGCCTGCCTGCTCGTCCGGATACGACGGAGCTGCCGGAGTCTGTTACCGAGTTCTTCGGCGAACCCATGCCGGGCGTCTTCAAGGGACTCGACATCCACTTCCGCCGCAATCCCAATCAGATGTCGCTCGACCGGTATTCGTACGTGCCGCCAGGAGGCGGCAGGTTCGACGTGCCAGTCGAGCTACTCCCCCGCTGCTGGCGGGAGAAGCCCACAGGTACGACGGACGTCATGGGCCGCATGCGGTGGGACGCACCGTCGCTGACGATCCGAACCGAGTTCTTCAAGCCCGAGAAGGGTGCCTACCTCCACCCTCAGTGGGTGCCCGGCCGACAGCGCCGTGGCGACGATCCGAAGTACATCAAGGGCGACCCCGGGAAGTCCGTCGATCGAGTCATCACCCACTACGAGGCGTCCCTCATCCAGGACTTCCCAAAGGACTACCTTTGGGTCGGGACGAAGACCGCCATCGCGAAGCAGATCGGCAACGCCGTTCCTTCTGGACTGGCACGCGCGATCGCCAAGCAGGTCCGCCCGTTCATCGCCTGACAGTTGAGTCCCAGCCCGCCACGGGCTGACAGACTGGCGCGGTGAATCAGGAAGCCCTGCCGCTCGACGACCAGTTGAGGACGCCGACACAGGACTCGCGCGCCCGCGCGATCAGGCGCCGACGAAACACCTTTCGTACGCATCCAGCCCCAGCCGAGCCGATGGGGAAGACCCCCGCCGCGTGGTCGATACGCAGCGGGCTCGAGCAGACCGTGCCGCAGGAGCTGGCAGACATCGTCGCGTGGTTCGAGAACGAGCCTGACGCACGCGAGAGATTCCGCTGGGCGCTGCGCGACTCGCTCGACGAGCTGCTGGATGGACAGCGCACTGGGCGCTGGGCCTATCAACATCTCTCGAAGACCGAGAAGACCTACCTGGGCACCGCCGTTGAGGTCAACCTGACCAAGGAGTTCGAGTTCGCCAACGGACATGATCTCGACTGGCGCGTCGCGGACCGCGACGTCGACTGCAAGTTCTCGAAGGATCTCGGTGGTTGGGAGATCCCGATGGAGATGTACCGCTGCGCGGACCATGAGGGCAGGCAGGGCAAGGCCGACCACCCCGCTCTGCTCACCTGGATCAACGACGACACCAGCACCTGGGCAGCCGGACTCGTCAAGATCACCGACGAGCGTCTGCGGTGGCGGACAGACAAGAACACCGGCGATGTGGGCAGGGCATACAACCGCGACAACAAGAGACGGCTCGCGGACGCCTCGGCGCGCGACGTCTACTGGCTCTGGGGCGGGCTGCAGATCGACCTTCCACGAAACCTGCTGCTCCACATGGACCCAGCGGCACGGGATCGCATCTTCTCGTTCCCCCGGTCGGGTCAGGCTCGGGTCGATCAGCTGTTCCGGGAGGTCCGCGACTCGATCGTCAGTCGCCAGATGGTGCTCACGGTCGCCCAACAGGACGACGCTCCCAAGCGTGCTCGTGACGCCCGACTGAATCTTTGCGATGAGGGGCTTCTGGTCCTCGGGCACCAGGAGTCGCATCCCCACATTGCCAAGGCCCTGCAACTTCCAGTCCCGGTCAAGGGCGAGTGGATCGCCACCCGCGTCGTTCCGGTGGAGGCAACCGACAGCCGGCCGTTCTTCAGCGTTGCGGAACAGCGATGGGCGCGAGCTCACGCGGACGAGCCGGTCGTTCCCGCGCCGAAGCTGCCCCAACGGCTCGACGTCTTCTGGACATGAGCGAGCTGCCGCCGCGCAAAAGAAGGTTCGCTAGCAAGCGCAGGAGCAAGAAGCTGGCCGACACGGCGAACTTGATGCTGTCCCACGCGAGCAACATCACGACAAGGAACAGGGACCTACTCGCGCCAGAGTCAATCGCGATCAGCGCGAGGTGGACGGCGAACGCAAGCCCAAGGGCGAGCAGCGTCTGAGCCATCACGACTCGCCAGGACAGCTCCGACCTCCATGCACGACGTACGGCTTGTTCGACGGAGCGCGGCGGTGGAGCGCTCGGTGGCAGAGGGCGACGATGAAGATCACGGGTACGGCCAGAAAGACGATCATCGGATACCTCCAAGGGGACTGGCCCAGACATAGGTCCGACTACTCGCCACCTCTACCGCTAGGTGTCCTTCTGTGGATAAGGACGCCGAACGCAGACCTGTGGCGCGCACAGCGTTCGCCGCGTGACGAAGGTCGAGACTGCGAAGCCGCGCGCCGCGGACGCGACGTCCTCTCGCGAAGCTAATCTCCGGGCCATGAGGAAGCTGCGCGTCATCGACCTGTTCGCAGGTTGTGGTGGCCTCAGCGCAGGGTTCGAAGCGTCCGGCAGGTACACCCCTGTCGCCGCCGTGGAATCAGACTTCCAAGCCGCCGCGACATACGCACACAACTTCGGCGATCACGTGTTCGTCGGAGACATCGCGGACTGGGCCGACGGCTCAATGCCGGCCGCGGACGTCGTTGTCGGTGGTCCGCCGTGCCAGGGGTTCTCGGCGCTGGGCCGGCGTGATCCGGACGATCCTCGCAACAAGCTGTGGCGGCATTACGTCGAGGTGCTTAGTCGCGTACGACCGGCGTTCTTCGTCATCGAGAACGTCCCACAGTTTCTTGGGACCACCGAGTTCGCGAGTCTCCACGCGGAGACCTCGGCTGGAGGAGTGCTGGCCTCGTACCGACTTGAGACCTTCGTGCTGAATGCAGCCGACTACGGCGCTCCTCAGGCGCGGAAGCGAGCTGTCGTTGTCGGCCGACGCAGGGAGCTCTCGCCGATCGGTCCCCCGCCCGAATCTGCCCGCAAGGTCCTAGGCGATGCGTTCCCCGCATGGCTCGATGCGCGGGTCGAACTCAACGACCTTCCGAGCCGGAGCACGGAGTTCCGCGGCAAGGTGGTACCGGGGCCGTTCAAACTTCCCGAGCTGCACTTCACACGCATCGTTCCGCCGCTGTCAATAGCGCGGTATCGCGCGATCCCGCCAGGGGGAAGCCGCTTCCACCTGCCCGACGAACTCCAGACTCCCGGCTGGCGCAAGCACACCCGCGGCGCGGGGGATGTCATGGGCCGCCTCTCGTGGGACAAGCCGGCCGTGACGATCCGGACAGAGTTCTTCAAGCCGGAGAAGGGGCGATTCCTGCACCCCAGCGAGCACCGGCCGTTGACTCACGCCGAAGCGGCACTCATCCAGGGCTTCCCCGAGTCGTTCGCTTGGTGCGGGACCAAGGCTGCGATCGCGCGACAGATCGGCAACGCGGTACCCGTGCCGCTTGCTCAGGCTATCGCCGCGCACCTCGCAGGTTTCATGACCGTGTAGGTGCTCTGATTGAGCACCGGTGAGTACCGGTTCCTTTGCCAAACCCTGATTTCTGTCGGCGGGTTGCCATAGATTCGCTGCGTTGGTCGACGGGAGGTTCGGCCTTCGCGGATGTCGTCTCACGATGGGGTTGCAGTGCAGGGTTGGGAACGCGGGGCGGACGGCCTTGCCAAGGTCGTATGGGAGCAGACCGACGTCTGTCTAAAGGTCTACGCCGAGGACCCGAGCCGTGTGCTGCAGGACGCGAACAACGAGCGACGGATCTCCGAGGGCGGGTACGCAACCCGGCAGCTTGAAGAGCTTCTCCAGAATGCGGTCGACGCGGCGCGCAAGGGCGGCGAGCGCGTCGAGGTCCTTCTGACCAAGGACACCCTGTACGTCGCCAACGACGGTGAACCGTTCGACGAGCGCGGCTTGCGGTCGGTGATGGCATCCGACATCTCGTCCAAGGACGACGACAAGATCGGCAAGTTCGGCATCGGTTTCAAGTCGGTCCTGGCTGTTTCGACCAGCCCGCGCGTGTTCAGCCGCACCGTGTCGTTCGGCTTCGACAAGGCCTGGGCCACAGAGACGCTGAAAGACGAGGGATACGAGTTCGAGCAGTACCCGACGATGCGCCTGGCTCGTTCACTCGACCCGATCTCCGAGGGCTCGGCGCGAGACGACAACCTTCGCGAACTCATGGAGTGGGCGAGCACCGTGGTTGTCGTACCCCTGGCGGTCTCGTACGAGACGATCTCGCGCCGCCTCTACGACTTCCCTGCGGAGTTCATCCTCTTCTCGGCGCACATCAAGCGCGCACGACTCAGAAACCTCGCAGAGTCGGACCCCGCTGCAAAGCGAGGGGCATCGGGTCGCCCGGCTGATCGATCGATCAGTCAAGAAGCGGTAACGGATGGCTCGGTGATCCTCAAGTCCGGCGGGGTTTCGGCCCGCTGGGTCGTGAAGCGCGCGCTGCACGTACCGAGCAGCTCGGCTCGACGCGAGGGCGGGCACGTGGCGTCCCGCCAACAGGTGGAAGTTCAGTACGCCCTGCCGATCCCACCCGGCTCCAATCGCCTGGGCCGCTTCTGGGCGTACTTCCCCACCAACTTCGAGACCACGCTGACCGGGCTCATCAACGCTCCGTGGAAGTTGAGTGACGATCGGACGGGCCTCCTCGAGGGCGGATTCAACATAGAGTTGCTCGAGAGGCTTCCCGGGCTCGTCGGCCAAGCGCTGCAGATCCTCAGCGGAACCAACGACGCGGTCTCGGCCTTGGACGCGATGCCGGCGCGAGGGCTCGAATCCCGGAACTGGGTCGATCGTGAGATCAACGACCCGATCTTCAGGGAGCTTCGGCGGGTGCCCTCGCTGCCTGATGGCACCAACACGCTCCGCCGGCCCGCGGACGTGAAGTGGATCGGCGACGCGCCGACGGAATGGCTCGAGCATTGGGCGCGGATCAAGGACGCACCTCTCGAACACTGGCTGCACCCCAGTGCCTACTCGAGTCCCGAGCGTCGCAACAAGATCGTGCGGTTGATGCAGCACGAGCGCGGTTCATCGGACGCTCCGACTCACTCGGGCATCGACGAGTGGCTGGAGGCGCTCGTCTCCGCAGGGACCGTGGAGGCGTCTGCGGAGGCGATCCTTCTTGCAGCCAGGGTCGCGATGGACGCCGCGGCGTCGACCGAGGTGAGAGTGCGCAACGCCGCTGCCGACGTGCGTAGTGCGAAGATCATCCGTCTTGAGAACGGCGAATTCCGTGCTCCGGCAAAGGGCCGGGTCTTCGTGCGCGTCCCGGGTGACACGTCATCCGACGTCGACTTCGTGGACCCGGCACTCGCTGCGCTGCCTGCTGTGCGGGAAGCGTTGAGTCAGCTCGGCATCGTCGTCATGGACCGAAGCGGAGAGCTCCGCCGCTTGCTCGCCGAGGCGAAGACACCCGCGGCCCTTAAGTCGCCTGACAACGTCTGGTCGGCTATCTGGGCCGTGCTTCGCGACATTCCGCGCGATACTGCGCTCCAGATTCTGCGTGAGGACCTCGGGCAGGACCTCCTGAGTCACGTTCGAGTCCGGACGGCTGCCGGCACCTGGCTGCCGATACCGCAGGTGTTCCTGCCAGGCAGGATCATCCCGGCAGACGGAAGTCGGGATCGCGACCGTCTGATCGACCCGCGCTTCCATGCCCGGGATGAAGACCTCCTGCACGAGTTGGACGCTGTCGACGCTCCCGTGTGGCGGATGCATGCGCCGACCGAGGCGTGGTTCGCGGTGTACGAGGACGACATGCGCAATGCCTTCATTGCCAAGCAGCCCAAAGGCGGAAGCCGGCCGGACCCAGCGAAGATTCAAGTCTCCGCCGGGACGAAAGGATCTCCTCCCCCGTGGCCACTCGCCCCGCTTCGGACACTGAGCGCAGAAGGCATCGCGGCCGCGACAGAGCATCTGATGTCCCGGCCTGTGAGCGCATGGTGGCGGGTACAGCACACGTCGAACGCGAGCTATGGAACGTTCTCAGTCATTCCTCCTGAGGTGTGGTTCCTGCGCAAGCACGGACTGCTACGCACCGAATACGGGGTCCGACGCCCTACCTCCACGCTGCTGGCCGGCGAGGGCATCGACCCGTCGATCTTGCCCGCAGTCGACGTGTCTGATGCGTGGGCCAATGCGCTGGGAATCGAAAGGGACCCGGAGACGCTTAGCGCCGCGGACTGGCGCGACCTGAAAGCCATCGCAGACACCTGGCGAGGTCCGGAAGACGACGAGCGTCGAACCACGTTCTACGCCTGGCTCCCCGGTCGCATCGAGTGTGACTCCCTGGTCGTCCGAGTCGGTCGCCAATTGCAGTCCGTGGAGACGAAGAACATCGGTGTCACATCCGAAGTTGCTGTGCACGAATCGATGGTGGAAGCGCAGATCCCCGTCTTGTTCGTCGCGGACGCCGACGACGCTGAACGGTTTGTCGAGACGTGGGGTATGCCGCGCGGCAAGGACCTCCTTCAAGAGGAGATCGTGGCCGAAACATCGGGCGAAGCCGTCTTCTTGACCGACATGTATCCGCCGTTGAAGCTGCGCCTGGATCCGGCCGACCAAGACCTGCGCCTCCAACCGGCGTCCAGGCTCGTCAAGATGATCGCGACGCCTCGGGGCCAGGTAGCGTCGCCGATCCAAGCGCGCCGCGACGGTGACGTGATCCTTGTGACCGCCACCAAGCCCACCGAGCAGATCGCTCAAGTTTCACGTGTGCTCGGCCTCGGCATGGATGCGGCAGCCATCGCCAAGGTCCTGCAGCAGATGGAGCGGACCGCCACCAACAAGCTGCGGACTGAGATCAAGAAAGCCAAGTCGGATGACGAGAGGCTTGTAGTCGCGGTCGGCGTCGACGCGCTCCGCAGGTGCGTGCCGGCTCAGGCGCTCGAAGTTCTAGATGGGGCTACGGGCGGAGCGAGTCCTACGGACGTCGCCTCCCTCGCGCGCTCGGTGCACGGGGTCGCGATCCTCAAGCAGCTCCGTCCCGCACTCGAAGAACGCGGCCTCGAACCGCCCCGCGAGTGGACTGGACGGCACCGGACCCGTCAGTGGGTTCACGACCACGGGTTTCCTGCCGACTGGGCGGGATTTCCTGGCAGCAGCCGCGCGGCGGTGGAGGTCATCGACGGCCCCGCGATCCTCAGCCCACTGCACGATTATCAGGACTTCGTCACCGATCGCATCAAGAGCATGCTTCGAGGCGTCGGCAACGAGCGCGGGATGGTCTCTCTGCCCACCGGGGCAGGTAAGACCCGGGTGACGGTGCAGGCGCTTGTGAATGCAGTTCGCGAAGGCGACGTGCCTGCGAGCGTCCCCCAGATCTGGATCGCCCAGACGGACGAGCTCTGCGAGCAGGCTGCCGAGACCTGGACGTACGTGTGGCGGGCGATCGGGCCGCAGGTCCCGATGCGTCTCGGCCGCCTCTGGGCGAACAACGAAGTCCCTGAGGAACCCGGGACGTTCCAGCTCGTGATCGCAACAGTGGACAAGCTCAACTCTCTGGTGACGCGATCCAATGGCGAGTACGACTGGCTGCGCCAGCCGTCGGTCGTCGTCATCGACGAGGCTCACACGTCGATCGCTTCGTCCTACACACGCGTGTTGGACTGGCTCGGCCGCGGCGCGCGCCCGCGCAAGGGCGAGGTTCGAAAGCCTCTCATCGGTCTTACGGCAACGCCCTTCCGCGGCACCTCGGTCGATGAGACCGAGCGGTTGGCGGGCAGATATCTCGGAAATCGGCTGGATCGTGGTGCGTTCACCAAGGAAGACCCATACGAGGAACTCCAAGACATGCGAGTGCTCGCACAGGTCAAACACCGGATCCTCGATGGAAGCGATGCCGAGCTGACCGCGTCTGACATCGCCGAGATCGAGAAGATGAAGCGGCTGCCGCCGGCCGTTGCCGAGCGCCTGGGCGCGAACCTGACTCGAACGTTGAAGGTCGTCGATTCCATCGCCGCACTCCCTGACGACTGGACGATCCTGGCGTTTGCACCGTCTGTGGAGAACGCCCGAGTTCTCGCAGCGTTGCTCTCGCATCAGGGCATCCCAGCGGTCTCAGTCTCCGCGGATACAGAGACCGCGGCCCGGCGACACTACGTGGAGGAGTTCAAGGCAGGCCGAATCAGGGTGCTCACGAACTTCAACGTACTCACGCAAGGTTTCGACGCACCGAAGGTCCAAGCCGTATACGTGGCGCGGCCGACCTTCAGCCCGAACGTCTACCAACAGATGATCGGTCGTGGACTTCGCGGTCCGAAGAACGGCGGTTCGGAGGAGGTGCTGATCGTCAACGTTCAGGACAACTTCCAGCAGTACGGCGATCTGCTCGCCTTCAGGGAGTTCGAGTATCTCTGGACCAAACGATGACGGATGTCGCGCTGGACCCGAGCCAACTCGAGGCGGTCCAGATCGAACCGGAGGAGCGGCAGATCGTGATTGCAGGCCCTGGCTCGGGCAAGACCGAAGTCGTGTCGGCGCTGATCGAACATCTGACAGAGGAGGCGGGCGTCGATGCCGTCGACGGACTCCTCGTCATCAGCTTCTCGAACGCGGCGGTCAACGCCGCGGAGGGCCGGCTAAGGGCCCACGGCGCAGCACCTGTTTCGGTCCAGACGATGGACTCGCTCGCCGCCGAGATTCTGAGAGAGCTCGCTACCGAGGATTACAAGGACCTCGACTTCGACGACCGAGTAGAAGAAGCCACGCGTCTGTTGGCCGACGACGGATGGGACCGGATCGGCGACCTTCAGCATCTCATCGTCGACGAGGTCCAGGACGTCGTCGGGGTCAGAGCAGACTTCCTCAGGTCGATCCTTTCCGCCATGCCGGCCGACGCCGGGTTCAGCCTGCTGGGTGATCCGGCTCAGGGGATCTACGACTTCCAGCTTCGAGAGACACGTCGTGGCCGCGGGGCCTCGTCCACCACTACGTCTACGCAGCTCTTGGAGTCCGTGTCCGAAGCTCACGCTCCAACGCTCCGCGAACTGACAGGGCAGTACCGCGCGTCAAGCCGCGATTCTCAAGCGGCTATGCGGTTGCGCGACGCGGCGCTCCCCCACGGCGATGCGTCGGCGCTCGAAGGCTTCTTCGCCGACCTCATACACCTCGGCCAGATCGAGGACGCCGTCGATCTCCTTGGCAGCTGGCGGGGCTCGACTGCTCTGCTCACAGCGACGAATGGCCAGGCACTGGCAACCGCCGGCGCACTCCGACGGCTGGGCGTGGGTGTAGAGATCCGTCGAAGCGCGCACCAGCAGGTCGCAGCCAGCTGGGTAGCGGCGACGTTGGGCGACTCCACGACTGACAGTGTCAGCAAGGCAGACTTCGAAAAACTCATCTCGGACAGGCGCCCAGACGTCGATGCAGCCGCCGCCTGGCGCGCACTCAGAAGTCTTGTTGGTGCTCGCGGCACGGAAATCACTGTCAGCTCGATCGCGAACCGTGTGCGAGCAGGCCGCCGCCTGCTTCCCGACCTGGCGCAGAGCCCCGTGGCGGACGTGGTCGTGTCGACCGTTCACCGGGCCAAGGGTCTCGAGTTCGACAATGTCGTACTTCTCGACTTCCCAGTACGGGGTAGGGCCGCGGCTGATACCGAGATCGACGAGGTCCGTCGCACGCAGTTCGTCGCCCTGACTCGAGCGCGGAGCTATCTCGTTCGGGCGGACGGCCCGGATGATCGAGACCTTCGCCTGGCCACCAGCCCTACGGCACGGCGAACTCGGTGGTACGTGGGCGGCCACAAGCCTTGGATGACGTTCGGATTCGAGATCGGTATCGGTGATACCGAGCCGATTTTCGACAATCCCGCACCAAGCCAGGCCCACATCGTTTCCGAAGTCGCGCCGGGTTCTGAACTGGCACTGCGTCTCGACGTAGAGCCGTCGACGTTGGATCTCCCGGTGTACGCGGTCGTGCACAACGGGACGACGATCGCCCGCACATCGCGAATGTTCGGCGAGGATCTGGCCAGCCGCATCGGGACGCTCGAACGTCGACGGGGCACGTGGCCGGACCTACGTGGCGCACAGGTCGAAGCCATCGCCACGGCAGCGTCAGACCCGCGGCCGGACTCGCCGTGGCGACATGGCCTCTATCTCGCACCGATCATCACAGGACTTCTCACTCTCGACTGGAACGGAGCCGCCGAATGAGCACGCTCGACCCGTGGTACGAAGCTCGCAAGCGCATGGTCGACGCGGTGGTCGCGGATCTCTTCGGCACGAACGAGGACGAGCTCATCGACGAGGAGCCTCTGGAACGGTTCATCGTAGGAATCCTTCACCCCCGCACCGCCGAGGGGGCAAGCGCTCCCGTCGAGGTTGCCGACGAGGATCCAGACAGCGAAGGCGGCACGGCCCCCGACGCTGACTTCGACCCGGGAGTTTCCTTCGCTCACCTGCGTTACCCCTCGACCATGGGGTTGACCTTCGGCATGACCGCCGACGCCACCGCGTTCGAGGTGGAAGTCGTCGCTGATAGGTACGAGCCACTGGAAAAGGCAGCGGAGGGCTCGCCCGAGACGGGCGTCGCAACTCGCGCCTACGGCAAGCGAGTCACCGATTGGCGGCGCGTTGGAGTCGGACCAGTGCTCGAGGCTTTCGAGGTCGCCCCAGGATCTGTCACCAGAACCATCGTCGACGGCCTCGAATTGCGCTCGGTGCAGCGCCCAGCGATCGACGGCGTCGTGAACGTCACTGTCGTGTTGGTCAACACACACACCAAGCCGGAGAAGGGTCGGTCCGATGGACTGTGCTGGTTCCGTCCGGCTCTCCGGGTGCGGGTTGTGGACGGAACCCTCGCCGACCGACGGCCTGATCGCCTGCTCGATCACATGGACACCGACGAGCGCAGCGGCGAGTTGCTGTACAGAAAGCAGCGCCACCTCGCGGTCGGGCATGGCGTTGCTGTCACCTGGGACGAGGACGACGACGTCGCCGAGGTGGGCACGACGTTCTTCCCCGCTTACGATCTGCAGCTTGCTCAGGCCGATCGGGACGATGTCCATGGGCTGGAAATGCCGAACCTCGCGGCAAGGGATTCTCGCTCCGCACTTGAACGGCTCGTTTCGCAGTACGAGTCGTGGATCGACCGCGAGGCCGAGAAGCTTCCGGCGCTGACGCCACCGCACGCAGCTACCGCTCGCGGTCACTTGTCCGACGCCCGGGTGGCAGCCGGGCGCATGCGACGCGGTATCGACCTACTCGCCCGCGACCCCGACGCCGCCGAGGCATTTCGCGTCATGAATCTCGTCATGCAGCAGCAAAGGACCCGTCAGGAAATGGTGCGGCGAGGTCTGACCGCTCCGCCGAACGATGTCGTCGGCGCGTGGCGGCCGTTCCAGATTGCCTTCATCCTCCAGAACCTCGAGGGAATCGCGGACCCGAACTCCGAGGACCGCGATCTCGCCGACTTGCTGTGGTTCCCTACCGGCGGTGGCAAGACAGAGGCGTACCTCGGCTTGATTGCCTTCACATTGGTGCACCGTCGCCTCCGTGGAGCCGGAGCGGACGGCAACGGCGCCGGAGTCGGCGTCCTGATGCGATACACGCTCCGACTCCTAACGCTCCAGCAATTCGAGCGGGCCGCCGGTCTGATCTGCGCACTTGAGGACTGGCGCACCGGAGAGGGCGGACAGGATGGCTGGGAGCCCTTCTCCATCGGGCTTTGGGTTGGACAAGGGGCGACACCCAACAAGACGGAAGACGCGGCCAAAGCGATCAGGAAGCGCCAGGGAGGTGAGGATCCCGGCGATCTCGGGGATCCCATTCAGCTGCTGCGATGCCCGTGGTGCGGTTCCAGGCTCGGACCCGAGCACTACGAGGCGGACACGCGTCGCGACAGGGTGACCGTCCATTGCCCGAACGCGACCTGCAGGTTTGCGTCGGGTGACGGATTGCCTGTCCACCTCGTCGATTCACAGGTCTACGACGTGCGGCCTTCCTTGGTCATCGGGACGGTCGACAAGTTCGCGATGCTCGCGTGGCGGGAGCGGAGCGGTGCCCTGTTCGGCTCCCGACACGACGCCCCACCAGACTTGATCGTTCAGGACGAGCTGCACCTGATCAGCGGCCCGCTCGGGACGCTTGTCGGGCTTTACGAGACGGCGATCGACGAACTCGCCACGGATTCTCAAGCACGCACGCGACCGAAGCTGGTTGCCTCCACCGCGACCATCCGGCGCGCCGCGGACCAAGTGCGGGCGGTCTTCGACCGCGATGCACGCCAGTTCCCGCCTCCCGGGGTGGACGCCGAGGATTCCTTCTTCGCGGTCGATGCCGCACCTGATGTCAAGGGCACGAGGCAGTACGTCGGACTCATGGCACCGAGCGCGAGTCACGCGACGTTGCTGATCCGCACCTACGCTGCCGCGCTCCAGGCCGCCAAGGACCTCGATGCCTCCGACGAAGTCCGCGATGCATACTGGACGATCCTGGGCTATTTCAACAGCCTGAGGGTGCTGGGCGCCGCCTATATTCAGTCCATCGACGACGTTCGGGACAGGGTCAAGGTCGTAGCCCGTCGAAGCGGCAACGAGCAGCGTGAAACCCGGGACCCACGAGAGCTGACGTCTCGGAAGAAGTCAAGCGAGATACCGCAGGAACTCGACGCGCTTCAGACTGCGTACCCAGACCCCAACTCGCCGGACATCGTTCTCGCAACCAACATGATCTCGGTTGGCGTCGACGTTGATCGACTCGGACTCATGGCGGTGATGGGTCAGCCGCAGACGACGTCGGAATACATTCAAGCGACCAGTCGTGTCGGGCGCAGCCGCCCAGGGTTGGTGTTCACCCTTTACAACGCGTCGCGCTCTCGCGATCTGTCTCATTACGAGTCCTTCACCTCGTACCACCGGGCGCTCTACCGCCAGGTCGAGGCCACAGGCGCGACGCCGTTCGCGCCCCGCGCGCTCGATCGCGGGCTGCACGGCCTCCTCGTCATCCTCGCCAGGCATTTGGTGTCGGGGGCCGCGGGAGACAAGGCGGTATCCGTGCCGGTCGATAGCGACGCACTGGGCGACCTGGCGGGGGTCGTCGTCGCTCGTGCCCGTCGGGTGGATCCCGATTCGGCCGACGGTGTTAGAGAGGCCCTCGACAGCCTCATCGAGCACTGGGAGGCGGCGATCGAGAACTCCGACGTACTTCAGTACCCGCGGTGGGCGCAACAAGGTCCGGAGGTGAAAGGACTGATCATTCCTGCGGGCAGTTCGGGGATGGACTCGTCGACGGGCGAACCGCTAGCCGAGATCTTCCCGCCGGCCGAGCCTCCGTGGCCGACGTTGATGTCGCTCCGGAACGTGGACCGCGAGAGCACGCTCAAGATCATATCGACCCGACACACCAAGGCGGTGCGCGATGGCGACCACTGATCGCCCGAAGGCCCGACAGAGTCAGCTCGTCACGACGTATGGCGTCGGATCGCTGTACCCGGCCGGCGACCAGAGTTTCATGGTGTGCGGCACTGACGAGTGGGACGGCAAATGGTCTCCGTCGGTCGAGGAGCCTCGCCTCGCTCGCTCTCTCGGCGTCCACACTTTCAAGGCGCCTTCCAGCGGCAAACGGTCTGGCGATGTCCCTGTCGTGCGCTTCCCGCTCTTCCACTACTGCCCGGAGTGCAGGCGTCTCGATCGCTTCTGGGCCTTCGACGCCAGGAAGATGGAATGTCCCGATTGCACTCGGGATCTGACTCCCTCGCGCTTCGTGGCCTGCTGCGAGAACGGCCACATCGAGGACTTCCCTTACTTCCAGTGGGTCCACCGCGGCGCCGACACGAGCGGGAGCGACCACACGATGCGCCTTGAGTCCCGCGGAGCCTCGTCATCGCTGGCAGACATCGTCGTTCGCTGCTCGTGCGGTGTACCCGCGCACGACCTCGACGGGTCCTTCAACCGAAACGCCCTCACCGAGATCAAGCGCTGCGGAGGCAAGCGCCCCTGGCTCCCAGGCTCTCCGGACGAGATCTGCGACAAGCCGCTTCGAGCCCTCCAGCGCGGTTCGTCCAACGTCTGGTTCGGCGCTGTCCGCTCCTCCATCTCAATCCCACCGTGGTCCAGCCCGAACGCTCAGTTTGTGACCAAGCACTGGACAGTGCTCGAGCATCTCCCGGAAGACGCGTTGCGCGCCGCACTGCCCGGGATGCTTGCGGGGCGAAGCGGCCTCTCTATCGACGGAATCATCGAGGTCGTCCGTGGACGGAAGGGACTCGAGTCCGGCCAGCCGCCGACGGACAAGGACCTTCGTGAGGAGGAGTACCGCGCACTGATCGACGGGAACGACGGTGGCGCCATGGATACATTCCAGTGTGTGCCGGTCGATGTCGACGTACGCCTGCGGGGCATCGTTCGCCAGGTTTCGAAGGCGACGAGACTCCGCGAAGTGCGTTCGCTGCACGGGTTCTCCAGAGTGACGCCTATGCCGACCGACTCGACGAGTCCTCGTCTCGCGCCGTTGAGCGCTACGCCGCTCTATTGGCTCCCAGCGACCGAGGTGCTCGGAGAAGGGATCTTCGTCAGGCTGGACGAGGAAGCTGTCTCTGGGTGGGAGGGAGAGAGACTGGCCGAACGTCGCCATGCCATGCTGAGCCAGTCGCTACGGCAGCGCACGACCGAGTCGGGGGCCCCCGTCGTCGAGGCGCCGTCGGCACGCTTCATCGCAATCCACTCTCTCGCTCACGCGCTACTCCAAGAGCTGAGTTTGGATGCCGGCTATCCCATCGGGTCGCTCCGGGAACGGATCTACGCCGAGCCGGGCCAATCCGGTCTTCTCATCTACACCGCCTCGTCCGATGCCGCAGGCAGTCTGGGAGGGCTGGCGGCGCTGGCAGCGGAAAAGCGGCTAGCAGACGCCGTAATCGCGTCGATGAGCCGGGCGAGCTGGTGTTCGAACGATCCGGTGTGCTGTGAATCCGGGCCGTCTGGGAGCGACGGGCTCAACCTGGCCGCATGCCACGCGTGCTTGTTGCTTCCGGAGACCAGCTGCGAACACCGCAACATCTATCTCGACAGGGTGTCCATCGTCGGCGACGGCGTCGGCTCAGGCGACGGTCTGTTCAGTGCGTTCGGTACCTGACGGCTCCTCCCGGACGTCGCGCGTAACGCCGCCTGGGCTCGGCCGCGGTCAGCGCGCTGAGCATCATGGTTCGCTCCGCCGCCAACCGGCAGGTCGGAGGTGATCTTGTAGCGGTCGCGGTATGCCGCCACCGTCGTCGCCGCGTCGAGCCATGCTTCCTTGCCTCCCGCGTCGACGGGGCGCGGTCCGAGTCGTCGAGTCCAAGGCTCATGGGCCGCAGCTGCCTCCTCGGCCAGGGCACGGGCACGCGCTTCGATCAGTTCCGTGCGCTCATCGACCGCCCGCCGGTCCTCCGCTGACATCGCGCCGAGCGGCTCGGGGAGCAGGCCGGCGATCAGTCGCGGACGGAGGCGACACCCACTCGGCGGGGTCGCTGCGAGCTTGTCCACCCGGTAGCGGAGGACCGCTGCAATGTCATCGGCGTCATCGAGACCGTGTCGCCCGACGACTCGAGGCAGAAGACGTCCGAGGTCGTGGTGGTACGCCTCGGCACGGCGAAGGGCCGCCCATGAGCGGGCCGAACGCTGTCGACGCGACGACCGCAGCATGCTGCTCCGCGGTCAGCCCTGAACGGCTGAGCAAGTCGACGAAGCGGTCGTGCTGGGCGTCGGCGGCGATCGTCTCGAGTTCGGCTGCGAGGCGGTCGATGCCGCCATGCAGTTCGTACTCGGCCTCGATCGTCTGTGTGGCCGACAGGTCGGCGCTGCTGTGCTGGAGGACGCCGTACAGGACGGTTCTCGCCGTCACGTCATCCGCCTCGGGCGTGGAGTGGCTGCGTCGGGCTGGTCGAGGGCGACGTACGCGATGTTGGACTCACGGCCACGCGTCATCGAGACGTAGAGGTTCTCTCGGGTCGTGGATGTGGTCACGACGACATGGGCCGTGTCGACGGTGACGCCCTGAGCGCGATGCGCGGTGACGGCGTAGCCGAGGTCGACGTGCTCGGCGACGTACTCCGGCGGCAGGACCGTTCGCCGTCCACGGGCTCCGAGGCGCTTGACCACGACAGAGCCTTCGCGCCTGATGTCGGTGATTAGCCAGCGGTCGCCGTTCTTCACCCACCCGCCGCTTGTCGTCCTGATGCGGCGGTCGTTCTGGCGCGTGATGACGACGTCTCCGACCGAGGCTCGGCAGCCGTCGATCAGAGTGACCTCGCGGTGTGACATCCTCGAATCCGGAGTCGAGCGAGGAGCATGCGTTCAGCGCGTGACCGTCCCTCGGCTCGTAAGCGGCGACGGACGCTTGGTCCACCCGGTCCGCGAACGGTTCGTGCCCGTCGCACGCGCAGCTGATCTCGAGGTCATCCGGACCGCACGCGAGCACCTGCGCCCCCCGGAGGAGCCCACCTTCTCATCGGCGGGCACGAGCCGGGCAGACCTCCACGCCGCCCTCATCCACCGTCCCCCAGCGAAGGGAGCGCACTCAGATGTCCCAGGTCTCTAGTGCGAAAGGCAGCGGGCCCGGGGCGAGGCAGAAGATGGAGCGGCTTCTCTCCGCCGACGAGGTGGCCGAGTTCCTCGGCATCCCGGTCGCCACCCTCTACCAGTGGCGACACAAGGGCTGCGGCCCCGACGCGTACCGGGTCGGGCGGCACCTCCGGTACGACCCGGCAACCGTCCGCGCGTGGTTGCAGGAGCACCTGGCGGTGGAACGTGGCGTGGGTTGAACGGAGGGAGCGCACATCGACCGACGGGAAGCGAACGGTCACCTACCGGGTCCGCTGGCGGAGACCGACGGCCGGGCCCGCGCAAAAGCGTTCCGAAGGAAGGTGGAGGCGGACCGCTTCGCCGCCATGGTGTCCGCAGACATCGTCCGCGGCCACTACGTCGATCCCGATGCCGGCAAGGTGCGCTTCGACGACTACGCAGCCCAGTGGCTGGCGGCGCAGACCTTCGAAGAGGGCACAGTCGAGATGGTCGAGCTCCGCTTCCGGCTTCACGTCATGCCGCACCTTGGAAGTCGCAACCTCGCGGACATTCAGCCCTCCACGATTCAGGGATGGCTTCGCACCATCACGGGGCTCTCGGGGAACTATCAGAAGGTCGTGTACGCCAACGTGTCCTCGGTGTTCACGGCCGCGGTCGACGATGACCTGATTCCCAAGAATCCATGCAAGGCGCCTTCAGTACGGCGGCCGAAGTCGGATCCTCGCAAGCTGAAGCCGTGGACGCGCGAGCAAGCCATGGCGGTACGTAAGCAGCTGCCCGATCGGTTCCAGCTCGTAGTCGACCTAGGCATCGGGCTCGGGCTGAGGCAGGGCGAGATCTTCGGGCTCTCGCTGGACGACATCGACCTCAACACCGGGGAGATCGAGATCAAGCGCCAGGTGAAGCTTCTAGGGAGCAATCGCCAACTGTTCGGGCTGCCGAAAGGTCGCAAGATCCGTACCGTCCCGCTCCCGGACCGTGTGCTCGAGCTCATCAACGACCACGTCACGCGTTACCCGCCGCGCTCGGTGACGCTCCCCTGGGACAAGAGCGACGGGCCGGAACGCACCTTCGACCTGATCCTGTACTCGCGGGAGTCGCGCGCGCTCAATCGCAACTACTTCAACCCGAAGATCTGGCATCCAGCGCTCCGAGCGGCGGGCATGGAGGCAAAGCGCGAGAACGGCTGTCACGCGCTGCGGCACTTCTACGCGAGTACGCTCTTGGATGCGGGCGAGTCGATCCTCGCGCTGAGCGAGTACCTCGGCCACGCGGACCCAGGCTGCACACTCAGGACCTACACACATCTGATGCCGTCGTCGACCGAGCGCACGAAGGCGGCCATCGACGCGATGCTGAGCGTACCGAGTGCACCCCATGAGCCCTCGTAGGACCTGTTTTCGCAGGTCAGCGCGCTGAGGTACTCACTACTACGACATCTGAGATCAGCCGGAGCAGTACCGCTCGTCCCGAAGCTCCACACCACGGCGAAGGCCCCAGCGATCAAGCTGGGGCCTTCGTCGTTGCACCGCGGCCTAGCGCGGGCTGCCGATCCAGTCGCGGATCGTGGCGGCAACCAACTCGGGGTCGTCGTACATCGGCACGTGACCGACGCCAGGGAGGACCCGGAACGTGGCGTGCGGCGCGGCCGCGTGCCACGGGTCGCTGAAACCGGGCGCCGGCAGGAACCGGTCGTGCTCGGCCCAGGAAATCAGGGTGGGCACGCCGGTGTCGGCATAGCGCTGAACGGGTGAGTCGAGGAGCTCGGACACGCGCCGGTCGGCCGCCAGCGCGATGTCGAGCAGCTCGACCGCGTGCTTGGGCGAGATGCGATCCCCCCAAACCGCGACCTCGGCGAAGGAGTAGCGGCGCACCCGGGCGTTCCGGAGTCCGAGTGGCGCCACCCTGCGGGTCAGCTCGATCTGGCGTCGGATCCGGGCCCAGTGGCGCCGGATCCGCTCCCTGTCGTCCGCGTTGTCGGGCCATCCGCCGGCCGGGGAGAGCGCGACCACGCTGCGCGCCCGTCCACGCCGCCCCAGCTCCATCGCGGTCCAACCGCCGAGCGAGTTCCCCGCGACGTGCGCCGTGTCCCAGCCCGCGGCGTCCATGACCGCCTCGACCGAGTCGGCGTAGCGCTCGATCGTCACGGGACCGTCCGGGAGCGGTGCCCCGCCGGCATGGCCACCCAACGATGGCGCCAGGACGTCGTAGTCGTCGGAGAGGAGGGGGATCACGTCCTGCCAGGAGGTGCAGTGGTTGCTGCCGCCGTGGAGCAACAGCAGGGGCTCGCCTGCGCCCGCGCGCAGCTGGGCGGGGAAGACCTTGCGCATGGGCAACCTCCCACCTGGGTCATCGACATCGCGGGACCCCACCCTAGGACGGTTGGGCCGCCTGGCCTGTGGCTTCACGACCCGGCGCTCGAACCGGACGGCGCCACCCGGCCGCCCGTCGGCGAGGCCGGTGCGGACGCACGCACGCGGCGGGGGTGGGTTCCGAACCACCGGTGACGGCGTAGCAGAGCGCGGACTGCTCGGAGAACCCGATCAAGGCCGCGATCTGTCCCAGGGGCAGGTCGGTGGTGGTGAGGTACTGGTCGGCGAGCTCTCGTCGGGCTTCGTCGGGCACTTGCGTGAAGGTGACGTCGCGAGCCCGGAGCTGTCGTTGCAGCGTCCGCGGGTGCACCGAGAGCAACGTCGCGGTCGCCGCGATCGTCGCGGTGCCTGAGGGCAGGGCGCCGAGCTTCGCCGGGTGGGCGTGCAGCTCCCACACGAGGGCGTGGGCCGAGTCGACGGCGTGGGCTGCCGTGGCTTTGCCGCGTCGGGACACGGAGCCGCTCAGCGGCCTCGGAGACGGCAAGCAACGACACGACATACAGATTCGCTTACGCGAAGCTATCCGTCAGACGTGGTCAATCCAGAAGGTGGCAGATTGCTGCAGATCCGCACAAACGGCCGTATTCGCGTCTCTGGCGTCCTGAACCTCAGAGACCCATGCTCTTGGCGATGATCAGCTTCATGACCTCCGACGTGCCGCCGTAGATCCGCGTCACGCGGGTGTCGGCGTACAGACGCGCGATCGGGTACTCGTTCATGTAGCCGTAGCCACCGTGCAGCTGCAGGCATCGGTCGATGACCCGACCGGCGACCTCGGTGCAGAAGAGCTTGGCAGAGGCGGCGTCGACGGCCGAGAGCTCGCCCACGTCGTGGGCCTCGATGGCGCGATCGCACACCGCCTCGGCGGCGTCCACCTCGGTCTGGCAGGCGGCCAGCTCGAACTTGGTGTTCTGGAACGAGGCGACCGTGTTGCCGAAGACCTTCCGCTCCTCGACGTACGCCTTCGTGAACCGGATCGCCGCCTTGGCCTGGGCGTAGCCGCTGACCGCGATGCCGAGACGCTCCTGCGGCAGGTTCTGGCCGAGGTAGGAGAAGCCCTCGTTCTCCTCCCCCAGCAGGTCCGCGGCCGGCACCCGGACGTCGGTGAAGGAGAGCTCAGCGGTGTCGGAGGTCTTCAGACCGATCTTGTCGAGCTTGCGCCCCACCTCGTAGCCGGGCGACTTCGTGTCCACCGCGAACAGCGAGATGCCGAACCGACGGTTGTTCTCCAGCGGCGGCGAGGTCCGCGCACACACGATCACCCGGTCCGCCAGGACGCCACCGGTGATGAACGTCTTCGCACCGTTGAGGACGTAGCTGTCGCCGTCCCGCTTCGCCGTGGTCTGCATGCCCGCCAGGTCCGAGCCTGTGCCCGGCTCGGTCATCGCGATCGCCCACATCTCCTCACCGGAGATGAAGCCGGGCATCCATCGCTCCATCTGCTCGGGAGTGGCGAGCTTCTGCAGGTAGGGCAGGCAGAGCTCGAGGTGGACGCCGATGCCTCCGAGGTGCACGCCCGCCCGGGCGGTCTCCTCGGTCAGGATCGCGGCGAACTTGAAGGAGTGGATCCCGGCGCCGCCGTACTCCTCGGGGACCTCGATGCCGAGTACGCCGAGCTCTCCGATCTTGGTGTAGAGGGAGCGGTCGACCAGGCCGGCGTCGTACCACTCCTGGTAGTGCGGAACGACCTCGGACTCGATGAACGACCGCATGGTCCTGCGGAAGTCCTCGTGCTCCTCGGTGAAGATGGTGCGACGCATGGTGCTCCTCTCGCGACAGGTGTGCCGCACCCATCTTTACACCACCACTGTCACAGTCCAGCGCGGCAGGCCTCTGGGGCGGCGCGCTCCCTGTGGTGGTGGGTTGGATCTCCGTGATCTCTGAGACGAGCGGATCAGGCGTCGCCCCGCACCAGGGCGAGCTTCCACGTCTCGGGGCCGCGCTCGCGGTAGTCGGTCGTGAACCGGCCCGGCCAGCGCTGGTCGATCTGCGCCAGCAGGGGCAGCGGGTCGTGCGGGGCCAGGAGCACCAGACCGGATCCCGGCTCCAGCGACTCCAGGGCGCCGAAGATCGTCGCGTGCCGGATGGCGTGCGGGATCGCGCGCGCATCGAGCTCCGGATGGTCGGGTCCGTCGACCTCTCCGCAGGTGCAGGCGTGCCCGCCGCAGCCGCCCTCCGCCTCGGACCCCGAGCCGGTCGGCGCCGCATCATGTCCGCCGAGCAGCTCGTGCATCCCGGAGAGGAGCTCGGCGACCGAGACTCCGGGCGCCGTGGCGAGCACCGGCAGGATCAGGTCGTTCTCCTTGGCCAGGTGGGACTCGAACACGGTGCGCAGCGCCGTGGCTGCCGCCGCGGCCCGGACCAGGTCGTCGGCTTCGGCGACCTGGTCGATGAGCCTGACGACCAGCTCGTGCTCGCCCAGCATCGCCTCGATCAGCAGCCGCCCCTCGACCGTGTCGCCGGCGGCGGGATACATCGCCTGCTCCTCGGCTCGCGCGTGCGGGAGCAGGTCTCGGGCACACCACCCGAGCAGCTCGCGGCGCACCTCCTCCCCAGCCGCCTCGTGACCGGAGGTGGCAGCTCCCACGAGCCTCTCCACGAGCAGAGCCAGCTCCCCGGCCATCGCGGCGTGGTGCTCCCTGACGGCGTCCGCCGCCCGTGCGTCGGCCTCACTGGAGGCGATGAGGAGGTCGGACATGGGGGTCTCCTTCGGTCGTTCGGCGACTGAACACTGATTATTTACTACACTCTACTCCGTGGAAAATAATCACGCTCTCGGTCCCCTGCCCAGCACCGGCCGCGCGCGGGCGCCCTTGTCGCGATCGCGGGCGGCGCTCCTGGAGACCCTGCGAGCACAGAGCGAGCCGATCACCCTGGCGGCACTGGTCGACCAGACCGGGCTGCACGCCAACACGGTGCGCGAGCACCTCGATGCGCTGGTGCAGCAAGGGCTCGCGCGCCGCCACGCGGCCGAGCCGAGCGGACGAGGCCGACCGGCGTGGCTCTACCAGGCGATCGGCAGCGACGCCGCCGCCTCCCCCGAGTACGGCGGCCTCGCCTCCGCGTTGGCCGCCACGATCCACCGCACCAGCCGATCGCCCGCAGCCGACGCCGCCCGGGCCGGCGTCGCGTGGGGACGCGAGCTGGCCGGCGAACGCGGAGCGAGTCCGGCGCCCAGCGCGGTCGCCGCGCGGCGGGAGGTCGTCTCCCTGTTCGACGAGATCGGCTTCGCGCCCCAGCCCGACACCCGCAGCACGGTGGTGCGACTCACCCGCTGCCCGCTGCTCGAGGCCGCCCACCAGTACCCCGACGTGGTGTGCAACGTGCATCTCGGGCTGGCCCAGGGCGCACTGGAGGCGTACGGCGCGGACCCGCGGGGGGTGGAGCTGCTGCCGTTCGCCGAGCCCGGCGCCTGTCGCCTGCACCTGACGGCGCGCACCTGAGCTCCCGCGAGATCCCTAAGGCTTGACGGCGACCTTGTGGGTCGCGTCGCACCAGGGCGGCCGCTGGGTCAGCCCGCAGAGGCAGACCGCGACGACCGGGCGGGTCGCCTCGTGGGTGACGCCGTCGGCGTCACGGATCCGGTCGGCGCCGCGGATCAGAGCCGGTCCGTCGGGAATGAGGGTGACCTGGCACTCGCTCACGCGACCTCCCTGTCCCGCACCACGCGCAGCGCGGACCGGCCGTCGGCCCAGGCGTCCAGCATCTGCTGGGCAGCGACGGCGTCGAGGTGCACGCACGCCGCGGCGCCGAAGAGGACGTCCGGCCGGAGCTGCGGCTCTGCCTCCACCAACGCTCCGCAGATCCCGCGCGCGGCCAGGTGCTCGTGCACCGCATCCGCCTCGACGTGCTCGTCGAAGTAGTGCCCGACCGGCTCCCCGAGTCCCAGCCGCTCGGCGCCCTGCAGGTAGCGGCGACACGGCAACGAGCTGGTCATCTCGAACGCCGCCAGGTGGCCCATCGCCGCACCTCTGAGCCGGCGGTGCAGGCCGAAGAGGGACATCGCGTTGTTGACGGCGAGCGTGTACGCCGGCACCCGGTCGACGTAGGCGCCGTACGACGCGTCCAGCCGGCAGGCCTCCATGGCCTCGGCGAACAGCCGGCTGTGCAGTCGCTCGGGCCGACCGCCGCCGTACTCGTCGTACTGGAGCTCGGCGAGCGCGACCTTCGCCGGCCCCTCGAGCCGCGGGACCGCCCAGGCGGCCGGGTCGCTCTCCTTGAGGTGGTAGAGGCTCCGCTGCGCGAGGAACTCGAGGTACTGGTCGGCGCTGGCCTCGCGCTGGACGAAGTTCGGGAGCGACACCCCGACGTCGTAGGCCGTGATCGCGGCGAGCTGGTCGGGCACCGACCCCCGGGCGTCGGCCAGCTCGACGATCGGGCGGCAGGCAGCACGGAGGTCGGACTCGAACCGGCCCTCGAGACGCGCGCGCACGGTCAACAGGTCCGGGTCCCACTCACGCGCGTCGTCGACCCCGTCGAAGCCGCGGTAGTGCAGCTCGTAGAGCATCCAGAGGCTGAGGTGCAGGTCCTCCTCGTCGTCGGGCTCGACCGACGACAGGTCCGGAGTGCCGTCGCGAAGCGCGTCGGACAGCGTGGCGCTGAGGGCTCCGCGGGCTTGTGGCAGCTCCACGTCAGGCCCCGGGCCCGATGTCCAGGAGGACGCCGCCGGGCTGGTAGTCCCGCACCTCCAGGACCGTCCTCGGCGACCGACCCTGGCCGAGGCCGTCGAGCACGCGGCCGACCACCTCTGCCTGGTCGGTGTCGCGGGCCTGCACCACCAGGTGGCCGTCGGGGTGCAGGTGTCGCAGGGCCACGCCCAGGCCCAGGACCAGCTGTTCGGTGCCGTCGAAACCTCCGTCGATCGCCCCCACGGGATCCTCGGGGAACTCCGAGACCCGTGCCGTGGGCACGTACGGCGGATCGAAGATGACGAGCCCGAACAGCTCCTCGGGCTGCAGGGCGTCGGCCAGCGCGGCGGTGCGGACGTCGCTCGGGACCCCAGCGTCCGCGGCGTTCGAGCGGGCGAACGCGGTGGCCGCGGGGTCCCGGTCGACCTGGACCAGCGGCCGGCCGGAGAGCACGGCGGCCAGCAACCCGATCTGCCCGGCCCCGCAGCACAGCTCCAGGATCGGACCGTCCGGGCAGTGCGGCGAGAGCGCCGCGGCCCAGTGGCTCTGCGCGGTCGTCCACGCACGCGGGCGCAGCACGCGCCGGTCCCAGCGGATGTCGAGGTCGCCGAAGCGCGCAAGCTCGGTCGGCGCGTCCAAGGTGGTCACCCCCGGTGGGTACCCAACGCCGGCCCCGTCGATACCCGCCAGTGGGGGTCGGGTCCGCACCTGTGAGGGGAAGCACGTCGCTGCTGTCTTGAGCTAGCGGCCCGCGAGGTGTTGCCCTTGGTGCAGCACATCCAGGATCAGGAGCAAGCCATGGCAGACGTATCCGACCTCACCAACAAGGGCCGCGACATCGTCGCGAAGACCGTCGGCGCGGCCGACGCGGTCGTCGGCGCCGCCCGCGACGTGGTCCGCGACAAGGCCCCCGGCTTCGAGAAGGTCGCCGACCTGGTGCCCGACCCGAGCGACGTCGTCGACCAGGCGACAGCGACGGCCAACCAGCTCCTCGGCCTCGCGCAGGACGTCCAGAAGAAGGTCGTCGCCGCGCTCACCGCCAACGCGTGACCGGCTGAGGTCGATCTCCAGGAGGTCGCCGGTGCGAGAATGGCGGCCATGAAGATCGCAGTCCTCGGCACCGGCACGGTCGGCCGGACCATCGCCGGTCGTCTCTCCGAGCTCGGCCACACCGTCACCGCCGGCACCCGCGACCCGCAGGCGACGCTGGCGCGCACCGAGCCCGACGGCATGGGCAACGCGCCGTACGCCGAGTGGGCCGCCGCGCACCCCGCCGTCACCCTCGCGTCCTTCGCCGAGGCCGCGGCCGGTGCGGAGGTGGTGGTCAACGCCACCAACGGCGCCGCGTCCCTCGACGTGCTCGGCCTCGCCGGGGCGGACAACCTGGCCGGCAAGGTCCTGCTCGACATCTCCAACCCGCTGGACTTCAGCCAGGGCATGCCGCCCACCCTGTTCGTCAAGGACACCGACTCCCTGGCCGAGCAGATCCAGCGCACCTTCCCCGACGCGCGGGTCGTCAAGTCCCTCAACACCCTCAATGCCGACCTGATGGTCCATCCCGAGACCCTCCCCGAGAGCTCGAGCGTGTTCGTGTCCGGCGACGACGCCGAGGCGAAGAGGACGGTGACCGGCCTGCTCGAGGAGTTCGGCCACACCGATGTCATCGACCTCGGCGACATCACGACCGCCCGCGGCGTCGAGATGCTGCTCCCGGTCTGGCTGCGGCTCTGGGGAGCCCTCGGCTCCCCCGCGTTCAACTTCAAGATCGTCCGCTGAGCGGGCGGCCGAGCCGGCCGAGCCAGGGTCAGGCGGCGGCGACGGTGGCGCCGCCGCCGGTCACGGCGAGGTAGTGCTCGGTGATCAGCTCGTCGACGACGTCGGCCCAGGACCGGTGGGCGACGCGAGCCAGGCCGTTGGCCGCGAGGCTCGCACGCAGCGACTCGTCGGCCGCGAGCCGGCGTACGGCGTCGCGCAGCGAGGCGCCGTCGCTCGGCTCGTAGAGCAGCCCGGTGTGCTCGTGCCGGACCAGGTCGAGCGGCCCGCCCCGGGCGGGAGCGACGACGGGAACGCCGCTGGCCTGGGCCTCCTGGATGGTCTGGCAGAAGGTCTCGTTCTCGCCCGTGTGCACGAACACGTCGATCGACGCGAACGCGGTCGCGAGCTCGGCACCGCTCAGCATCCCGGTGAGCTCCGCGTCGGGCAGCCGCTTCCGGAGCCACCGCATCTCGGGCCCGTCGCCCACCACGACCAGGCGGATGCCGGGCACCCGCGCGAGCTCGGCGAGGCGGCGTACCTGCTTCTCGGCGGCGAGCCGGCCGACGTACCCGACGACGACCTGGTCGCCGTTGCTGCCGGCCCGCGCCCAGCGGTCGTGCAGCTCGTGGTCGCGGCGAGCGGGGTCGAAGAGGCCGAGGTTCACGCCGCGTCCCCACACGTGCAGGTTGTCGACGCCGAGGTCCGCGAGCTGGGCGTACGCCGACCGCGACGGCACCAGGGTCCGCGTGGAGCGCTTGTGGATCCGCCCGACCCAGCGGGCGCAGGTCGCCTCGCCGGGGATCTTGTACTGGCGGAGGAAGCCGGGAATGTCGGTCTGGTAGACCGCGACGGTAGGGATGCCGAGCTTGCGGGCCGCGCGCAGCCCGACCCAGCCGAGCGCGATCGGCGAGGCCAGGTGCACCACGTCGGGACGGAACCCGGCGAGCGTCTCCTCCACCTGCCGGTCCGGCAGGCCCAGCGGGAACGACTTGTACCTCGGCACGGCCACCGACCGCACCCGCACCACCCGGACCCCGCCGTACTCGCTCGGGCCCGGGCCCGGCGCGATGATCAGCGCCTCGTGCCCGTTGTCGACGAGGTTGTCGACGACGTGGCGCACGGAGTTGACGACGCCGTTCACCAGGGGCAGGAACGACTCGGTCACGATCGCTACCTTCATGCCTCCAAGGTCGGCGGCCCGGGTGAACGAACCGTGACCACGCGACCAATGTCGCAACGCCTCCGGCGGTCCAGCGAGAGACCCGCGCCCGACCGGTCCTGGCTGTACACCCCGCGGTCACCCGACATCTCACTCGGAGGTGCGAACGCGTCAGGTCCGGACGCTGCCCTGGGGGACATGACCCGGTCCCTCCGGCGGCCCGGCCTCCGGGCCGTCGTCGCCGGCTCCCTCGCGCTCGCCGCGCTCACCAGCGGCTCCCTCGCCGCCCGCCAGGTCCTCCGGTTCCAGGCCGCGCTCGCCCGCAAGACCATCGGCAAGGACCTCGGCGAGGAGGCGCACCGGGCCGACCGGACCTACAAGTCGAAGTACGGCGACCGCATCGAGCTGCTCGTCCTCGGCGACTCCATCGCCGCCGGCCTCGGCGCCGAGACACCGCGGCAGACGCTCGGTGCGCACCTGGCGAAGCGGTTGGCGAAGCAGACCCGGCGGGCCGTCCGCCTGCACACCGCGGCGATCGTCGGCGCCGAGACCTCGATGCTGCGGGCCCAGCTGGCCGGACTGCCGACCGGCTACCGCCCCGACGTCGCGGTGATCGTCGGCGGCAACGACGTGACCCATCGGATCAGGTTCTCCACCTCGGTCGCCCACCTCGTGGAGGCGGTCGAAGCGCTGCAGGCCGGCGGCTGCCAGGTGGTGGTCGGCACCTGCCCCGACCTCTCCGCGCTGCCGTCGGTGCCGCAGCCTCTGCGGGCGCTGGCGGGCCGGAGCTCACGCCAGCTCGCGGAGGCACAGCGGGCCGCCGTCACCGGTCTGGGTGCCCGCGCGGTCGCCCTCGCCCAGGTGGCGGGCCCGTTCTTCCTCGCCCAGCCGGACGAGATGTTCGCCATCGACCGCTTCCACCCGTCCGGCGCGGGCTACCGCCGTACGGCCAAGGCGCTGCTGCCGAGCGTGCTGATGGCGGCAGGTCACGGGACCACCCTGCCCTCCGGTCACTTCGGCCCGACAGCGGTCGGCTGATGGTTTCCATTTCAAGCATCGTTGTGGACCGGGGCGACTACGCGCTAAACCTAGACCTGACGAGGCGCTCGGAAGTACTCGCTTACGCAGCCGAGTACTCCCGAGCGCTTCGTCGTCGCTCGGGCCGGCGGCTCAGAGCAGCGGGTAGGGCGGCTCGGCAGCCCGCCCCTGGAACGCCAGGATCGCGGGGTTGACCACCCGGCCGTCCCGGATCTCGATCGCCCGGCTCAACGTCTCGTCGGCGTCCCACGCCTCGGCACCTTCGAGCACCGGCCGCAGGAAGGGGATCAGCGCGTTGCTGTTCTCCCAGGTCGCCGAGTTCCAGAGGTACGACGGGCTGTGGTCGACGCCGTAGTAGAGGATGTTGTCGCCGACGAAGAACGTCGGCTCCTCGAAGCTCGTCGGCCGCGCCCAGGTGAAGCCCATCCCGAGGTCGCACGACACGTCGACGATCACGCTGCCCGACCGGAACGCCGGAAGGTCCTCCTCCCGCAGGTAGATCAGCGGGTTGGCGGTGTCCTGCAGGGTGCAGTTGACGATGATGTCGGCCTGGGCGAGGTACGCCGGCAGCGGCTCCCGGCCCCGCTCGGTGATCACGTGGCTGCCGCCGTCCGGGTCGTGGTCGAACTGGCGGATCCGCACCGAGTGGATCGGGGCGCCGACAGCAGCGACACCCCGGTTGGTCAGCACCGCGACGTCGTGGACCCCGTGCGCGTTGAGGGCCGTCACGGCGCCCCGGGCGGTCGCGCCGAACCCGATCACCACCGCGCTCAGGCGCCGACCGTAGTCACCGGTCAGCCCGGCGATCTCCAGCGCGTGGATCACCGAGCAGTAGCCGGCCAGCTCGTTGTTCTTGTGGAAGACATGTAGGCCGACCGCGCCGTCCCGGGTCCAGTGGTTCATCGCCTCGAAGGCGATCAGGGTGAGGCTCCGGTCGATGGCGAGCTGGGTGAGCTCGGTGTCCTGGACGCAGTGCGGCCAGCCCCACAACACCTGCCCGGGCCCCAGCGCGGCGACGTCGGAGTGCTGCGGCTTGGGCAGCAGCACGACGTCGGAGTCCGCGAGGATCTCGGCGCGCGACGCGAACCCGGCCACGTGCGCGGCGAGGTCCTCGTCAGCGACACCGAACCGGGCGGCGTACCCGTGCTCGAGGGTGATCCGCGCTCGCAGGTCGGCGTCCAGGTGCGGGATGTGCTCTGGGTGGAGCGGCAGCCGGTGCTCGTTCTCCTTGGCGGACGAGCCGACTACTCCGAGTCCCAGCAGGGTCATTTCTTCTTCGGGTGGATCTTGTCGGAGAAGGTCTCCTGGTTGCCCTGGTTGCGCTTCTCGGCGCGCTTCTCCTTGATGGACTTTCCCGACTTCTTGGTCATGTTCTGCCGCGGCGACTTGTCGCTCATGGGGATCTCTCTGAGAAGGAAGCCTGAATGACTCCGTCCCTCGACAATACGCCCCGGACGGGCCTCTACGATGGCGGCGATCACCATGCCACCCTCCGACGCCCCCGCCGACCGCAGGCTGCTCCTCGTCGTCGACGCCCCGTCGCTCCTGCACCGCAACCACCACGCCCGGGCGCACACCCGGATCACGGACCGCGCCGGTCGGCCCGCGTGGGCGCTGCACGGCATGGTCCGCCAGATCATCGAGGCGATCGAGGGGTTCGCGCCCGATGCCGTGATCTTCGGGCTCGACGACCGCACCGCCTCCGAGCGCCGCGACCACTACCCCGAGTACAAGGCCGGGCGTGCCGTGAAGGACCCGGCGCTCGTCGACCAGCTCGACCGGGCGGGTGCGCTGCTCGACGCACTCGGCCTCGCCACGCTCACTCCCCCGGGTCTCGAGGCCGACGACGTCAACGCGTCCGGTGCGACCTGGGCGCGCAGCAACGACTGGAACTGCATCATCATCACCTCGGACCGCGACGCCTTCGCCCACATCAGCGACCACACCCGGGTGCTCCGCCTGATCGACGGCGGCATCAACGGCTCTCCCCTGCTCACGCCCGCCCGGCTGCACGCGATGTACGGCGTCGCTGCCGAGCGCTACCTCGAGTACGCCGCGCTGCGGGGTGATGCCAGCGACAACCTGCCCGGCGTCTCGGGCATCGGCGAGAAGACCGCGGCCATCCTGCTCGAGCAGGCCGGGCCGATGCGCACGGTCTGGGCCGACATCGACCACAACGGCGGGGAGGCGGTGACCGCGGCCCTCGACTCGTGGGCCGAGGAGACCGGCAGTCGACGGATCGGCGCCACCGTCGTCCGCCGTCTCGCCGCGGCCGGCGCCCGCGAGCGCTACGACTTCAACGTGCGGATCATGTCCGGGCGTGACGACCTCGACCTCGGACTCACCCCCGACGTGCCGGGCAGTCCCGGGCTGCTCCCGCTCGACCAGGGCAGGGTCAGCCAGGTGGTCGGGTTCCTCAACGTCGAGGCGACCACCGCGCTCGCGATCCGCGTGCTCAGCACCGACCCGGCGTCCGTGCCGCGTCACTGACGATCGGCGCGAACGGGACCCGAAAGATCTCTGTTCGGCCACACCGCACGAAATGCCGTGATCTCGCGCCGATCCGGGGTTCCAATGGTCGGAGAGGTCGACGACCTGCCAACTCGGACGGGCCCGGCTTCGGAGAGACCCAGGGACCATGGTGGAACAGCACCCGACCAGCAGCGTCGCCGACATCGCGGCGTGCACGATGGCCGCCGCGCACCGTCGCGACCACGAGCACCGGGCAGCCGGTGACCACTGCCACCCGCACGTGGTCGAGGTCGTGCACCTGGGGCCACAGGCCGTCTGCGTGTGCCACGACTGTCGGCTCGACTCGGGCTTCCTGCCGCGGCGCGAGGCCGAGGTGATGGCAGCCGGACACCGACAGCTGACGCGCGACGTCAGTGTCCGGCTGCGCAGCGCCTGATCAGGCGACGGCCGCGCGCACCGCGTCGGTCAACGTCGTGGTCGGACGGCCCAGGAGCCGGCCCAGGTCGCCGGAGGTGACGTGGAGGTCGCCGCGGGCGATGCCGAGGTCGGAGTCGGCCAGGATCTCGGCGTACTCCTGGGGCAGGCCGGCACCTACCAGCACCTGGGCGTAGTCGGCGACGGGAAGGTCGCGGTACTCGACCGAGCGGCCCGCGGCGTCGCCGACCGTCGTCGCGAGCTCGGCCAGGGTGAAGGCGTCGTCGCCGCCGAGCTCGTAGGTCTTCCCTGCCGGGTCCTCCTCGAGCAGCACGACGGCCGCCGCTTCGGCGTAGTCGGCGCGCGCAGCGCCGCTGACCCGTCCGTCGCCGGCGCTGCCGAGGACGGCCCCGTGCTCGAGGAAGGTGGCGAGCTGGGCGGTGTAGTTCTCGAGGTACCACCCGTTGCGCAGCAGTACGTGCGGGAGCCCGGAGCCGGCGAGCGCCTTCTCGGTGGCCAGGTGGTCCGCCGCCAGCTTCATGCCGGTCCGGTCGGCGTTGGCGACGCTGGTGTAGGCCAGCAGCTCCACACCGGCCCGCGCGGCCGCGTCGATGACGTTCTGGTGGTGGGCGACGCGCCGGCCGAACTCGCTGCCGGAGACCAGCAGCACCCGGTCGGCACCAGCGAACGCGTCCTGCAGGGCGTCGACGTCGTCGTAGTCGACGGCGCGGACCTGCACGCCGCGGTCGGCCAGGTCACTGATCCGGTCGACCGCACGGCCGAGCGCGACGATCTGGTCGGCTGGTACGGCGCGCTCCAGCAGCGCCTCGACGACAAGCCGGCCGAGGTGACCGGTGGCACCGGTGATGACGTACTTCATGAGGGTTCCTCTCGTGGGTGGACGTGCTCGCACCCACGGCCAACCGCCCCTCCACGTAGTTACTTCCCATCGGAGAGTACGCACTTTGAAGTAAGGTACTGGCATGTTGGTAAGTAGGCATGTCACCGCGCTCCGCGACCAGTTCCCCGACGGCGTGTTCCCCGCGGCGTGCCCCAGCCGGGTCGTGCTCGACCACGTCACCAGCAAATGGGGGGTGCTGATCCTGGTCTCCCTGACCGACGGGCCCCAGCGCTGGAGCGACCTGCGGCGCCGCGCGCAGGGCGTGAGCGAGAAGATGCTCGCCCAGACCCTCCGGACCCTCGAGCGCGACGGGTTCGTGCACCGCGACGCGCAGCCGGTCATCCCGCCGCGCGTCGACTACAGCCTCACCGACCGCGGCGAGGAGCTCGCGGCACTGCTCGTGCCCCTCCTCAGCTGGGTCGCGGCGCACGCAGAGGAAGTGCTGGAGAGCTCCGACGAGTCGCGGTGACCTCGGTCTCCGGCGGGACTACTGCTCGGGCAGCGCGTCCGGGTCGTCCTGCGCCGACGCCCGGCGCGCCTGCGTCCGGATCCGGTCGCCCGCGACCTTGGTGAAGGCGACGCTGATCGCCAGGCCGATGATCACGGCACCTGCGGCGATGGGGGCCATCGTCGCCACGCCCTCGGGGCTCTTCGAGACGAGCCCGCACAGGTAGATCACCAGCCCCACGGTGAGGAGGAGGAAGCCGATCCGCTTCTCCGCCAGCAGCCGGGCGTGGGTGGAGATCGCGTCCGGCTCCCCCAGGGCCGACCCGTCCTCGCCGTCCTCGCTGATCTCCTCGCGCAGCTCGACGATGGACTCGGCGTTGTGCGCGTGCGAGAGCACGCCGGCACCTACCAGGTCCAGCGCCACGCCGGTCACGAGGAGCACCTCGGTCATGAGAGTCACGGGCGTCCTTCCGGTCGTCGGGCCGAGATCCAGGCAGTCACTACCCGCTCTGGACCCCGGGCAGCCCTGCTGCGAGCCTTTGCCAGTGAGCGAATGGTTCCTTCCGGAGTCCGACCGGCCGTGGACGTCGGGGAACCTCGTGGTGCCGCACGTGCACGGGGCCGGCTACTTCGCCCGCCTGCTGGAGGTCATCGGGGCGACGGAGTCCGGAGACCGGATCTTCCTGACCGACTGGCGCGGCGACTCCGACGAGAAGATGACCGACGACGGTCCGACGGTCGGCGAGGTCCTGGCGTCGGCGTCACGCCGCGGGGTCGAGGTCCGGGCGCTGCTGTGGCGCTCACACCCGGGCAAGCTCAACAGCGAGGAGAACGAGCACCTCGGCGCCGTCATCAACGCGAGCGGCGGTGAGGCGCTCCTCGACGAGCG
>NZ_JACEHF010000199.1 GCF_014180685.1 Nocardioides pelophilus | reverse complement strand
GTCCGGCGCCTCCGCCACCTGGGTGGCGGTGAGGAACACGACCGAGGCCCGCGGCACCCAACCGGAGTTGCCCCGGCTCAGGTGCGGCACCATCGCCCGGTGCGCGGCGTCGCCGCGCTCGCACACGACGAACCGCCACGGCTGCAGGTTGCCGCTGCTCGGCGCCCACTGGGCGGCGTGCAGCAGGGTCGTGATCTCCTCGGCAGTGAGCCGGTGCTCGGCGTCGAAGACGCTCGGGCTCCAGCGGGAGCGCAGCGGCTCCGCGAGGGACGCGGCCTCGGGCATCGGTGCGTGCGACATGCGGCCCAGTATCCGGCCCCGTATCCGGCGCGGCGTCCGTACTCATCCTCAGGGATGAACCGCTGCAACCATTCCGGACCGGGTCGCGTCCTTTCGCCGTACCGCTTCTCCTCTGGAAGGAACCCCGTGTCTTCGCGCACTCCCCACGTCGTCCGCACCGCTGGCCGACTCTCCCTGGCCGCTGCCGCCGTGCTGACGGCCGGGCTGCCCACCGCTCTCCCCACCGTTCTCCCCACCGCCTCGGCGAGCGCCGCGTCTCCCGCCGGCACCGGCTGGGTGACCGGCGTCGTCGTCGACCGCTCCGGCGATCCCGTCGCCGGCGCCCTGGTCAACGTGCTCCCGCCACGGGAGATCCCCGAGTTCGGCATGCTCGACGAGACCACCGACCGGTGGGACGTGACCGCCGCCGACGGCACGTTCCGGGTCCGCCAGGACCCGCGCGGCTTCCTCGTCCAGGTCTGCGACCACGACGAGGACCGGCCCGCGACCTGCGTGCAGCCCGCCGAGGCCGAGCACCTGATCCGCTACGTCGGCCCCGACGGCGCCTTCGACAGCTGGCTCCAGCACACCGACCTGTACGACGCCACCGCGGCCGATCTCGCGGTCGGCACCATCGAGGTGCAGCCGACCGCCCGGATCGAGGGGACCCTCGCCGGAGCCCGGTTCGAGCAGCTCGAGGTGATGCGGCTCAACGACACCGTCGCCCTCCACGGCCAGACCGACGAGAACGGCGCGTTCACGATCGACGGCCTCGCTCCCGGCACCTACTACCTCCGGGCCGGCGGCCAGGGCACCGTCCCGTGGCGCTCGGCGGAGGTCACCATCGACGCCGCGCACCCGGGCCAGGTCGACGGCGTGCTCGACCAGGGCACCACCCTCGCCGGCACGGCGATCGAGGAGGCGACCGGCGACCCCGCCCGTCGTACCGAGATCTTCCTGGCCGACGGCGACGGCGACCTGATCGCGAGCCTCTTCACCAGCCGCCGCGGGGCGTTCCGGTTCACGGGGCTCGTCCCCGGCGACTACCGGGTCGGCGTGCTGCGGCCGGGTGGGGAGTTCGTCCGGCACTTCGAGCGGGTCTCGGTCGTCGAGGGCGACGAGCGGGTCGAGTCGACCGTTCCGCTGACCCGGGGCGCGACCGCCACCGTCCGCCTCCGCGGCACCGAGGGACGGGTCGACAGCGAGCTCCGCGACAGCCGCGGCAACGTGGTCTTCGCCAACCTGATCCGGGAGGACGGCGTGGCGACGTACCCCGGCCTGCGCCGCGGCGTCTACACGCTCGTCGCGAAGGACGGCGACGCGTACGGCCTGCGCACCTTCCGGGTCCGCGCCCTCCGCGCCTATGACCTGGGTCGGCTGCGGATCGACCAGCCGCTGCTCACGCTGCGCGGCCGCACGGCCCCCCACGCGGTGGTCGAGGCCACCACGAGCGACCTGTGCCCCGCCGACGCGTTCCCGACCTTCGGCGGCTTCCACGAGATCGAGAAGGCCGACGCCCAGGGCCGCTACGTGATCCGCGGCCTGGTCCCCGGCGAGCACTGGATGGTCGCCGCGGACGGCTTCCCGCACAACTACGCGCCGATCTGCCACGACGACGTGGAGATCGCCGCGTCGCGGAGGTACGACGTGCCGCTCGCTCCCGGCCACACCCTGACCGGGCGGCTGGTCTACGAGGGCACCGACCTGCCGGCGATCACCAACATCGGCTACGAGGTGCTCTACCCGGCCGGTCTGACGACCAACCCGACCAACGAGCACCCGACCCGGTCCCGCACCCGCGGATCGACCGGCGAGTTCACCATCACCCGGCTCTCGGAGGGCACCGCCACCGGCGGGCTGGCGGTGACGCCGAACGACGAGGCGTTCGCCCGGTCGCTGTGGGTCTACTTCCCGGTGCAGTACGGCACGCCGTACTGGCTGGAGGCCGACGCGGCGCCCCTGACGATCGACGGCGACGTCGACGGCGGCGACATCGAGCTCGGTGACGTCGAGCTGGTCCTCCACGGCGGCTGACCCGCACCCCCCTTCGCCGAGTCGGCTCTTGTCAACAAGAGCCGGCTCGGCGCAGTTCCGGGGTCAGCGGGCGGCCAGGACCGCCTGGGCCGCGTTGTAGCCCGGGATGAAGGTGATGCCCGGGCCGCCGTAGCAGCCGGCGCTGCCGAGGAAGAGCCCCGCGATGTCGTGGGGCTGGTCGCGGTAGCCGAGGGGCCCGGGGCGGTACGGGCCGAGCAGCTCCGGGTGGATCAGGCCGTGGCAGTAGTCGCCGCCCGGGGCGCCGAACATGGTGCCCATGTGCTTGGGGGTGAACGTCGTGTGCTTGAGGATGAGGCTCTCGAAGTCGGGCGCGAACCGGGTGATCTTGTCGATCACGCGCTGGCCCATCTCGGCCTTGAGCCGGGCGTACTCGCTCGGGTCCTCCTCGACGGGGAACCACAGAGAGAACGCCGACGCGGCCGCCTTCCCGGGCGGGCAGAGGTCCGGGTCGGACGCCGACGGGATCTGGAACGCGACGGCGGGGTCGGCCGGCACGATCCCCCGGCGGCTGTCCTCGAACTGACGCTGCAGCACCTCGGGCGTGGCGAAGAGGCCGATGGCGCTCTGCATCCGCGGGTCGTTGAGGAACTCGTACGGCGCCGCGAACTCGGGCACCCCGTCGAGCGCGAAGTGCATCTGGACGTAGCTGCCGCGGTGGTCGATGCGCGACAACCGGGTGCTGAGCTCGGGGCTCACCGCACCGGAGGTGACCAACGTGTTCAGGGTGAGGTCGGGGGCGATCGCCGAGACCACGGCGGGCGCCGTGATCCGCTCGCCGTCGGCCAGCACCACGCCGGTCACGCGCCCGTCGGCCACCACGATCTCGCCGACCGCGGCGTCCAGCCGCAGCTCACCGCCCGCGTCGGCGTACTGCCGGGCGAGGTGCTCGGTGAGCACGCCGATGCCGCCCTTGAGCTTCTTGGTCAGCACGGTGTTCTCGTCGGGCACCGCCATCCCGAACGCCAGCCCGGCGGCGCTGCCGGGGGACGACGGGCCGCGGTAGGTCGAGTTGACCGCCAGGAACGCGAGCATCCCGCGCAGGGCCGCGTGCTTCTCCTTGTCGGGCAGGTAGCGGTCCAGCACCTCGGTGCAGGACCCGAAGAGCAGGTCGGTGATGCTCGCGCGCTCGGCCGGGTTCGTCGCGCAGGCGTACATCTCGTCGAGGGTCCTGGGCGCGGTGCCCTGCTCGAACCTGCCGAGCGCCCGGGTCGGTGCGGCGCTCCAGCCCATCAGCTCGGCCATCCCGAGGACGACCTCGATGCCGTGCACCTGCTCCAGGTGGGTCGCGGCCTCGACCAGGTCCGTGTAGTAGATGAGCGGGGTGGTCTGCTCGTCGATCAGCGAGACCGACATGACGTCGAGGTCGACCTGGGGGAGCGTGTCCAGGCCCAGCTCCTTGCTCACCACCGCGGAGGTGGGCAGCTGGACGGACCCCGCGATCTCGAACCTGAAGCCGTCGAACAGCTCGACCGTCGAGGCCATCCCGCCGGCGTACCTCTTGGCCTCCAGCACCAGGGTGCGGAGGCCGGCCTGCTGCAGGACGGTGGCGGCCGTCAGCCCGTTGTGGCCGGCGCCGACCACGATCGCGTCGTACTGCATCGGGCGAGGGTGCCATCCACCTCGCTGTTTCGTCAATAGTGACAAAACAGGGTCAGCGGACGGGCAGGCCGTTCTCGATCGAGGTGAGCGCGGTCCGGCACAGCTCGGCGAGGTCGGCGAGCGAGCGTTCCTCGCGCTGCATCCAGACCTCCATGCCGGCGAAGACCGCGGCGGCCACGCAACGGGCGGTCACCGTGATGGCCAGGGCCTCCGCCTCCGGGTCGTCGCTGCGGCGGGCCAGGTGGTCGCGTACGGCGTGCGCGAAGTCGGACTGCACCTCGCGCATGTGCCGCACGATCCGTCGCGGGTCGAGCTCGTCGGCGCGCAGGCTCGCGATCTGGGTGACCGCCTCGACGTCGTACGGGAAGGCGAAGATCGCCGCCTGCACCGACTCCACGACCCGCTCCCCGGGCGGGCGGTCGGCGAGCGCGCGACGGAACCACTGCAGGCCCGCGTCGTAGTCGGCGAAGAGCAGGTCGTGCTTGGAGCCGAAGTGGCGGTAGAAGGTCCGCAGGGACACGCCCGCGTCGGCGGCGATCTGCTCGGCCGAGGTCTCCTCGACGCCCTGGGCCAGGAAGCGGACCGTCGCCGCGCGGCGCAGTGCCTCGCGGGTGCGCTCGCTGCGGGCGGTCTGCGGAGGGCTGGCCATGGGCGGCATTGTGCCTTGGTTTCGAGGCTCGCTGCGCTCGCACCTCAACCAGCGACAACGGCTCGCTGCGCTCGCACCTCAACCAGCGACTCGTGCGTTCTGTCACTATTGACAAAACATGGAGTCGGCGGGACCCTCGGCCGATGGTGTCCCTCATCGTCCACGCCGTGCTCGGCGTCGCCGTCGTGCTCTGGCTGGTCCGCTCCAACCCCACGATCTTCCGTCGGCCGGCGTCGGGGCCGGCGTTCTCGCCCCTCGAGGTCGGCTACCTGGTCGTCGGTGTCGTGTCGGTCGGGCTGGGCTGGTACTTCAACACCACGTTCGTCCTGGACTACGGCCCGGACCAGCTGTTCTTCAACCCGCTGTGGGGCGACGGCAGCTGGGCGCAGTACCTCGAGCTCATGTACGACAACCCGGCTGCCGGGTCCGCCGGCGTCGACTTCACGGTCGCCAACGTGGTGATCCTCCCGCTCGTCACGATCGTCGACGGGCTGCGGCGGGGCATCGCGAAGCCGTGGCTGTTCTTCGTGGCCACGCTCTTCGCCAGCTTCACGTTCGGCTGGGCGTTCTACCTCTTCACGGTGGAGCGGCAGCGCCGGCTGGCCGCCGGCCACGGGGCAGTGGCGGCGGGAGCGACCACCTAGGCCGCGCCGCCACCAATGTTGACCATCCAGGCGATCCCGAACCTGTCGGTGATCTGGCCGAACTCGTCGCCCCAGACCTGCTGGGCCAGCGGGACGGTGACGGTGGCGCCGTCGGAGAGCTTCTCCCAGTACTCACGGATCGCGTCGGCGTCGTCGCCGTCACCCGAGAGGCTGATCGTGATCTGCGAGCCCGGGGTGAAGTCCATGCCCTCGGGGGTGTCGGCCGCCATCAGCGCGAAGCCGCCGGGCGTCGTGAGCATGCTGTGCATGACCAGGTCGGCCGCGGGGGAGGACGAGTCGCCGTACTCACCGAAGGTGTTGACGGCGAGCTCGCCACCGAAGACCGACTGGTAGAACTCCATCGCCTCACGGGCGGTGTCCTTGAAGCTGAGGTAGGGGTTGAGCAGGGATCCCATCGTGGTCCTCCAGGTCGTGGGGCCGGCCCTTCCGGCCGACGCACCCAACCTAGGACTGCCCGCCGACAAGCGGAACCGACAGCAGCCGACCACGTAGCTCGCCGCGGCGGGCGACTACTGAGTTACGTGCTCGGCGACGTTGGTTGCGTAGCGATCGCGGATGTACGCCAGGCGCTGCGCGGAGAGATTAGTGGTCAACGACAACCCGTTCACCTCTCCACCCGAAGGACACCATCATGAAGCTCCGGAACAAGCTCAACTACTCGAACGTCGCGTCCTCGGTGGCGCTCGTCATCGCCGTCAGCGGCGTCGGCGGCGCCGCCTACGCGGCCGGCGTCGCCAAGAACTCCGTCGGCTCCCCGCAGATCATCGACGGACAGGTCAAGGCCCCCGACCTCGCGACGGACGCGGTGCGGGCCCCGAAGATCAAGAACGGGACGCTCGGCCAGAACGAGCTCACCCCGAACGCGCGGAAGGTGTTCACCGCCGGCCCCGACGCCTTCTTCGACGACCTGAACTTCCACAACATCAGCTCCGGCAACGCGGACAAGACGATCTTCGAGTTCACCGTCCCCGCCGGGGCGTACTACGTCACGGCGTCCGCCAACGTCACCAACAACGGCGCCGACGCCAACGACTTCATCTGCGAGCTCAAGCAGCCGATCGGCGAGTTCACCAGCACGATCGCGACCTCGGAGGTCCGGGTCGCCGCTGGCGGCGGCGAGCTCGGCACGATCAGCCTGGACGGGATCGCTGTCGACACCGACGTCCCGCTCGAGCTGACCATGACCTGCGAGGGCCAGCAGGCGCCGTACAACGGACAGGTCCTCGACCCGCGCATCGTCGCGGTCGAGCTCGGCAACGCCGTCAACAAGTAGGACCCAGGGGCAGCACCCCGCGCAACGCACGAAGCTCCCGGCCGGATCGCTCCGGCCGGGAGCTTCGTCGTGCCCGACCCCAGGCCGGATCTTCGGGACCAATTGCCTACGCCCTCAGCCCTCAAACCTCTCCTCCTCCCACCTCGTTGCAGGGAGACTGCTGTTGTGGAGTCTCCAGGCGCAGGAGGTCCGGCGGCCAACGTGGTTCGCCGGGCTCGCGTCGACCCGCGCGAGCGGAGGCGGCGGTCCTACCCGCTGCCCTTGGAGGGCGACGGGCGTCGGGGAGACGCGATCGCGCTGGCCGCCACCCGTGCCCTGCTCCGGGCGCTGACCCGGGAGGAGGCGGCGCAGATCCTCCGTACCGCGGTCGACGACCTCGGGGGCGAGGTCGTTCCCGCCCGGCTCGCGTCCGACGACGCCCTCCCCCAGGACATCTCGCTCGGGGTCGGGGGGCCGGCAG
>NZ_JACEHF010000198.1 GCF_014180685.1 Nocardioides pelophilus | reverse complement strand
GGCAGATGCCGGTCCGGATCGTCTCCGACGGGGTGGTCACCCGCAGCGCCCGCGACACAGCGGCGTTCTACCGCGAGGCGGAACGGGTCTACCGGCCGCTGGCGATGCCGCCGATCGGCGACCTGACCCGCCCGGGCCGCAAGCGGTTGCGGGTCGCGCTCAACACCAGCGGGTTGTCGCGGGGCGCCGACGCAGAGGTCACCGAGCTCACCGAGCAGACTGCCCGCCTGCTGGAGGACCTCGGGCACACCGTGATCGAGGTCGACGCGCCGGCGCCGGCCACCTTCGCCGACGACTTCCTCCTCTACTGGGCGGGCCTCGCCCTCGCCCTGATCAGCGGGGGACGCCGCCTCCACGGCAAGTCGTGGACCAAGGCCCACCACGACGAGCTGACCGTCGGCCTCGCCCGCCACGCGCGTCGCAACCTGCACCGGTTGCCCGGGGCGATCCTGCGGCTGCGTCGCAGCACCCACGACGCGGCGCTCTTCTTCGAGAAGTACGACGTGAGCCTGACCCCGACCCTGGCGACCCCGACGCCGAAGATCGGGCACCTCGACCCGACCCAGGACTACGACGTCCTGATCGACCGGCTGCAGGACTGGGTGGCCTTCACGCCGCTGCAGAACGTGACCGGGACGCCGGCCATCTCCCTGCCGCTCGCGACCACCTCGACGGGGCTCCCGCAGGGCATGATGCTGGGCTCCGGATTCGGTCAGGAGGCGGTCCTCCTGGAGCTTGCCTACGAGCTCGAGCAGGCCCGTCCGTGGGCGCGGATCCAGGACTGACCGGGACAGGACGCGGGCGATTTCGCCGAACCGCCAGCAGGCCGGTATTGTTCTGCGGCGTTGCCCCTTTAGCTCAGTCGGCAGAGCGTCTCCATGGTAAGGAGAAGGTCTACGGTTCGATTCCGTAAAGGGGCTCTGGGAGCAGGGATGCCCGCCCACGCTCGTCGATCGAGGATCGCGCGGACGTGGACAGGCAGCCTGAAACCCCTGGCGGGGTAGCTCAGGTGGTTAGAGCACACGGCTCATAATCGTGGTGTCGCGGGTTCGAGTCCCGCCCCCGCTACGCCAGACGACACAGCAGCACCCCAGACGCCAAAGCCCAGACAGACAGCAAGCAAGGACTTCCCGTGGCCAGCAAGAGCTCCGACGTTCGCCCCAAGATCACGCTCGCGTGCGTGGACTGCAAGGAGCGCAACTACATCACGAAGAAGAACCGGCGCAACGACCCCGACCGCCTCGAGCTGTCGAAGTTCTGCCCGCGCTGCCGCAAGCACACCGAGCACCGCGAGACCCGCTGATCGGACGCCCTGCCTGACGGCAGCGGCCTGACCGACCCGGCTCCCCGACGGGAGTCCGGGTCGTTGTCTTTTCCTGCGGTCCGGGCGGTGGTCACGCCCCGCAGTCCGACCGCTCCCAGCGCGGGAAGTCGCTGACGTCGTACTGCGCGAGGGTCGGCACCACGGGCCGCCCGCCGTCGAGGAAGTACGGCGCCGCGGTCGTCTCGCTCACGACCCAGACCCTGCCCCGGGCGAACGCCACGCCCTCGGCGCCGGGCAGGAACGCGAACCGGCGCTGCGGACCGGCCCACAGCTCGCCGCAGTAGGTGTTGGACCGGGTGAACCACACCTGGGCAGGGCCGGGCCCGAGGTCCGCCCACAGCGCGCCCTGGCCCGCCCTCGGCGCCGGCTGGGCGTCGGCTGCGAGCTCCGGGGTCAGGTCGAGCCGACCGGGCTCGAAGAGGACGTCCGCGTCGAACCAGTGCAGTGGCCAGCGCCGGTCGCCGTGGAAGCCGCCGACGCCGAGCCGGCCCCGGTCGTCGTGCACGAGGAACGAGCCCCGCACCTGGTCGATGAGGTGCCACACCCGCAGCACCTCGAAGGTGTGGGGATCGAGCAGCCAGACCTTGGTGAACTGCGAGACCCAGAGACCGTGCTCGTCCATGCTGAGCCCGCCGGCATGACGGCAGTTGGCGGGTCCCCGGGGCGCCGGATCGGCGCTGATGCGGGCCACCTGGGAGATCCGCTCGCCGGTCCGCAGATCGAGCCGGATGATCCGGCAGGTGTCGGAACCGACCGCGTTCCGCCCGGCGTCGTAGCCGCTCACCCACGCCGTGTGCCCGCGGACGACGAGGCCTTGCGGCACGAACCGGGTCCCGGTCCTCGGCAGCCACCGGCCGGCGCACATCGCGTGGTCGTTGGGGACGGCGGCGAGCGGACCGTCGACGTACTCCGGGGCGCGGCCGGCCACGTCGTCGTACGCGAGGGGGCCGCAGCCCTCCAGCGCGGCGCGGCCGGCGCGGTCGGCGGGCTCCTTGCTGTCGGCCTCGCCGGAGCACGCCGCCAGCGCGACCGCCGCGGTCGCGAGCAGCGCCGCGGCCACACCCCGACCCGACATGCCCGTCAGTGTGCAGCACGCCCCCAATAGGGTGGGGCCATGCCGATCGACCCGACCCTCGTCGGCCGGGAGTTCCCGCCGACCCGGCCCTTGCTCGTGACCGAGGCGGATGTGGCGTCCTTCGCCGCCGCGACCGGGGGGACGACGACCCGGCGGGTCCCGGCGACCTTCCCGATCGTGGTCACCTTCAGGGCGCTCCTCGACTTCCTCGAGGCCGAGCAGGTCGAGCTCGCCCGGATCGTGCACGGCGAGCAGAAGTTCGCCTACGAGCGGCCGATCGTGGTCGGCGACCAGCTGACGGCGACGCTCGCGGTCACAGGCCTGCGCCAGATCGAGGGCACCGACATCCTGCGCACCACCAGCACCATCACCGATGCCACCGGCGACCTGGTCTGCACCGCGGGCGCCACGCTGGTCCACCGGGGTGACAAGTGAGCGCCCTCGAGCCCGGCACCGAGCTGGAGCCGCAGGAGTTCGTCGTACGCCGCAGCGACCTGGTCGCCTACGCCGCCGTCTCCGGCGACCAGAACCCGATCCACCAGGACGAGGCGATCGCGCACGCCGTCGGTCTGCCCGGCGTGATCGCGCACGGCATGTACACCATGGCGCTGGCCGCCCGCGCGGTCGCGATCTGGACCGACGAGGCCGAGGTCGTCGAGCTCGGCTGCAAGTTCACCGCGCCGGTCGTGGTGCCGGCCGACGGCGGCGCGACGGTGCGCGTCGGCGGGGTCGTCAAGAGCGTCGCCGACGGCCGCGCGACGCTCGCGCTCGACGTCACCTGCGCCGGCGAGAAGGTGCTCGGCGCACCCAAGGCGGTCGTTCGTGTCTAGTGCGGGCCCGGCTGAGCGGTTGGCGGACCACACCACCCTCCGGCTCGGCGGACCCGCCCACGCGTNGCCCACGCGTGGGTGCGCGCCACGACCGAGGACGAGCTGATCGCCGCGGTGTCGGCTGCCGACGCCGCCGGCGAACCGGTGCTCGTGCTCGGCGGCGGCAGCAACCTGATGGTCGCGGACGAGGGCTTCGCCGGGACGGTCGTCGAGGTCGCCACCCGCGGCATCAGCGCCGACGTCGACGCCGACGACGACCCGACCTGCGGCGGCGCGGTCGTCACCGTCGCCGCCGGCGAGACCTGGGACGAGCTGGTCGCCCGCGCGGTCGAGCAGGGCTGGGTCGGCGTCGAGGCGCTGTCCGGCATCCCCGGCTCGGTCGGCGCGACACCGGTCCAGAACGTCGGCGCCTACGGCCAGGAGGTCGCGCAGACGATCGCCTCGGTCCGGGTGTGGGACCGCAGGCTGAACGGCATCCGCACCTTCGCCGTCGCCGACTGCGGCTTCGGCTACCGCACGTCCCGCTTCAAGGTCGACCGCTACGACGCCAACGGCGGCCGTCACCTGGTGCTGTCGGTGACCTTCCAGCTCCGCCAGGGGAGCCTCGGCGCTCCGATCGCCTACTCCGAGCTCGCCCGAGCGCTGGGTGTCGAGGCTGGGCAGCGGGCGCCGCTCGCCGACGTGCGCGCCGCAGTGCTCGGCCTGCGTCGAGGCAAGGGGATGGTGCTCGACCCGGCCGACCACGACACGTGGAGCGCCGGCTCGTTCTTCACCAACCCGGTGGTGCCGGCGGCTGAGGTCCCCGCGGGCGCGCCGACCTGGCCGACCGCGGACGACGGCCTGGTGAAGACCAGCGCCGCCTGGCTGATCGAGCACTCCGGGTTCGGCAAGGGCTACGGGCTCGACCGCGGCACTGGCCGGGCCGCGCTGTCGACCAAGCACACCCTGGCGCTCACCAACCGCGGCGGCGCCACGGCCGACGAGCTGCTCGCGCTGGCACGCGAGGTCCGCGACGGCGTCGCGGCGTCGTACGGCGTCCGGCTGGTCAACGAGCCCGTGCTCGTCGGGCTGTCCCTCTGACGTCGCCGCGAAGGCTACTGCTCGACGCTGGCGAAGATCCCGATGATGAGGGCCACGACGGCCACGACGAGGAACAGCGCGAGCAACGCGAGCAGGATCCCGATCAGTCCCATGATCCAGCCCGCGACCGCCTGGCCGCGGTTGTCGTAGAGGTCCGGCCGGTCGCGGATCTGCCGGCTCGACCAGATGCCGAGGCCGAGCGCGACCGGCGAGCAGACCATCCCGAGGGCGGTGATGCCCGAGGTGGGGATCGCGAGCACCGCGCTCGCCAGGCCGACGATGCCGAGGATCATCGACCACAGCGCGCCCTGGTGGGTCTGCTGGCCGGTGGTCTGCTGGTAGGTCGGCGGCACGCCGTACGCCGGCACGGCCGGTGGGGCGTACGACGGCCACGGGGTCGCTGCCGGGTCCGCCGGTGCGGGGGTCTCGGCCGTGCCCCACGGCGGGCTGGTCGGCTCCGGGGTCCGCTCCGGCGTCGGTGTCGGGGTCGGTGTCGGAGTCGGGTTCGGTGTCGGGGGAGTCAGCCCGGGCTGGTCGGTCATGGGGGACTGCTACCCCTGGTCCGCGGGTCCCGAACCACCGGCGGCGCCGACCAGCATCAGCCGGATCAGGCTGTCGACGTACTGCCGGGTCCCGTCCTGGGTCAGCGCGGGGGACGGTGTCGTGATCAGCGAGACCACGATCCGGTAGGCCCACTCGGCCGCCTCGCGGGGGCCCAGGCCGGTCGACCGCGACTGGCTCAGCGCGCGGCCGAGCTGCTCCTCGAAGAGGGCGACCACGCGCTCGACGAGCGGGCCGGACTCGGTGGTCAGCGCGGGCAGGATCAGCTCGGGGTGCTCGCGGAGGGCCTTCTGCAGCAGGGCGTGCCCGCGGGCGTACTCGACGACGAAGCCGATCGCGCTGACCAGGTGTGCCTCGAGGTCGTCGCTGCGGCGCAGGATCGGGACCACCGAGCCGAAGAAGCGGTCCAGCTCGCGGTCCAGGATCGCCGCGACGATCGCCGACTGGTCGCCGACGTACTTGTAGACGGTCGGCCGCGAGATGCCGGCGCGCTCCGCGATGGCGGCGTGCAGGCGGGCGTCGAGCCCTTCAGCGAGCAGGCACTCGGTGGCGGCGTCGAGGATCCGCTCGCGGATCCGTCCGGCGGCGTCCGGGTCGGCCGGACCGGGGCGCAGGGGAGCGACGCTGGTCATGGCGGCATGGTACGACCCCTTGACCGGTCGTTGACGTACTGCGATGGTACGTAAACAACTCCTGCTCCGTCTCCGGAAGGGACCGTGCATGACCACCGCGCCCGAGCGCCCCGCCACCTCGCCCCGCCCGATGAGCCAGGTGGCCACCCGCCTGATCGGCGGGTCGGTCCGCCGGTCCTACGAACCGGAGGTGGCGATCGACTGGGACGCGCCCCTGGTCGACGGGAAGTACTTCCTGCCGAGGGAGGTCATCTCCCTCTACGGAACCCCCTACTGGGAGGAGCTGACCGAGGAGCAGCGGATCACGCTGTCGCGCGAGGAGCTCGCCAACGTCTTGTCGGTCGGCCTGTGGTTCGAGAACATCCTCAACCGCGCGCTGCTGCTGCAGCTGCTCCGCGAGGACCCCGCCGGACCGTTCGCCCACTACGTGCTCACCGAGATGGGCGACGAGTGCCGCCACATGACGATGTTCGGCAAGGTGATCGACCGGGTCGGCGCCCGGCCCTACCGGATGGGGCGACGGGACCGGTTCCTCGCGGCAGCGTTGCCGCACGTCCTCCGCGGGTCGCTGCTCTGGGTCGGCGCGCTCATCGGCGAGGAGATCTTCGACGCCCAGCAGCGGCGGATCATGAGCGACCCCGACCTGCAGCCGATCGTCGCCCAGCTGATGCGGATCCACGTGACCGAGGAGGCCCGGCACATCCGGTTCGCCCGGGAGGGCGTCGTCCACCGGATGCAGAGCGCGTCGCGGCTGGAGCGGTTCCTCGTCGGCAATCTCGCCGGCCTCGGCGGCCCCGTGCTCAAGCGCGCGCTGACGAACCCCGGCATCTACCACCGCGCAGGGCTCGACGTCGACCGCGCGGTGCGCGAGGTCCGCGACAATCCCCAGCACAACGAGATGGCGATCATCGGCTTCGCGCCGCTGGCGGCCTTCCTCGAGGAGAACCGGCTGATGGGCCGCCTCGGCCGTCACCTGTGGCGACGCAACGGGTTCCTCCCGTGAGCCGGCGCCGACGGCGGCCGCGCGGGATGTCGTGGACGCCACCGGCGGAGGAGAGCGGGTACGCCGGCCCCGCCGTACTCCTCGTCGGCGAGCGGGCCCTCGACGTGACCGTCCACCTCGACGGGCACCTCGAGCCGCTGGACGGGCGGTTCCACTGGTACGGCCGGATCGACCGCTCGCCGGCGGTGGCTGCGGCCAAGGAGGCCGGTGCCACCGCGGCGGAGCTGAGCATCGGCGACCGCGCGCCCGTCGCGCTGCGGCTGGCGGAGCGCGACGCCTGGGGCCACGTCCAGGTCAGCGGCACGGGCCGGCCGCCGTACCCGCTGGAGCAGGTCGAGGTCGACCTCCCCACCCCTGCCTCTGCCGCTGGTTGAGGTGCGTCCCCTTCGCTCGTCTGCGGCCTGCGCCGCTGGTTGAGGTGCGAGGAGCGCTAGCGACGAGCCTCGAAACCAAGGCGCCTTGGTTTCGAGGCTCGCTGCGCTCGCACCTCAACCAGCG
>NZ_JACEHF010000197.1:679-7009 GCF_014180685.1 Nocardioides pelophilus | reverse complement strand
TCGTGGAGCTGGCGGCGGACGGACCGCGGGCGGTCGCCACCATCGCCGACCGGGCGCGGGGCGAGGCGGCCGTCGACGGCGACTGGATCGGGGTGCACGGGATCGAGGTCGACCCGGAGCACCGTCGGCAGGGGCTGGCGTCCGCCGTGCTCGCCGAGCTGCTCGAGTGGGGCGCCGAGCAGGGCGCCACCACGGTCTGGCTGCACGTCGAGACCGACAACGCTCCCGCCCGAGCCTGGTACGACGACCTCGGGCTCGCGCCCCACCACACCTGTTGCTACTACACCGTGTAGCGGTAACCTCCGAGGATGGACCGCCCGGCCCGCCAGCTCCCCGTCCGCCGGATCCGCTTCCGCTACCCGGCCGGCTCTCTGCGGCACCACTACGTCGACGGCGACCTGATCATGAGCCACGTCGTGGCGGTGCTGTCCGCGACCTTTCCGCCCGGGGAGGACTTCTTCGTGCGGTCGGTCCGGCACTTCTCCGACCGGGTCACCGATCCCGTCCTCAAGGAGCAGGTGCGCGGCTTCATCGGCCAGGAGGTCACCCACGGCCGCGAGCACCGCGAGCTCAACCGCCGGCTGCAGGAGATGGGCTACCCCACCCGCCGGGTGGCCCGCTTCGTGAAGTGGTCCCTGGCCGACGCCACGAAACGCGCGCCGGCGAAGCTCTGCCTCTCCTACACCGCAGCGCTGGAGCACTACACGGCGACCTTGGCAGAGACCCTCCTCTCCCAACCGGAGGCACAGCGCCTCCTCGGCGACACCGAGGTGCGCAACATCTTGCTGTGGCACGCACTCGAGGAGACCGAGCACAAGGCGGTCGCGTTCGACGTCTACCGGACGGTCGGGGGATCCGAGTGGATGCGCCGGCTGGGCTTCGTGATCCAGTCGGTCGGCCTGATCGGCCTGGTCGCCGTCGCCACCGTGCTCTCGATGCTGGGTGACCGCGCGACGTACAACCCGGTGCGGCTGATCCGCAGCATCCTGCGACTGCGGAAGTCGCCGTTCCTGGCGCCCGACGTCGCGCGCAGCCTGGCCGACTACCTGCGCCGCGGCTTCCACCCCTCCGACCACGACAACAAGGAGCTGCTCCAGACCTGGACCGAGGAGCTCTTCGGCGCGGAGGGGTCGCTGGCCGACCACCTGCACTGACCCGCGAGTGGCGGTCCTCAGCGACCGCCCAGCGCGGCGAGCCCCTCGCCCTCGAGCCGGTACGTCGACCACTGCTTCATGGGCCGCGCCCCGAGCGCCTCGTAGAACTCGACGGCCGGGGTGTTCCAGTCGAGCACGACCCACTCGAACCGCTGGTAGCCGCGGTCCAGCGCGATCCGGGCGAGGACCACCAGGAAGGCCTTGCCGAACCCGTGGCCGCGGTGCTTCGGCTCGACGAAGAGGTCCTCGAGGTAGATCCCGGGCACCCCTGTCCAGGTGGAGTAGCTGCGGTACCAGACCGCGACCCCGACCACCCGGCCGTCGACCTCCGCCACCAGCGCGGAAGCGGCGGCGTCGTCGCCGAACAGCCACCGCTCGACGAGCTCGGCGGTGTTCACGACGGCGTCCGGATCCCGCTCGTAGATCGCGAGCTCGCGCACCAGCCTCAGGATGTCGCCGGCGTCGGCGACCGTCGCTTCGCGGATCATCCGCGGGCGAGGAAGGCCAGCAGGTCCTGGCGGGTGAGCACACCCACCGGCTTGCCGTCCTCCTGCACGAGCAGGGCGTCCGCGGACTCCAGGAGCGCGACCGCGTCGGTGGCGTCCTCGGTCGAGCCGACCACCGGCAGCGGGGGCGACATGTGCTGCTCGACGGGGTCGGTGAGTCGCGCAGTGCCTGCGTAGAGGGCGTCGAGCAGCGCGCGGTCGGAGACCGAGCCGGCCACCTCGGCCGCCACGATGGGCGGCTCGGCGCGCACCACGGGCATCTGCGAGACGCCGTACTCCTGCAGGATCGCGACGGCCTCGGCGATCGTCTCGTTGGGGTGCGTGTGCACCAGGTCGGGCAGCGAGCCGGTCTTGCCGCGCAGCACCTCGCCGACGGTCCGGGCGGTGTGGGGCTGGCCGTTGGGGAAGCCGTACTGCGCGAGCCAGTCGTCGTTGAAGACCTTGGTGAGGTAGCCGCGGCCCGAGTCCGGGAGCAGTACGACGATCACGGCGTCGTCACCCTCCGGCGTGCCGGCGATCTCGCGGGCGAGCTGAGCGGCCGCGAAGGCCGCCATGCCGGACGACCCACCGACGAGCAGGGCCTCCTCGCGGGCCAGCCGCCGCGTGAACGCGAACGAGTCGGCGTCGGACACCTCGATCACCCGGTCGGCGACGGAGCGGTCGTAGGTCTCGGGCCAGAAGTCCTCGCCGACGCCCTCGACCAGGTAGGGCCGGCCGGTGCCCCCGGAGTAGACCGAGCCGGCCGGGTCGGCGCCGATCACCTTGATGGCGGGGTTCTGCTCCTTCAGGTAGCGGCCGACGCCGCTGATGGTGCCGCCGGTGCCCATGCCGCACACGAAGTGGGTGATCCGGCCGTCGGTCTGCCGCCAGATCTCGGGTCCGGTGTCCTCGTAGTGGGAGCGCGGGTTGTGCGGGTTGGAGTACTGGTCGGGCTTCCAGGCGCCCGGCTGCGACGCGAGCCGGTCGGACACGTTGTAGTAGGAGTCCGGGTGCTCGGGCGCCACGGCCGTCGGGCACACGACCACCTCCGCGCCGTACGCCTTGAGCACGTTGCGCTTGTCCTCGCTGACCTTGTCGGGGCACACGAAGATGCACTTGTAGCCCTTCTCCTGCGCCACCATCGCGAGCCCGACGCCGGTGTTGCCGGAGGTCGGTTCGACGATCGTGCCGCCCGGCTGCAGCTCACCGGACGCCTCGGCCGCCTCGATCATCCGGCGGGCGATCCGGTCCTTCACCGAGCCGCCGGGATTGAGGTACTCGATCTTGGCCAGCACCAACGGGCCCTTGCTCCCGTCGACGCCGTCGATCGTGCGGTTCAGCCGAACGAGGGGGGTGTTGCCGATGAGGTCCAGCAGCGACTCGACGTACTCCATGAAGTCAACCTAGACGACCGCTCCCACCACTTCGCCAGGGGCGATCCGGGGTCGGCGCAATCCGGAAGCGGGTCGGTGACGAACGACCACTTGTGGCGCCGGTCACACGGGCCGGCACCGAGGAAGGGAACGCTCATGAGATTGCGCACCACGGCCCGCCGGTCCGGTGCCGCCCTGGCACTGACCGGACTGGGTGGCGTGCTGCTGGCCTCCGGTCTGGCCGGGTTGGGACCCACCGCAGCCAACAGCTCGAGCCACCGGGAGGCGCCCCTGATCGCGGGGCTGCCGCAGTACGACACCACCGACCTGTACGCGTTCCGCAGCCCGGAGCGCCAGAACACGGTCACCCTCATCGCGAACTGGATCCCGTTCGAGGAGCCGGGCGGAGGACCGAACTTCTACTCCTTCGCGACCGATGCCCGCTACAACATCAAGGTCGACAACGACGGCGACGCCAAGCCGGACGTGACGTTCCGCTGGACCTTCAAGGACCACTACGTCAGCGACGAGACCTTCCTCTACGCCACCGGCCCGGTGACGTCGCTCAAGGACGAGAACCTGAACTACTACCAGACCTACCGTCTCGAACGGATCACCGGTAACCGGACCAAGGTGCTGGTCAAGAACCGCCGGGTCGTCCCGTCCAACGTCGGCGAGGCGTCGATGCCGAACTACGGCGAGCTGCGCTCGCAGGGCGTCACGAAGGCGGGCCCGGGCGACCGGTACCGCTCGTTCGCCGGGCAGGCGGAGGACCCGTTCTTCCTCGACCTGCGGGTCTTCGACCTGTTGTACGGCGGTGACTTCTCCGAGTCCGGGGACGACACCCTCGCCGGCTTCAACGTGAACTCGGTCGCGCTGCAGGTGCCGCGCGGGGCGCTGGCCAAGAAGCGCGACGTCTCCAAGAACCCGATCATCGGCATCTGGTCGACCACCGACCGCCGCGGCGTCGACGGCAGGTACCGCCAGGTCTCGCGGCTCGGCATGCCGCTGGTCAACGAGGTGGTCATCCCGCTCAAGGACAAGAACCGCTTCAACGCCTCGGCACCGGTCAACGACGGCCAGTTCCTCGACTACGTCACGAAGCCCGAGCTGCCCAAGCTGATCGAGGCGGTGTACGGCGTTCCGGCGCCCGACGAGCCGCGCAACGACCTGGTCTCGGTGTTCCTCACCGGCGTCGAGGGCCTGAACATGCCCCGCAACGTCACGCCCAGCGAGCAGCTCCGGCTCAACATGTCGACGCCCGTGTCGGACGACCCGAACTCGCTCGGCGTGATCGGCGGCGACACCCAGGGCTTCCCGAACGGCCGGCGGCTGACCGACGACGTCATCGACATCGCACTGCAGGTCGTCGAGGGCGAGCTGGTCGGCCAGCCGAACGACCTCGCTGACGGGGTCTCGGCCAACGACGTCGACTTCCGGGACCGGTTCCCCTACCTGGCCCTGCCGTTCAGCGGGAGCGACGCCTCGCCGCACCCGGCGACGGCTCCGGCCCCGCGGGAGCAGCAGAACGCCCTCGAGGACCTCCTCGACGGCCTCACGGAGAACGGCGTGCTGCCGCTCCTCCTCACGGGCGCCGGAGGCGGTGGCCTGCTCGCGGGCGCCGTGCTCCTGGTGCGCGCTCAGCGTCGGCCGCGGCTGCAGCCGGCCAGCTGACCATCCGGTCCGGCCGCGCGCCCTGCGCGCGGCCGGACCTCACCCGGAGAGAGACCCCCCATGCGCAAGTACGTCGTCGTCCTGATCATCTCCGTCGGTCTCGCCGTCTCCGGCGGGATCGGCATCGCCACCCGTTCGGAGCCCCAGCCGGCAGCCGTCTCGGCTCCGGACCTGCAGATCAACCCCGGCGACGGGCGCGACCTGACCGCCGTGATCGCCAGCCTCGAGGCGACCCTGGACCGGGTGCCCCGCGACCACGTCAGCTGGGCCACGCTCGCGCTCGCCTACGTCGAGCAGGTGCGGGTCAACGGCGACGTCGGCCTCTACGACCTGGCCGAGGACGCCGTCGCGCGCTCGCTGGAGATCCAGCCCGACGACAACGTCGCGGCCCTCACCGCGACCAGCGCGCTCCATGCGGTGAAGCACGAGTTCAGCGACGCGCTGAGCTTCGCAGACCAGGCGTTGGCCATCGACCCCTTCCACCCCGCCGCGCTGGCACTGCGGGTCGACGCGCTCACCGAGCTCGGGCGGTACGACGACCAGCTCACCGCCCTGCGCATCGCGGACCGACGGCAGCCGGGTGTCGCGGTGGCGACGCGGTACGCCTACGCCTACGAGCTGCGGGGCGACCTGGGGCGCGCGGGAGCGGTGCTGCGCCGTACGGCCCAGTCCGCCACCGGCGGGGACCGGGCGCACGTGCTGACCCTGCTGGCGGACCTCGATCGACGTCGCGGTCGGCTCGCCGAGGCAGCCGCACTGCTGGCCGAGGTACGCCGCCTCGACCCCGACTACCTGCCCGCCCTGATCTCGCGCGCGCGGCTCGCCGTCGCCACCGACCGCCTCGACCTGGCCGCCCGTCTGTGGGAGGAGGTGGTCGCCCGCGCTGATCACCCGGAGCACCGCGTCGAGCTCGGCGAGACCTACCTCGTCCTGGGCCGGGACGACCTGGCGGGGGAGCAGTTCCGGCTCCTCGTCGACTACGCCACCGGCCTGGATCCCGCGTCCCTCGGCCGCGAGCTCGACGTCGCCCTGTTCATGGCCGACCACGCCGACCCCGAGATCGGTCTGGCCGCGGCGCGGGCGGAGTGGCGCAGCCGCCAGGGCGTCCCGGCCGCCGACGCACTGGGGTGGACCCTCCACCAGACGGGGAAGAGCCGGGCCGCACTGCGCTTCGCCCGGCTCGCGACCCGGCTGGGAACGCCGGACGCCCTCTACTGGATCCATCGCGGCCTGATCGAGCGATCCCTCGGGCTCACCGGGCCGGCGCGGCGCCACCTCGCCTACGGGTTGCAGCTCTCCACCGGCATCTCCCCCTGGCAGCAGGCACGCGCGCAGTAGCCCCTCCGTACAGTGTCCCCGTGAACAAAGTCGCCGCGGCCCGGAAGCTCGGCGCTGCCGTGCTGTACGGCGGCGGTGGCGTCGGCGCGATCGGGGCCGGTTTCTACGGCGTGATGGTGGCCGAGGCGAAGCTCGCCCGGCGGATCATCGGCGAGGCCAACGACGAGCCGCCGAACTCGACCGGCTGGTACGGCCGCGGTCGGCCTGGCCCGGCGATCCGGATCGCACTGATCGGCGACTCGAGCGCTGCCGGCTACGGCGTGGAGCGGGTCGAGGAGACCCCCGGCGCGCTCCTGGCCAGCGGTG
>NZ_JACEHF010000197.1:0-664 GCF_014180685.1 Nocardioides pelophilus | reverse complement strand
GCGGTGCCGCCCGGCCCGCGGGCCGCCGGGTCTACCTCAAGGACTTCGCCGTCGTCGGCGCCCGGTCCTCGGACCTGAAGGCCCAGGTCGACCGGGCGCTCCTGATCGAGCCGGAGGTCGCGGTCATCCTGATCGGGGGCAACGACGTCACCCACACCGTGCTCCCCCGGCAGTCGGTGCGCTACCTCTCCGAGGCGGTCGGCCGGCTGACCGCGGCCGGCGCGAAGGTCGTGGTCGGCACCTGCCCCGACCTCGGCACGATCCAGCCGATCGCCCCACCCCTGCGCCAGGTCGCCCGGATCTGGTCCCGCCAGCTCGCTGCCGCCCAGACCATCGCGACCGTCGAGACCGGCGGTCGGAGCGTCTCGCTCGGCGACGTCCTCGGGCCGGACTTCGCAGCCGCGCCCACGGTGCTGTTCGGACCCGACCAGTTCCATCCCTCCGCCGAGGGCTACCGCGCGCTCGCCAACGTGCTGCTCCCGTCGGTGCTCGCGGCGCTCGACGCCGCGCCGGAGGAGGAGACCGACCTCGAGAGCTACCGCGGCGAGGGCGTGCTGCCGATCTCCCGCGCGGCGTTCCGCGCGGTCAACCAGCCCGGCACCGAGCTCGACGGCACCGACGCCGGCCGGCTGGCCGGCGTCCGCGGACGGTTCGTCGAGCTCCG
>NZ_JACEHF010000196.1 GCF_014180685.1 Nocardioides pelophilus | reverse complement strand
AGCGCCGGTGCCTTGATCCGGCGACGTTCGGACGCCGGCGGCGCCACCCGGCCGAAGAAGAGCCCGTGGACGTACGCCGCCAGCGCGCCCGGCTTGTGGTCGACGGTGTCGAGCCCGACCCCGACCCACCACGGCACGACGCCGCGCGGCACCCGGCGGCTGACGAACCGGACGCCCGAGAAGGCGAACGGCGCCACCCGCGCGGCCAGCAGCAGCGGGGCGAACGCCACGATCGCGACCTCGAGCGCGTTGTTGAGCACCGGCATCTCGACGATCAGGCCGCGCACCCGCTCCGGGGCGATCGCGGCGACCTCGAGGGCCACGTTGGCGCCGAGCGAGGTGCCGCCGATGATCGCCTGGCCGGCACCGAGCTCGTCGAGCAGCGCGACCACCTGCTGGGCGAAGGCGGTCACCGAGTAGGCGAACGGGTCGTCCGGCTGGTCCGAGCGGCCGTGGCCGAGCAGGTCGAGGGTGACCACGTGGGCGCCCGACGACGCGAGCGACCGGGCGACGTGATCGTGCATCCGTCGGGGCATCAGCAGCCCCGGCAGCAGCACCACCCACGAGTCGCCGGTGCCGTACTCGGTGTACTCCAACCGGTCGCGACCACCATCGGTCTCGACGAAGAACTGTCCGACTCGCTCGGACGCGAGGTGTCGATCGCTCACGATGTCATCCTGGCAGGCCCTTGGTTTCGAGGCTCGCTGCGCTCGCGCCTCATCCAGCGGAATTCTGCGGGATGGTGATCGCCTGGGCACGGTTGGCCGCGCAGACGACCGCCCGCAGCGAGGCGGTGACGATGTTGTGGTGGATGCCGATGCCCCAGACGATCTCGCCGGCGATCTCGCACTCGACGTACGCCGCAGCCACGGCGTCGCCGCCGGAGGAGAGGGCGTGCTCGGCGTAGTCGAGCACCCGGATGTCCGCTCCTGCCTGGCGCATCCCGTCGACGAACGCCGCCACCGGGCCGTTGCCCAGGCCGGAGAACGACCGCTCCTCGCCGCGGACGCGGAGGTGGACCTGCTGCTCGTCGTCGCCCTCGGCGTCGGTGACCGAGCTCCAGCTGGTGAGTGAGTACGGCTCGTCGCGGTCGAGGTACTCGGCGCGGAAGATCGACCAGATCTCCTCCGGCGTCACCTCTCCACCCTGGGCGTCGGTGTGCTGCTGGATCACCCGGCTGAACTCGATCTGCGCGCGCCGCGGCAGGTCGAGGCTGTGCTCGGCCTTGAGGACGTAGGCCACCCCGCCCTTGCCGGACTGGCTGTTGACCCGGATCACGGCTTCGTAGGTGCGGCCGACGTCCTTCGGGTCGATCGGGAGGTACGGCGCCTCCCACGGGATCTCGCGCACGGAGATCCCCTGCTCGGCGGCGCGCTTGTCGAGGTCCTCCAGGCCCTTCTTGATGGCGTCCTGGTGGGAGCCGGAGAAGGCCGTGTAGACGAGATCGCCCGCATAGGGGTGACGCGGGTGGACCGGCAGCTGGGTGCAGTACTCGACCGTCCGCCGCACCTCGTCGATGTCGGACAGGTCGACCTGCGGGTCGATCCCCTGGCTGAACAGGTTCATCGCCAGGGTGACCAGGTCGACGTTGCCGGTGCGCTCGCCGTGGCCGAACAGGCAGCCCTCGACCCGGTCGGCACCGGCCATCAGCGCCAGCTCGGTCGCCGCGACCGCCGTACCCCGGTCGTTGTGGGGGTGCAGGCTGATCGCGGTGACGTCGCGACGGGTCAGGCCGCGGCCGAAGTACTCGATCTGGTCGGCGTAGGTGTTGGGCGTCGACATCTCGACGGTCGCCGGCAGGTTGAGGATGATCTCGCGCCCGGGCTCCGGCTGCCACACGTCGGAGACCCGCTCGCACACCTCGAGCGCGAAGTCGGTGGGCGTCTGGGTGAAGATCTCGGGGCTGTACTGGTAGCCGAAGTCGGTGCTGTTGGGGCCGGCCAGCAGGTGCTCGGCGTACTTCATGACCCACTCGGTGCCGCGCGTCGCGATCGCGATGCACTCGGCCTCGGAGACTTTGAAGACGACCCGCTGGAACAACGGCGCGGTCGCGTTGTAGAGGTGCACGGTCGCCTTGTCGGCGCCGACCAGTGACTCGACGGTGCGCTCGATCAGGTCCTCGCGCGCCTGGGTCAGCACCGAGATGCGTACGTCGTCGGGGATCTTGTCGCCCTCGACCAACTGGCGGACGAAGTCGAAGTCGGTCTGGCTGGCGGCCGGGAACCCGACCTCGATCTCCTTGTAGCCCATCCGGACGAGGAGCTCGAACATCTTCATCTTGCGCGCCGGGCTCATCGGGTCGATGAGCGCCTGGTTGCCGTCGCGCAGGTCGGTGGAGAGCCACCGCGGCGCCGCGGTGATCTTCCGGTCCGGCCAGGTGCGGTCCGGGACGGTGACGGGCTCGAAGGCGGTGTAGCGCTGGAACGGCATCCCGCTCGGCTGCTGGCTGGGAATCGTGGTCATGACTTACCTCGGTGATCGGCGGAAGGATTCAGACGCCGGTCGCGCGACTCACACCGCAGCGAGGGGGTCCGGCTCTCAGACCTCGCTGCGGCAACGAAGAAGCAGTGCGCGCATCATGACGACACCACTGTACCGGATCTCTCGTTACCGTTCCGCCTTGTGACTGGTTCTGAGCAGCCGGCGTTCTCCGAGGTGAAGTTCCACCACAGCTCGTCGCTGCCCGATGTACTCATCGGGGCGGGGTGCTCGCTGCTGCTCTCGACGTACCAAGCTGGCCAGCTCGCCGCTGTCGGCGTGCACGAGGGCACGATCCGGTTCTCGTTTCATCAGGTCGACCGGGCGATGGGCGTTGCAGTAGGCCGCGATCGGATCGCGGTCGGCGCCCGTAGCCAGGTGTGGCACCTGCAGGACCACTCTGAAGTCGCGCCGCGGATCGAGCCCCGCGGGATGTACGACCGCTGTTTCCTCCCCCGCACCTCGACCGTCACTGGGAACATCCAGGGGCACGAACTCGCGTGGGGGACGACTCGAGCGGGCGACCAGGAGCTGTGGATCGCCAACACTTTGTTCTCATGTCTCGCGACGGTGCACCCCGACTTCAGCTTCGTGCCGCGCTGGCGTCCTCCGTTCATCAGTGAGCTCGCCGCCGAGGACCGCTGCCACCTCAACGGCGTGGCGATGCGCGACGGCACCCCCGCCTACGTGTCGGTGCTGGCGGAGACCGACGATCCCACCGGCTGGCGCAGCCTGCCGAAGAACAGTGGCGCCGTGCTCGACGTGCTGTCAGGCGCCGTGGTGACCACCGGCCTCACGATGCCGCACTCCCCACGCTGGTACGGGGACCAGCTCTTCGTGCTGAACTCAGGAATGGGTCGACTGGAGCGGGTCGACCTGGCCGACGGTTCGCGCGAGGTGGTTGCGCTGCTTCCTGGATACGCGCGCGGCCTGGCGATCTACCGAGGCCTGGCCTTCGTCGGGCTGTCTCGGATCCGGGAGACCGCTGTCTTCGGCGATGTGCCGATCGCGGAGTTCCACGACCGCCTGAAGTGCGGGGTAGGGATCGTCGAGGTTGCGACGGGCAAGACCCTGGCCACCCTTGAGTTCGCCACTGGTGTCGAGGAGATCTTCGACGTGCAGGTCGTCCCTGGAGCGAGATGCCTGACGTTCGGCTCGTCGGAGACCGGGGACGACGCCTGGCTCGTCCCAGCCGTCCCGGTGTAGACGCCGTCAACCGAGTGGAACTCCGACTCGAGGGCGGCTTCACCCGTAGAATCCGGCTCGTGACTCACGGGCAGCGGAGGGCCGGCGCTTTCGCCTCCGCCGCCGTCGGCGCAGCCGCACTGCTGGCCTGTCACGGAGCCCCAGCCTCAGGAGACGAGGGAACACCACGGCTTGAGCGGCTGTCCGCGAGACTGCACGCCCATGACCTCACCGTCGTAGGACGACGCGCGTTCTTCACCACGAACACAGAGGAACACGGATCGAGTCTGTGGTCGACGGACGGCACTCCAGGCGGAACCACTCTCGTCAAGGATCTACAACCGGGTCCCGGCGGCGGTGGACATATCTACGACCTGACCCCGGTCGGGGGCTTGGTCTACTTCAGCGCCTACGGCGCCGACAAGGGACGGGAGCTGTGGAGGTCCGACGGAAGTCCCGGAGGAACAGTCCTCATCAAGGACATCGCCACCGAGGGGAGCTCGAATCCTCTCGAACTGACGAACCTCGACGGGATCCTCTACTTCATCGCTCGAGACGATGTGCACGGTTTTGAGTTGTGGAGATCGGACGGCACCCGCTCGGGCACCAGACTGGTCAAAGACATCGTCGCTGGTCCCTTCGGTTCCGAACCCGACTACCTGACAGCATTCGACGGCAGGCTGTTCTTCACTGCAGACGACGGCTCCGGTGACCGCGATCTGTGGAAGTCGGACGGAACCTCGGCTGGCACCGTCTTGGTGAAAGACATCGGACCTAATGACGGACACTACGGAGAAACCAAGTACCAACCGAGCCAACTGACTCCCGTCGGAGGCGAGCTCTTCTTCGTCGCCGATGACGACGTCCACGGGCCGGGTCTTTGGAAGACCGACGGGTCGCCCCGAGGAACCGTCCTTGTCAAGGACACGACACCGGGAAACGATCCCACTGGCTACTTCGACCACCCGATCGAGCTGGTCCGGGTCCGCAATCGCTTGTTCTTCGCCGCCCACGACCAGAACGGCGAAGAGCTCTGGGTGTCAGACGGCACCAGCGCCGGCACCCGCATGGTGAAGGACATCCACCCTGGGCCAGGCTCCGGCTTGGCGGGCACAACTGATCCCCGCTGGCTGCCGAACCTGACGGCCGTTGGTGACGACCTCTTCTTCACTGCGGACGACGACGTCCATGGACGTGAACTCTGGAAGACGGACGGGACCGCCAACGGCACGGTGCGTCTGTCGCTACTACCGGACTCCCCGCGATACTCGTACTACCTGCCCCACCAGGTCCCCGTCCGAAAGCTGACTCGCGTCGGGTCGACCCTGTACTTCATTGGCCGAGACCACACCCGCGGACAGCAGATCTGGTCGAGTGACGGCACCAGAGCGGGCACGGTTCGGGTCACCAACCTTCTCGGCGACCTCGACCACGGCTACATCTCTGCAATAGCTGCGTTCCGAGGAACGTTGCTCTTCTCCTCGTTCAACAGGATCGAGCTCGCCATCTGGAAGACCGTGGATCCTGGAAGGGCGTGCCAGGGCGTCGCAGTGACGGCGACGGGCTCCGGCGAGATCACCGGCACTCGCGGAGACGACGTGATCCTGGGAAGCCCGTCCGCTGACGTGATCGACGGACGGGGCGGGGCCGACATCATCTGTGGCGGGGGAGGAAACGACACCTTGGTGGGAGGGAGAGGCAACGACCGCCTTTACGGCGGCCGCGGAAATGACCGGATCAACACTCGTGACGGTCGGCACTCGAATGATTTCGGTTCTGGCGGTCGGGGGAAGGATGTCGCACATGCCGACCCGGACGACTTCATCGTCGGCGTGACGTGAGCCCGGATCCATCCGGCCGGTCGCAGCCAGGTCGCTAGCCTGGACGGATGCCTCGGCTGCTCGTCGTCCACCACTCCCCGACCCGGTCGACCCAGGCCCTGCTCGAGGCGGCGCTGAGCNGCTGAGCGGCGCGGGCGACGACGCGATCGAGGGGGTCGAGGTCGTCGTACGGCCGGCGCTGGAGGCGACGGCCGACGACGTGCTCGCGGCCGACGGCTACCTGCTCGGGTCGCCGGTCAACTTCGGCTACATGAGTGGTGCGCTCAAGCACTTCTTCGACTCGACCTTCCTTGCCGTGGGCGGTGCGTTGGATCCCAGCGGCGCCGCGGGCGAGTCCGCGGGCGTCACGAACGGCCGTCCCTACGGCCTCTGGATGCACGGCCGGTACGACCTCACCGGCGGTGTCCGGGCGGTCCAGTCCATCGTCGGCGCGCTGGGCTGGAAGCAGTCGTACGACGTGCTCGCGGTGCTCGGCGCGGTGGGGCCTGACGAGGAAGCGGCGGCGTACGAGCTGGGCGCTACGATCGCGGCACTGCTCAGCACCTGACGAGAGCCCGACACCAGCCCGACGACGAAGGGGGACCGGCGATGACGCACGCCCGCGCGGTCGCTGCCGCCGTCGCCGCGGCGGTCCTGGTCCTGACCGGGTGCGCCTCCGAGCCGCAGGGAGAGAACGTCGACCCCGACCAGGTCGACTCGACCGAGATCCCCGAGCTGGGCGCGTGCCGGCTGCTGACCCCCGCCGACGTCGACCAGCCGGCCAACGCCACCCGCACCATCGGCTGCGACGAGAAGCACACCGCCGAGACGTTCGCGATCGGCGAGCTGCCCGACGAGTTCGACGACGTCGAGTACGACGACGAGGAGGTCGGCGAGTTCGCCTACCGCACCTGCACCCGGCAGTTCGCGAAGTTCCTCGGCGGCGACGAGAGCCTGGTGCTCCGCACGATCGTGAGCTGGGCCTGGTTCCGCCCGTCGGAGAAGGCGTGGGACGACGGTGCGCGCTGGTACCGCTGCGACGTGGTGGGCGGCAACGCCGCCAGTGCCGAGTACCGGCCGCTGCCCGAGACGGCCAAGGGGCTGCTGCTCGGCCGGCCCGACGACCGCTGGCTGATCTGCGCGGTCGGCGAGACGGTCGCGGCGGGCGAGAAGGTGCCGTGCGCGCAGGACCACGACTGGCGAGCGGCGACGACGATCAAGCTGGGCGAACCGGACGACAAGTACCCGGGCGACGAGGTCGTCGCCAGCCGCACCAAGGCGTTCTGCGCCAACTCGATCAAGGCCTGGCTCAACTACCCCGCCCGCTTCGAGTACGCCTTCACGCACTTCCACGAGGCCGAGTGGCAGGCAGGCAACCGGCGCTCGGTGTGCTGGGCGAGGACGAGTGACTGAGCCCGCCGTACGACGGCGCTCGGCGTCGTACCTGGCGGCCGTCCTGCTCGCGGTGACCGCAGCGGCGGGGTGCTCGGGCGAGGACGAGAAGGAGCCGTCCGCGCCGACGACGACCGAGGCCACTCCCCCGCCGGCGGCCGGCCC
>NZ_JACEHF010000195.1 GCF_014180685.1 Nocardioides pelophilus | reverse complement strand
CGCTGGTTGAGGTGCGACGAGCGCAGCGAGGAGCCTCGAAACCGAGGCTGGTCCCAGGGGTGCTCCGGTGGTTTCGAGGCTCGGCGCCGGGGCGCCTCGCACCTCAACCAGCGGGGCGCCTCGCACCTCAACCAGCGGAGCGCCTCGCACCTCAACCAGCGGAGCGCCTCGCACCTCAACCAGCGGAGCTGCCTCGCGCCTCAGCAAGCGGAGTGGCCTCGCGCGTCAGCCGGCGGGGCGGAGCAGGGAGTTCCGTACGACGTTCGCCGTACGACGCCACGCGAACCCGTCGGTGAACCGGCGTCCCGCCTCCAGCTGCTCGGGGGTGAACCGCAGCGCCTCGGCGACGGCCGCAGCCAGGTCGTCGGGCGACGTCGAGGCGGCGACGGCGGCGTGCCCGCCGGTCACCTCGGCCAGTGCCGGGTCGCTGGAGACCACGACCGGGATGCCCAGCCGCATCGCCTCGATGGCCGGCAGGCCGAAGCCCTCGAAGTCCGACGGGAACAGCACCAGACCGGCTCCCGCGAAGCAGTCCTGGAAGGCGGCGTCGTCCAGCCAGGGCATCAGCTCGACACGGTCGGCGACCCCGAGCGCGGCGACCCGTTCGGTCGCAGCCGCGCGGTCGGCGGACCCCATGCCGACCAGCCGGAGCCGCCACGTGTCGTCGGTCGTGCAGAACCGCGCCCAGCCCTCGAGCACCGCGTCGGCGTTCTTGTTGCCGAAGTGACCGAAGGCCAGCGCGTACGGCGCCTCCCGGTCGGGCGCGACCGGCGGCCACGCGTCGACGTGGTCGGCCCCGAGCTGCGCGGCCACACCGTGCCGCGCGAGCCGCGGGTGCCGGTCGCGCAGGTCGGTCAGGGTGCGCTCGGAGATGGTGTAGATCCCGTCGGCGCGGCTCATCGTCCAGCCCCACGACGCCCGGCGCGACGCCCGGGTCCCCCTGGAGAACTGGTGCGGGCGGAGCTCGTGGCGCAGGTCGTAGAGGATCAGCCCCCGGCGAGCGCCGTACCCGAGGAGCCCGGTCGCGGGCACCGCGGACAGGACGGCGTCCGGGTGCAGGGCGCGCGCGGCGCGCCGTACGCCGAAGGACCGCAACCAGAGGGCGCCGGCCGGTCCGCCGACGGGCGGCTGCAGGGTCCCGACCCGGTAGCCGTCGGGAACCGAGAACGCCGGCCCGTCGGGTCCGCTGAGCACGGTGACCCGGTCGTCGGGCGCAGCCTCGGCCCAGCCGCGCAGCAGGTGCTCGACCACGATCGCGGAGCTGCCGGGCCGGACGACGACAGCATCCACGACGAGGTGCATCGAGAGCGAACCTTTCCGAACGGGAGCGGGCGTTCCGCGTAGTTGCGGACTCGCAGCGCGAGCACACTATCTGCCGTATACGGTGACCCGCGTGACGAAGCGCGCACTCATCACCGGGATCACCGGACAGGACGGCTCCTATCTCGCGGAGCTGCTGCTCGAGAAGGGCTACGAGGTGCACGGTCTCGTGCGCCGCGCCTCGACCCTCAACCGCAGCCGGATCGACCACCTGCACACCAACTCGTCGCTCCACCTGCACTACGGCGACCTGACCGACGGGGTCAGCCTGGTCAACCTGATCCGCGAGATCACGCCGCACGAGGTCTACAACCTGGGCGCGCAGAGCCACGTGAAGGTGTCCTTCGAGATGCCGGAGTACACCGCGTCCACCGACGCGACCGGCACCCTCCGCCTGCTCGAGGCGATCCGGGCCGCCAAGATCGACTGCCGCTTCTACCAGGCCTCCACCTCCGAGATGTTCGGCGCGACCCCGCCGCCGCAGAAGGAGGACACCACGTTCTACCCGCGCTCGCCGTACGGCGCGGCGAAGCTCTACGCGCACTGGGTGACCGTCAACTACCGCGAGGCCTACGACCTGTTCGCCGTCTCCGGGATCCTCTTCAACCACGAGTCGCCGCGGCGCGGCGAGAGCTTCGTGACCCGCAAGATCACCCTGGGCGTGGCCGCGATCAAGCTCGGTGTCGCCGACCACCTGACCCTCGGCAACCTCGACGCGGTCCGCGACTGGGGCTTCGCCAAGGAGTACGTCGAGGGCATGTGGCGGATGCTGCAGCACGACGAGCCGCAGGACTACGTGCTCGCGACCGGGATCGGCACCACGGTGCGGGAGTTCTGCCAGTACGCCTTCGCGCACGCGGGCCTCGACTGGGAGGACTACGTCCGCTACAACCAGTCCTACGAGCGCCCGACCGAGGTCGACGCCCTGATCGGTGACGCGAGCAAGGCCCGCGAGGTGCTCGGCTGGAAGCCCGACACCGATGCCGAGGCGCTGGCGCGGCTGATGGTCGACGCCGACCACGAGCAGATGTCGCGGCTGCTCGGCCGTTCATGACCGTTCTGGCCAGGTTCGCGCGGGAGGGCCGCGACGAGCTGGTCTCGTTGCAGTGCGACCTGTGCGTCCCGCCGGTGATCTCGTGCAGCACCGTCGTCGAGATGCGCAAGCTCGGCTGGCTGCTCGCCGGCGACGGCAACGACCTCGACGTCTGCCCGGGCTGTGCCCTGAGCACGTCGGGGCGGTCCCGCCGTCGTCGCGGCGACGCGGCCCCGGTGTCGCCGGACCCCGCGCGCCTTCCGAACCTGGTCGTCATCGGCGCCGCGAAGGCCGGTTCGACCAGCCTCCACAACTACCTCGCCCTCCACCCCGAGATCTCCATGTCGCACGACAAGGAGGTCCGGTACTTCACCGATCCCGACTGCCTCACCTGGGTCGGCCGCTACCAGGACTACTTCGAGACAGGCACCCGCTACCGCGGTGAGTCGACGCCGCAGTACACCAAGTGGCCGCTCTACCCCGGCGTGGTCGACCGGATGGCCGACCTCACCCCGGACGCGCGTCTCGTCTACCTGGTCCGCGACCCGGTCGATCGCGCGATCGCGGAGTACGTCGAGGAGGTGACCTGGGGTGTGATCACGGGGAGCATCGACGAGGAGCTGCGCGACGCCGACGCCGAGCACAACGTGATCGTCGCCCCGAGCCGCTACGCGACCCAGCTGCGCGAGTTCCACCGCCGGTTCGACCCGTCGCAGATCCTCGTGGTCGACCTCGCGGAGCTGGCCGACCACCCGGCGGCGACGGTGGCCCGGGTGTTCGACTTCCTCGGACTGGAGCAGATCGAGCTCGACGACGAGGAGCTCCGCCCCCGCAACGCGTACGGCGACAAGGGCGCCCTCCCGGGCTGGTACCGGGTGCTGCGCCGCCCCGCCCTGGTCCGCGCGGCGCACCGCCTGCCGAAGGGTCAGCTGAGGAGGATGCAGTACTTCTTCACCCGCCGGATGACCAAGCCGGTCGAGCGCCCGCAGCCCAGCGCCGAGTCGCTCGCGCGGCTGCGCGCGACGCTCGCTCCCGAGATGGAGGAGCTGCGCCGGATGACCGGTCTCGAGCTCGCCCACTGGTCGGTCTGAGCGTCGTGGTCGACGCCGGGACGAGCGCCGCTAGATTTCCTCCCGTGAATCCACGAATCCGCGAGCGGGCGAAGCACCTACGACGCAACCTCGGCTGGTTCGTGCGCGACCGGTTCCCGAACCGCAAGGTGGTGCGCGAGGTCCAGGGGGTGCGGATGGTGCTGCCCTGGGCGCACCGGCTCCCGGACTACGCAGGGGAGGACGGGCCGTACGGCCAGAACCTCGTCCAGCTCGCATCGCTGCTCGCCCGGGCGAGCGCTCCGGTCACGATGATCGACGTGGGCGCCAACGTCGGCGACTCGACGCTGCAGGTGCTGCACGCCGCCGACGCCCGGGTGCTCTGCATCGAGGCCGACCCGCACTACCTGGAGTACCTCCACCTCAACGTCGACAAGGAGGCGCACGTCTCGGTGGTCGAGGCGCTGCTGACCCCCGACGCGAAGACCGGCGCCAAGACCGCGGTGCGCACCGGTGGCACGACCCGGTTCACCGAGGGTGGTGTCGAGGATGCGATGCGCACCGTCACGCCGGCCGAGCTGCGCGAGCAGTTCCCCGAGTTCGCCGGGCTGCGCCTGGTCAAGTCCGACACCGACGGCTACGACGTCGCCCTGGTGCCGGCGATCGCCGAGGAATGGCGCGACTCCCGGCCGGTGCTGTTCTTCGAGTACGACCACCGTCTCTCCCGCCTCGCCGGCAACGACCCGCTCGCCGTGTGGCCGCGGCTCAAGGAGCTCGGCTACCGCGACGTCGCCGTGTGGGACAACGGAGGCGCGCCGCTCGGACGCACGACGGTCGACGACATCGCGGAGCGGACGGCGCCGCTGGAGGAGCGGATCGGCATCCGGGCGCTGACCTACTGGGACGTCGCGGTGGTCCACCAGGACGACGCTGCGGGCCTCGCCGCGCTCGAGCAGCTGGTGCCCGCGGCGCAGTCCCTCTGACGCCAGCGCGACGCCGCTCGGACGATCCGCGCTCGGCGTACCCCTAGGCGGCCACGTCGGCGACCTGCCAGGTGCCGAAGATGCGGAGGTAGCTCTCCGGGTCCTCCAGCATCAGCGCGTGGCGCCGGTCGTCGAGGACGTGTCCCTGCCAGTCCGGGCGTGCGGCCAGCACCGCCCGCAGGACCTTCGCCGGCACCAGCGCATCCTGCGTGCCGCCGAGCACCAAGGTCGGAGCCTGGACCTTCCGGACGGCGCGCCAGACGCCGCGAGGGTCCGCCCACAGGCGGGAGATGGAGCGGGTCGCGGCGAGGAGCGCGCGCCGCCGGTCGACGCCGTCGACGTCCTCGGCGAAGTCGGCCGCCATCAGGTCCAGCACCGCTCGATCGACGCCGTCGGGGTCCGGGAAGATCAGCCTCAGGAGCGCGCGGTTGCGGCGCGCGTCGAGCCCGGGGCCGGCGAGCCCGACGACTCCCAGCGCGAGCGCGGTGAGCGACGAGAGCGCGATCGGCACCATGCCGTCGATCGTCGCGCGGCTCGGCCGCAGGAAGCCGAGGGGCGAGCGGGGCGGCAGGCCGGGAGAGACCAGGACCAGTCGGTCCAGCCGGTGCGGGTGGTGCGCAGCGAGGAGGGTCCCGATGAGGCCGCCCATCGAGTTGCCGTGGAGCGTGAACCGGTCCCACCCGAGGGCGTCCGCGACCTGCAGGGCGAAGTGGACGTACCCGCGCATGGTGAGCGGGTCGTCGTCGGTGACCGGTGTCCGCCCGAACCCGGGGAGGTCGACGGCGACCACGGGACCGTGCTCGGCAAGGCCTTCCATCACCTCGATCCAGGTGACCGAGGAACCGCCCAGGCCGTGCACGAGGAGCTGCGGGGCCTGGCTGGACGTCCTGCNCCGTGCACGAGGAGCTGCGGGGCCTGGCTGGACGTCCTGCGGCCGGGGGCCTGCAGGACCCGGACCCGGCGGCCGCCGACCTCGAGGAACGTGTCGGTCACCGACGGCCAGTCGGCCAGTTGTCTGCTCACACCTGCATGGTTCCCACCAACGGCGGGCGCATCCGTGCGTCGAGGCGGCGTGTCGGCGACGGAGTCGATCGAGGACGGTCGCGCACGAGGCCGGAGGGCGTCGCTCAGCGGACGCGGTGGGCGCCCCAGATCGACAGCACCTGCCGGGGCGCGGTGACCCGCATCCGGTGCGGGCTGGGGTGCGCGTTGTACTCGGCGGTCAGTGCGGCGCCGCGGAACCGGTGGTTGAACCACATCGTCATCGTGCCGTGGCAGACCCCGCCGCAGCTGAACGTCTTCCGCGGGAGGTCGAGCGCCCGCGCCACCCGACGCGAGAACCGCTGGTTCTTGGTGTCGGTGTCGACGCCGTACAGAGGTTGGTGGAAGCTGATGATCCGGTGCGGCTGGATGTTCTTCAGGAACCGCATCACGGCGCGTGTCTCCGGCTCCGACCGCGGCCGCGGTCCGGACTCGTAGGCGCCGTCGAGGTCGGTCCACCGGTAGGGGAAGTTGCGGTTGAGGTCGACGCCGTGAGCGTTCTTGCGGGTGCGACGCGCGAGGCCGTCGGGGTTGTAGGTCGGCAGCACCCACAGGTCGAGGCCACGGATCGGTCGGCCGTCGCGCAGGCTGGTGAGGATCTGGCGGGTGTGCGGCTCGTCGCCGTGCATCGTCGACACCAGCAGCACCTTCGGCCCGCCCCGCTCGCCGAGGTGCCACGCGACGATGGGTCGGCCACGGACGGACCGGCCGATGACGCGCTTGCCGATCACCGCCGGCCGGTCCTCGCCGTCCGCCCGCACGACGGCGACGGCTGGTCCGGCCGAGGTGGCCGGCGCGACGTACGACGTCGAACCGACCACCCCGAGCACGGTGAGCAGGACCGCGGAGCGCCGCCAGCCAGTCATGGCTCCGAAGCATGCCACCTGGCCGGACCGGCTCAGAGGTACTGCCCGGCCGCCTCGTGCGGCGTCCGCCAGCGCCCGGCCGCCGCCTGCGCGAGCAGCGCCTCGGTGGTGACGGCGTCGTTGGTGTGCAGCACCGTCGCCCGGACCAGCTCCTTCAGGTCGGCGCCGGTCGCGCCGTCGGTCGCGCGAGCCACCGCGGGCAGGTCGAGCGGAGCGTCGCACCACGCGAGGTAGCGCGCCAGGATCGCGAGCCGCCCCTCGAGGACCGGGGGCTCCATCTTGATCACGGTGTCGAACCGCGACGACCGCCGCGCGGCCTTGTCGACCTTGCGGTGGTCGTTGGTCGACGCGATGACCACCACGCCGCTGCGGTCGGCCAGCCCGCCGTCCATGACGTTGAGGAACTCCCGCAGTCGGTGGGGGTTGGTCTGGCCGCGCTCGCCGGCGATCAGGTCGAGGTCGTCCATCAGGATCAGGCACGGCGACAGGTCGGCGGCGAGATCGAACAGCTCGGTGAGGTAGTGCTCGGTGACGTAGGTGCCGGGCACCAGCACCGTCGTGGAGCCGGCGAGCTCGTTGGCGACGACCGTGCCGAGCTGGGTCTTGCCCGTGCCGGGCGGGCCGACCAGGAGCAGGCCGGTGCTGGTGCCGAGCCCCCGCGACTTGAGGTCGTCGGCGAGCTCCAGCACCCGGTGGACGCCGCGGTCGACCGTCGCCCACACCGACGCGTCGAGCTTGAGCAGGTCGCGCGACGCGGCCGGGGGAGTCCACCGGTGGAGGACCAGGCCGCGGTTGTTGGTGGCGACCCGGTAGCTGCCGAGACGGTACGGCGAGTCGGTGGCTCGCCGCGCGTGCAGGAACGCGACGAACGCCTCCTGGAG
>NZ_JACEHF010000194.1 GCF_014180685.1 Nocardioides pelophilus | reverse complement strand
CGACGGCCGGCTCCGCTCCATCCCGATCTCCCGGCGGCCGCCGACCCGCGTGCAGGCCCCACCCGTCGACGCTAGCCGCTGAGGGCGCGCAGGCGGTCGCGGCCCAGGCGTCGGCTGCGGAGCAGCGCGACCAGCACCGCGGCGGCGGCGAGCTGGACGACGCAGGTGACGACGACGAGGAGGGGGACCGACCGGTCGTAGAGCCCGCCGGTCAGCGCGCCACCCGCGGCCGCGGCCGCGCCCACGACCGCGCCGAAGAGCCCGTACGCCGTCGCGCGGCGGGCGACAGGGACGAGGTCGGCCACGGTGGCGCGCAGCGTGGACTCCTGGATCCCGAGGGCGACACCCCACATCAGGGTGCCGGCGACGGCCACCCCGGTGGTGCCGGAGAAGCCGAGGGCCGGGACGACGGCGGCGACGGCCGGGAGTCCCAGGAGCACCGCCGGCCCGAACCTGTCGTAGGCCCAGCCGGTCGCCAGCGCCGCCACCGCGTCGACGGCCATGACCGCGGCGTACAGCACCGACACCATGGCAACCGTCAGCGCGCCGCTGGTCACCAGGTGGAAGCTGAGAACGCCGAAGGTGGCGAAGCCCGACGTCGTGAGCGCCGCGAACACGGCATAGCCCCAGAACCCTCCGGGGAGCGGGGTCGGGCGCGCCGGTGAGCCCGGCTCCACCGCCGGTCCCGACAGTTCGTCCGGCTCGTCGGCACCGGTCTCGTAGTCCGTCGGGTGCGGGACCCGGACCCGGAGCCACGCCACCAGCGTCAGCGCGAGCGCCCCCGGGACGGCGAGCGCGAGCAGGGCCGGGCGGTAGTCGCCGCCGCTGGCGCCGAGGACCGCGGCGACCAGCAACGGCCCGGCGAGCGCGCCGACCTGGTCGAGCACCTCGTGGACGGCGAAGCCCCGGCCGCGACCGGTGCTGGAGGTCGCGTGGGAGAGCAAGGTGTCCTTGGCCGGCGAGCGGATGGCCTTGCCGACGCGCTCGACGATGACCAACGCGGCGGCGACCCACAGCGTGGTCGCCAGTCCCAACAGCGGGACGGAGATGACCGTGACGGCGTAGCCGGCGATCACCCAGGCCCAGAACCTCCGGGTGCGGTCCGCCAGCGGCCCGGAGACGAGCCGCAGCACCAGGGCCGCGGCCTCCCCGATTCCGGTGACCAGACCGACCACCAGCCCGGTGGCACCGAGGCTCGCCAGGAGCGGTCCGGTGACGGAGCGCGCTCCTTCGTAGACCACGTCCGCCAACATCGCGACGACGCCGAACGAGGCGATGAACCTCCACGGTGACAAGCCCGGCGCCCGGGCGCTCGAGGGCGGCGCCACGTGGCCACGGTATGCACCCCGTCGTCGGTCGGCCAGTCCCAGTCGGCCAGTCTCGGTCGGCCAGTCTCGGTCGGCCAGTGGTCAGGCGGTGCTCCTCCTCGTGAACGTCAGGTGGATGACGCCGCTCGGGGACGACACCGCCTCCACGGTGTAGTCGTCCTCGAGCGCCTCCAGCCCGTCCCAGACCCGGACGCCGCGGCCGAGCACGATCGGGACCAGGACCAGGTGCAGGTGGTCGACGAGGCCGGCGGCGACGAAGTCGCGGACGACGGTGGCGCCGCCCCCGATCCGGACGTCCAGGCCGCCGGCGGCCTCGCGAGCGATCCGAAGAGCCTCGGCCGGCGGGGCGTCGAGGAAGTGGAACGTCGTACCGCCCTCCATCTCGACCGGCGGCCGCGGGTGGTGGGTGAGCACGAAGGTCGGTGTGTGGAACGGGGGGTTCGGGCCCCACCAGCCCGTCCACTCCGGGTCGTCCTGCCAGCCCGGCGGGCCGAACTTGTTGGCCCCCATGATCTCCGCGCCGAACCCGTGGTCGTGGCGCGCGGCGAAGGCGTTGTCGATGCCGCCGGTCCCTTCGGCGTCCCAGAACCGGGTGGCGAACATCCACTCGTGCAGCCGTTCGCCCGCGTGCCCGAACGGAGCCTCCTTGGACTGCGGCTCACCGGTGGCGAAGCCGTCGAGGGAGATGGACAGGTTGTGGATCCGGGTGAGTGACATCCGCGCTCCTCGAGAGATGACCGCACCGGCGCTGGTTTGCCGGGTGCTGCGAGTGTCGACCTGCGCGGCCCGCGGATCTCATCGGCGCCGGTCAGTAACGGCCCATGTAGCCGTGCCCCATGCCCATCCCCATGCCCATGCCCATCCCCATGCCCGGCCCCCAGTCCACGTCGAACCAGTCCGAGAGCCAGCCCTGCATCTGGATGATCTCGGCGTGCTGGTCGTCGCGGATCGAGCGAGCCAGGTCGGTGACCTCCTCGTGGTCGGTGCCCTGCCACAACAGGTGCTGGGACATCATCACGGCGACCATGTGGTGCCCGATCATGTCCTGGAGGAACACCAGGTCCAGGCGGTCGCCGGAGAGGCCCGCGAGGTCGCGCATCATCGGCCGGTACTGCGCGTCCGTGGAGACGTCCGGGTACCAGTCGGCCAGCCAGGACTGCATCTGCTCGATCTGGTCGGTCTGGCTCTCGACGATCGCCTCCCCGAGCTCCCGCATCTCCGGCCGGTCGGACCGAGCCAGCTCGCCCGCCGCCTCGACCGCCTCCTGGTGGTGAGCGATCATCTCGACGAGGTAGTCGGGCTCACTCGCGGCCGCCGTCATCGACATCGGGCCCATCATCGAGTCCCAGGAGTCGTCCCACCAGCGCGGCGTGCTGTTCGACCCCGCACCCATCATTCCCAGCCCCATCGGCCCCCGCCGGTCGTCGTCGTCGTTCGCGACCACGACCCCGAGTGCGAAGCCCCCGACCGCCACGACAGCAACGATCAGGGCGCCGATCAAGACGGGCAGACGCTTCATGGCTGGCTCCTCGGGTGAGCGACGATCTCGCCGTCGACGTCACAGACGGCGGCGAGGGTGTTGTAGACGGTGCCGAACTTGCGCAGGTTCGTGTGGACCAGCTCGACCCGCCGTGCCGGCTCGTCGGTGGTGATCGTGAGCGTGTAGCTGACCTCGGTGAACTTCGGGGGCTGGTCCTGCCGACGGATGGTCACCTCGACATCCGCGTCGTCGTACTGGAAGCCGAGCAGGTCGCGGCACCGGGCGAGGTTCTTGAGCAGGCACGCCGCGAACGCGGTGGCGAGCAGCTCGGCCGGCCCGGGCTGGCCCGACGGCGGGCGTCCCCACACGGTGTCGATGGCGATCGACGCCGTCCCCACCTCGGCCACGCCGGCGCCACCGGCGGGTGCGTGCGCCTTGATCGGGTAGGCGGTCGGGGGTCGCACCTTGACCTCGACCAAGCTGTCGTTGGTCACACTCCGACAGTCGCACGACCGTGCGCGGATCGGACCGTGCGTCCGACCTCTCTCGACGGGACCTAGGTCCCTCGGACCCACGGACACCCGTTCCGACGCGGGTCAGTGAGCCATGTCGACGAAGCGGGAGTAGTGGCCCTGGAAGGCCACGGTGATGTCGCGGGTGGCGCCGTTGCGGTGCTTGGCGACGATCAGGTCGGCCTCGCCCGGGCGGGTCGACTCCTTCTCGAAGACGTCGTCGCGGTGCAGCAGGATCACCATGTCGGCGTCCTGCTCGATCGAGCCGGACTCGCGAAGGTCGCTCATCATCGGGCGCTTGTCGGCGCGCTGCTCGGGACCACGGTTGAGCTGGGAGAGCGCGATGATCGGGACCTCGAGCTCCTTGGCCAGGAGCTTGATCTGGCGGGAGAACTCCGAGACCTCGAGCTGGCGGGACTCGACCTTCTTGCCGGACGACATCAGCTGGAGGTAGTCGATCACCATCAGCTTGAGGTCGTGGCGCTGCTTGAGCCGCCGGGCCTTGGCCCGGATCTCCATCATCGTCATGTTGGGGCTGTCGTCGATGAACATCGGCGCCGACGACACCTTGGCCACGTGGCGGGCCAGGCGGTCCCACTCCTCCGTCGACATCTTGCCGTTGCGGATGTGGTTGAGGGGGATCCGAGCCTCGGCCGACAGCAGCCGCATCGTGATCTCGGAGCGCGTCATCTCGAGGCTGAAGAAGCAGGTGGCCAGGTTGTTGTTGATCGACGCCGCCCGGCACAGGTCGAGCGCCAGCGTCGACTTGCCCATGGCGGGCCGGGCCGCGACCACGATCATCTGGCCGGCGTGGAGACCGTTGGTGAGGTCGTCGAGGTCGGCGAAGCCGGTGGGCACGCCGTAGATGCCGGCCTCGCGGTTCTCGATCGCCTCGATCTCGTCGAGGACGCCGTCCATGATGTCGCTCAGCGGCGCGTAGTCCTCGGACTTGCGGCGGTCGGTGACGCCGTAGACCTCGGCCTGCGCCACGTCGACGATGTGGTCGACCTCGCCCTCGCCGGCGTAGCCGATCTGCACGATCTTGGTGCCGGCGTCGACGAGGCGGCGCAGGATCGCCTTCTCGCGCACGATCTCGGCGTAGTAGCCGGCGCTGGAGGCGATCGGCACGTTGGCGGCCAACGTGTGGAGGTAGGGCGCCCCGCCGATCTTGCGGAGCTCGCCACGGCGGTTGAGCTCGCTGCCGACGGTGATCATGTCGGCGGGCTCGCCCCGGCCGTAGAGGTCGATGATCGCGTCGTAGATGGACTCGTGCGCGGGGCGGTAGAAGTCGACGCCACGGACCGTCTCGAGCACGTCGGCGATCGCGTCCTTGGAGATCAGCATCGCGCCGAGCACGGACTGCTCGGCCGCAAGATCCTGCGGAGGCGTGCGGCCGCCGGTGGGTGCGTCACCAGGTGCGTACGACGCCGGACCGTCGCCCCACTCGTCGTCCGACGGCGGGACCTCAGCGAGGCTCACCCGGCTCCCCTCCTTGCGTCGACACGGCTGTTGTCTGATCGTGCACAGGCACGCTCGCGCCGGGGTCCGACACAACCCCTGCCCGCGCCCCACCTCGAGATCTGCGAGAGACTCGCTTGCGCGAACCTACGCATGATTGCCGGCAATGAGTAGTGGCCTATCCCCAGGGGTCCACCGGCTCTGGGGATAACTGCCTCCTAGGGGTGGACGACACGCGACCCCGGTGTGCAGTGGCTGGGGAGGAGACTGTGGACTTGGCAGACCGAACACCGTCAATCGCGCCGCTGACCTGCGACAACGTAATTCCACAGGCGCGCTCCGAAAACTTCTCTGCAACGATTTCGTTCACCTCACCGACATCTCGGATTCTTCTGCGCGACACGGCCGGATCTGATATCGCGCCGAGATATCCACAGGCGGGGAGCGCAGCCCGATGCGGCTGACGCGCGATGACCGCGAGATCGGCCGGCTCGCCGTACCGGCGTTCCTGGCCCTGGTCGCCGAGCCGCTCTTCCTGCTCGGCGACGCCGCCGTGGTCGGCCACCTCGGCACCCGCGAGCTCGCCGGCCTCGGCATCGCGGGCACCGTGCTGCAGACGCTGGTCGGCCTCTGCATCTTCCTGGCCTACGGCACCACGGCCAGCGTCGCGCGCCAGCTCGGCGCGGGCCGGCGCGCGGGCGCCCTCGCCCAGGGCGTCGACGGGCTGTGGCTCGCGGTCGTGATCGGGATCCCGACCACGGCAGCCGGCATCGTGCTGACCGGTCCGATGGTCGCCGCCCTCGGCCCCGGCGCCGCGGTCGCCGAGGAGGCGGAGACCTACCTGCGGGTCGCCCTGCTCGGCGTCACCCCGCTGCTGCTCATGCTCGCCGCCACCGGCGTGCTGCGCGGCCTCCAGGACACCCGGACACCCCTGGTGGTGGCCGTCGCCGGCAACGCGGTCAACCTGCTCCTCAACGTGCTCCTCGTGTATGGCGTGGGCCCGCTCCCGCACCTCGGCATCGCCGGGTCCGCGCTCGGCTCGGTGCTCGCCCAGGTGGGCTCCGCGGCAGCGCTGGTGTACGTCGTCATTCGTGCCGCGCGCCGCGAGGGCGCCTCGCTCCGCCCGGACCTGCCGGGGATCCGCGGCGCGGCGCGCGCCGGTGTGCCCCTGCTCGCCCGCACCCTCACCCTCCGCGCCTCGCTGCTCGTCACGACGTACGCCGTCGTCCTCACCGCGCAGACCGCCTCCGCCGACGAGGCGGTCCCCATCGCGACCCACCAGCTGGCGATGACGATCTGGGGATTCCTCGCCTTCGTGCTCGACGCGATCGCCATCGCGGCCCAGGCCATCACCGGCCGCCACCTCGGTGCGGGCGACGTCGCGGCTGCCCGGGCGGTCACCCGCCGGATGATCGGGTGGGGGGTCGTCAGCGGCGTGGTCACCGGCGTCGCGCTGGCCGCGGCGAGCCCGGTGCTGGGAGTGCTGTTCACGACCGACGACGACGTACGCCGCGCGCTGGTGCCGGTCCTTCTCGTCGCGGCCCTCGCGCAGCCGGTGGCCGGCGTCGTGTTCGTGCTCGACGGCGTCCTGATCGGCGCCGGCGACGGGACCTACNCGCCCCGCTCGTGCTGGTTGCTGCCGTGGTCACCGACGACTGGGTCGGCGGCGGCCTGCCCTGGCTGTGGGCCGTCTTCGGCCTGGTCTTCATGGGCGGGCGGTTCGCGACCCTGACCCGACGGGCAGCCGGCGACCGGTGGCTGGTGACGGGGGCGAGCCGGTGAAGCCGCTGCAGGCCGTGGCGCTCGGTCTCCTGCTGCTCGCGCTCGGGCCCGCGGAGGCCGACCCCGGGGTCTTCGACCCGCTGCCCGACCCGCTCGGCTGGGTGCTGGTCCTCATCGGGCTGTACGGCCTCGGCCGGTCGCTCGACGACGTACGTCTCGGCGTGCTCCGGTTCCTCGGCGTCGCCGCCCTGGCGATGTCCGTCGCGCTCGTCGTCCCGGCCGCGGACCGCTGGTTCGCCAGCGATCCCTCGCTCGGCTGGTCGGCCGACATCGCCCGGTTCGCCTTCTTCGCCCTGCTCTGCCACGAGCTGAGCCAGTCCGCCCTCAGGGCGCGGCACACCCTCGGCGCCAGCACCTTCAGCATGTGTGCGCTGACGCTGATCTTCGTCCTCGCCGCGCCACCCCTCGCGTTCGGCGCCGGCTGGACCGCCGTCGGCTCCGCGGGCGAGACGGCCGCCCAGATCGTCCAGGTGGTGCTGGTGATCCTCTGCTTCGCCTTCGCCGGACGCGCCTGGGCAGGCGCGCCGCAGGAGGAGACGCCGGCCGCCGCCCCGGACACGGAGGGCGACGCGGACGGGTCCTAGCCCAGCTTCGCCAGCACGACCCCCGCCAGCGCGATCGCCTGTGTCTGCGGGTCTCC
>NZ_JACEHF010000193.1:3200-7338 GCF_014180685.1 Nocardioides pelophilus | reverse complement strand
GCCCCCCGATGACGCTGGGCGTCAGCGAGCGCAGCAGCGCCCAGTCGTCCGAGTGGTCCACGTCAGGGTCAGTCCGCGACCGTGGGCGGCTCGGTCATGAACGGCCGGACCTCCAGCCACTCGTGGATCGGCTTCCCGCCGGCACCGGGTGCGGCCGACAGCTGGGCCGCGAGCTCGAGCGCACGGTCGTAGGTGTCGACGTCGATCACCATCCAGCCGGCGATCAGGTCCTTGGTCTCCGCGAACGGACCGTCGGTGACCGGCGGGCGACCCTCGCCGTCGTACCGGACGAAGGTGCCCTCGGTGGAGAGAGCCTGCGCGTCGACGAACTCGCCGGCGCTCTCGAGTCGGGCCGCGAAGTCGCGCATGAACTGGATGTGGTCCGAGATCTCGTCGGGGGTCCACTGGTCCATCGGCACGTTGTTCTCCGGCTCCGGGGCACCTCGGTAGTGCTTCAGCAGCAGGTACTTGGCCATGGGTGTCTCCTCAGGTGTGGTGCGGCCCATTGTGACCGCGCTCGAGGAGGAGACGGAGCTGCCACGGGGTTCTCGACATCAGTTCCGGAAGAAGTCCTCACGCCCACTCCTCTAGGGTGCTGATCATGGCGACGGTGGTGATCGGGTACGTCCCGAAGCCCGAGGGCGACGCAGCCCTGCAGGCGGGGATCGAGGAGGCGCGACGACGCGGTGCGCGGCTGGTCGTGGTCCATGCGCTGATCGACCGCGACGAGGAGCCGGCGTACGTCGGGGAGGTCCGCGAGGTGCTCGGCGAGTCGGGGCTGGACCACGACGTGCGGGTGCTCGATCGCGGCCAGGAGGCGTCTGACGGCCTGGTCGACGTGGCGGAGGAGGTCGCGGCCGACCTGATCGTCATCGGCCTGCGCCGCCGCTCGCCGGTCGGCAAGCTGATCTTGGGCTCGAACGCGCAGCGGGTGCTCCTCGACGCGCCGTGCCCGGTGCTGACCGTGAAGCCGCGGACGGGGCGGCATTGAGCGCCGGCCCGCTGGTCGACCCCGGTGAGCTGGCTGCGCTGCTGGGCACCGTGACCGTGCTCGACGTCCGCTACCGGATGGGCGGTGGCCCGGCGGGACCGGACGAGCACGCCGCCGGCCACGTGCCGGGCGCGCCGTACGTCGACCTGGACACCGCCCTCGCGGCGCCGCCGGGCGTGCGCGGACGCCATCCGCTGCCGGCGACCGCGGTCTTCGAGGAGGCGATGCGCGCCGCCGGGGTCTCCGCAGCGCGACCGGTGGTCGTGTACGACGACTGGGCCGGTCACGCGGCGGCCCGTTGCTGGTGGCTGCTGCGCTACCACGGCCACGACGACGTCCGTGTGCTCGACGGCGGCTGGTCGGCGTGGCGGGCTGCCGGCCTGCCCGCTGAGACCGGTCGGGGTCCCGACGTCGAGCCCGGCACCTTCACCGCCGTCCCCGGCGGGATGCCGGTCGTCACGGCCGAGGACGTCCGATCGGTCGGGGTGCTGATCGACGCCCGGGCGGCGGTTCGCTACCGCGGGGAGGCCGAGCCGATCGACCCCGTGGCCGGCCGGATCCCGGGCGCGGTCAACGTGCCGACGTCGCTCAACCTCACCGACGACGGCAGGTTCCGGCCGGCGGCGGAGCTCAGCGAGGTCTACGCGGCGGTCGGGGCCGAGGTCGGGGCGTCCGTGGCGGCGTACTGCGGGTCGGGCGTCACGGCAGCCCACGACGTCCTCGCGCTCGAGATCGCCGGCATCCCCGCCGCGCTCTACCCGGGCAGCTGGAGCGAGTGGATCGCCGATCCGACCCGCCCGGTCGCCACCGGCTGNACCCGGGCAGCTGGAGCGAGTGGATCGCCGATCCGACCCGCCCGGTCGCCACCGGCTGAATCACCAGTGGACGCCCGGGAACAGCCGGGCCATCAGCAGCTGCTCCGACTCACGGCCGCCTGCCTCGTCGCCGCCGACCGCGGCGTCGGGCACCGCGGCGACCACCGGCTCGACGTCGGTCGGGCCGGCCTTGGCCTTGGCAGCGGCGCTGTCCGGGAAGACCTGGTAGGCGAGGTTGAGCACCCGGAACGCCGCCTTGGGGGCGAACGTGTGTGCGACGGCACCGGCATTGCCGGCCAGGGTGTTGATCTCGTGCGGCTTCTCCACCATCGCCTGGATCACCAGGTCGGCGGCCTGGGCGGGCGAGAGGGTCGGGAACTTGTCGTACATCTTGGTCGGAGCGATCATCGGGGTCCGCACCAGCGGCATGTGGATGTTGGTGAACGAGATGCCGTGGCCGACGACCTCGGACGCGACGACGTTGCTCCAGGCGTCCAGCGCGGCCTTCGAGGCGACGTACGCCGAGAACCGCGGCGGGTTGGTCTGGACCCCGATCGACGAGATGTTCACGATGTGGCCCGAGCGCTGCTCGTGCAGCTTCGGCATCAGGCCGATGATCAACCGGATCGCACCGAAGTAGTTGAGCTGCATCGTGCGTTCGAAGTCGTGGAACCGGTCGTGCGAGAGCCGCAGCGAACGGCGGATCGAGCGGCCGGCGTTGTTGACGACGAAGTCGACCGTCGGAAGCTCGCTGGACAGCCGCTCGCAGAGGTCGTCGATGGCGCGCAGGTCGGACAGGTCGCACGGGAAGACGTACGCCTGGCCCCCGCGGAGCTCGATCGTCGCCTTGGTCTCCTCGAGCTTGTCCTTGCCGCGCGCGACCAGGACCGGGATACCGCCGGCCTGGGCGACCTTGAGCGCGGTGACCTTGCCGATGCCGGAGGACGCGCCGGTGATGACGACGTGCTTGCCCTTGAGCGCCGCGCGGTTCCGCTTGTCACGTCCGGTCGTGTCGTCGAGGTTCTCCTCCCAGAACGACCACAGCGTCCGGGCGTACGACTCGAGGTCCGGAACCCCGATGCCGCTCCCGGCGAGGGCGCGCTCGGTCGCCTTGGAGTCGAAGACGGACGGGAACGACGTGTGGCCGACGACCTCGGCCGGGATGCCGAGCCGCCCGAGCGTCTGGTTGAGCAGCAGGTGAGCGGGGGCGGTCCGCACCACGGCACTGAACAGGCTGCTCGGTCGGAGCGACCGGGGGAGCATCCCGGTCACGCCGCCGGTGACGCCGCGGTCGATCGGCGTGGCGAACCGCGGCGCGCCCGCAGCGGCGCAGAACGAGTTGATCATGTCGACCACCGGCTGCGGCTCGGGGTTGACCAGGTGGAACGCCTCGCCGTCGCGGTCGGGGAGGTGCGCGAGGTGGTCCATCGCCTTGGCGACGTAGTCGACCGGCACCAGGTTGGTGTCGCCGAGGTCGACGCCGACGAGGGGAAGCCAGGAGGGCAGGTTGTCGCGGAGCCGCTTGATGAGCGGGAAGAAGTAGTACGGGCCGTCGATCTTGTCCATCGCGCCCGTCTCGGAGTGGCCGACCACGATCGCCGGCCGGTAGACCCGCCAGGGGACCGTCGACTCCTCGCGGACGATCTTCTCCGACTCGAACTTCGTCCGGTGGTACGGCGACGGCAGCGGCTGGCCCTCGTCGAACATGGTCTCGTCGAAGTGGCCGTGGTAGTCACCGGCGGCGGCCACCGACGAGACCTGGTGGAAGCAGCCGACCTGCAGCGCGTCCGCCAGCGCAAGCGCGTAGCGGGTGCCGTCGACGTTCATCGCGTCGTTGGTGGCGTCGTCGGCGGTCATGTCGTAGATCGCCGCCAGGTGGAAGAAGTGGTCGACCTTCCCGACGTGCTCGGCGACCCACTCGGGGTCGACGCCGAGACCGGCCTGTCCGAGGTCACCGATCACCGGCACGATCCGGGAGGAGCCAGCCCCGCCGGTCCACTGCTGGATCATCGTCTCCATCCGGGGGAGGGACGACTTGCGGACCAGTACGAAGATCGGGCCCTCGCGGTGGTCGACGAGTTCGCTGACGAGGTGACGACCGATGAAGCCCGTGGCGCCGGTCACAAAGGAAGACATGCGGGCAGAGTACGCCGATCCGGCGGTGCCGCTGTCCCGGATCCGGCCAGCGTCTCAGAACGCGGTTCCGGTCGGCTGCTGATCGGTCGCTGGTCGGCCGTCGGACAACGACCGAACGGCTACTGGTCGCCGCCGCCGAACATGATCTCGTCCCAGCTCGGTACGGACGCGCGGCCACGCTTCTTCGCGACCGGCC
>NZ_JACEHF010000193.1:0-3187 GCF_014180685.1 Nocardioides pelophilus | reverse complement strand
CCCCGCCGCCCCCCGCCTCGGCCGCAGCAGCCGCAGCGGCGGTGTCGGTCTCGCGGTCGGGCGCGTGGTCGGCCGAGGTGTCGCGCAGCGGGTCGTCGTACGTCGGGGGCGTGGTCTCGCCGCTCACCAGGTCGAGCGCGTCGTCTCCGAGCGGGAGCTCGTCGCTGGGCACCGCGGCCAGGCGGCGCTGGCGCACGTGCTGCAGGTCGTCGGGCCGCTCCTCGGCGACGATCTCGAGGTCGCCGACGAGCCACCGGGCGTCGTCGTTGTCGGCCACGACGTAGTTGCCCGGGGCGTCGAAGATGAAGCGGGCGGTGCCGGACCTCGGCGAGGTCTCGAACGCACCGGTGAGCTCCCAGCGGCCGTCGTCGCGGCGGCAGGCGTCCCAGGTGATCTGCTCGGACTTCGCCTGGTGCGTCGACAGATGGGCACTCACCGCGGCGCCGAGGGTGCGGGTGCCGGAGGCGTCACCTGCGGGACGGCGCAGCGACGACTTCTGAGCGCGCGCGGCGATGTGCTCACGCTCGGCGAGCACCGGAGCGACGAAGGGCATGATCGCCTCGACCGTCGTCTGAGCCGCCGCCGCCACCGCTTCGGGCGTCTCGCCGGCTCGGATCCGGATCTGGATCTCGCGGGGGCGCAGGGTGCTCGTCATCTGGATCTCCAACTGGCCGATGCGGGTGGTCTCGCCGCGGAGCGCGGCACGCAGGGCAGGGGTGATCTCGAGGCTGAACTCCTCGCCCTGCCGACCCACCAGGAGGAGGCGCCGGCCGTCGGCGCTGACTCCTGCGAGGTCAAGTTGCGCCATGCTCCGTCCTTCCGAGCCCGTTGCCGGGCCCGCCGTGCTCCTGGGTGGATGTGTTCCGGTGGGGCGAGACTACGCCCGGCGACCCCCCGGATCCGGTTGCGTCATCGGCGTGTGGCGATGTGTCGACATTTCTGTCCGGTCCCCTGACGATGGGCTGCAGGGGAGTGGCAATCGAGTGCGACCGATGGAGGAACGATGAAGGCAGGTCGAGGCGGCCGCGCAGCCGCCGTACTCGCGTTGGTGGCGGCGCTGGTCGCGAGCCTTCCCGCGTCGCCGGGGGCGGCTCGCGGCGCCGGCGACGCGCCGACCCTGAGGGACGAGGTGAGGGTGGTCTACGACGGCTTCGGGGTCCGGGTCTGGCGCCACTCCGGGCAGATCGATCGGCTGTCGGACACCCCGCGGGCGTTCCGGCTGCTCGTGCGCGCGCAGCTGGACTACATGTGGGTGGCGTACAACGACAGTGCTCCGGCGTGCGAGCAGGCCCCCTTGGTGACCGTGAAGGAGGTCCGCCGCCGGGTCGCCTACATCTCCAACCAGGGGACGTTCCCCGGTGGTCCTGGCGACGCGCCCGACTCCTGCGCGACGGGCGGCGCGTTCCACTTTTACGTGAAGCGCGACGGCGACTGGATCGCACCGCGGGCGCTCGGCGGGCAGGACCTGTTCCACTGCAGGACCCTGCGTCGGTGGTCCATCCCTCGGATGGTCGGTGCCCGCCAGTGCTGGAACGGCGAAGAGGTCGTCCGCTGGGACCCGTGAGCCCGGTCGCGGCCGGTTCGGCTACGACTCCCTGACCCGTCCGCGGACGTAGCGCCACTCGCCGTCCTGCCGCCGGAACCTGCTCACTTCGTGGAGCACGCCGGGCTCTCCGCCTCGCCGGTGGTGGGCCCGGAACTCCACGACGCCGTTCGCGTCGCCGGGTCCGCCTGCCTCGGTCGCGAGGATCTCGAGCCCGACCCACGCGAGGTCCGGGTCGAAGTCGATCGACGGTGGGCGGGTGGCCGCGTGCCAGGAGCGGAGCAGGTAGGCCGCGTCGTGCAGCACGAACGCGCTGTATCGCGACCGCATCAGCTCCTCGGCCGTCACCGCTGCTCGGTCGCCCCGGTGGAGGGGTCCGCAGCAGTCGGCGTACGTCGCCGCCGATCCGCAGGGACAGGTCCGTCGCTTCGCCACGAGGTCATTCTCGGGGTGGCGCTCAACGGGACCGTGGCGGACACTCGATCCATGCTGCGCGTGGTCGTGATCATCGCGTACTGACTGCCGAGGCCTCCGCGGCGACACCTCGGCCCGGTGGTCGAGGAGGTCGCGCAGCGACCGTCACGAGACCCCCGGACGTGCCTGTGGCCCCGCCGGTGGCGAGGTCCGGGGGCAGAGGGGCGTGCGGGTGCCTTGGTTTCGAGGCTCGCTGCGCTCGCACCTCAACCAGCGGCGGGCGCGCGCCGTCGGTGGTCGAGGAGGTCGCGCAGCGACCGTCACGAGACCCCATGCCCCGGTGGTCGAGGAGGTCGCGCAGCGACCGTCACGAGACCCCATGCCCGCAGCGTTCGGGTGTCGTTGGTCGCGGTGGCTAGAACGGACAACACGGCTGCGCGCCGTCGTGGGTTGCGGTGCTTGGGCGCGCTGGGCGGCCGGGTTGAAGGAGGCCTGAGGTACTCGCTGTGGTTGCGGCGGAGAGTTGACGCCGGTAGGTACGTCGCGGTGGTCGACGCCTTGGTTTCGAGGCTCGCTGCGCTCGCACCTCAACCAGCGGCGGGCGCGCGCCGTCGGTGGTCGAGGAGGTCGCGCAGCGACCGTCACGAGACCCCTGCCTCGGTGGTCGAGGAGGTCGCGCAGCGACCGTCACGAGACCCCTGGTCTCCTGGTGGTCGAGGAGGTCGCGCGGCGACCGTCACGAGACCCCTGTCTCCTGGTGGTCGAGGAGGTCGCGCAGCGACCGTCACGAGACCCCGGGGCATGCCTGTGGCCCCGCCTATGGCGGGGTCCAGGGGTGTGGTGGTCAGATTTCTGGTTCGGTCCGGCCGGGGTCGGCCCAGTCGGGTGGGTCGGGGTCGGGGTCGACTGGTCGGGGTGGGTCGAGGTTCCGGGTGCCGGTGTGGTCGACCAGCCAGTGCTGCCCGTGCGGTGAGGACCACAGATAGGTCCCGGGCTGGACGATGACGTAGCGCCAGTAGCCGAAGGTCTTCGCACGATGATGTCGCCGACACAAAGGCACCAGGTTGCACGGGCAGGTAGAGCCGCCTGCGGCGTGCGGGTGGGCGTGGTCGAGGTCGCAGCGTTCGGTACGGCGGTTGCAGTGCGGGGCACGACAGGTGTGGTCGCGCAGCTCGACGCGGCGCCGGAGCCGGTCGGGGATCTCGTAGGAGTCGACCGGGACATGGTCCT
>NZ_JACEHF010000192.1 GCF_014180685.1 Nocardioides pelophilus | reverse complement strand
GGCCGGCGCCCGCCGGTCTGCTGGGCTGCGGCGTGATGGCCGGCATCGGCGCGGCGATCAACACCGGGGCGGTGACCCGCGGCCGGAGCATCGCGGTCATCGGGTGCGGCGGCGTCGGGGTCGCCGCGATCGCCGGCGCCGCGCTGGCCGGGGCGAGCCCGATCATCGCGGTCGACATCGACGCCCGGAAGCTCGAGAAGGCCAGGGCGATGGGCGCCACCCACACCGTGGACTCCTCCGCATCGTCCGGGTTGGACCCCGTCGCGGAGATCAAGCGCATCTGCGCCGAGACGTACGACGGCGCCGACGGGGCTGACGTGGTCGTCGAGGCGGTCGGTCGCCCGGAGACCTGGCGGCAGGCGTTCTACGCCCGCGACCTCGCCGGCACGCTGGTCCTGGTCGGGGTGCCGACGCCCGACATGGTGGTGCCGGACATCCCGCTGATCGACGTGTTCGGGCGGGGCGGAGCCCTGAAGTCCAGCTGGTACGGCGACTGCCTGCCGAGCCGCGACTTCCCGATGCTGGTCGACCTCTACCTGCAGGGCCGCCTCGACCTCGACGCGTTCGTCAGCGAGGAGATCGGGCTGGGAGACGTCGAGGCCGCGTTCGAGCGGATGCACCAGGGCGACGTGCTGCGCTCGGTGGTCGTGCTCTGATGCCGGACCGGACCGGGTTGCGGGTCGACCACGCCGTCACCAGCGGGACGTTCAGCCTCGACGGCGAGACCTTCGACGTCGACAACAACATCTGGGTCGTCGGCGACGACACCGAGTGCGTCGTCATCGACGCCCCGCACTCGGTCGACGACATCCTGGCCGTGGTGGGGGACCGGAGGGTCAGGGCGATCGCCTGCACCCACGCCCACGACGACCACGTGCGGGTCGCTCCGGCGCTGCGCGAGCGGGTCAACGGTGGGTCGGGAGCGCCGATCCTGCTCCACCCCGCCGACCGGCCGCTGTGGGAGCTGACCCACGGCGGGCCGGACGCGGTCGACGGCCACCTGTGGGACCTCGACCTGGCCGACGGGCTGGAGATCGAGGTCGCCGGCACGACCCTGACCGTCCTGCACACACCGGGCCACGCACCGGGCGCGGTCTGCTTCTACGCCCCCGCACTGGGCTGCGTGTTCACCGGCGACACCCTCTTCCAGGGCGGGCCCGGGGCGACCGGTCGGTCCTTCAGCGACCGGCCGACCCTGGAGGCGTCGATCCGGGCGAAGCTCTTCGCGCTCCCTGACGACACCGTCGTCCACACGGGCCACGGCGACGACACGACCGTCGCCGCGGAGCGAGCGCTGCTCGGGGCCTAGCGCCAGTTGCTGATCCAGACCTCGTCCGGCGCGGGCTGGCCCTTGCCGGTCTCGACCAGGCTCTTGAGGCTCATCAGGTACGTCGCCCACTTGGTGCTGCAGTGGTGCATGAACTCGACCTGCTCGCGCCAGCCTTCGTGGCGGAAGAGCACGATCGTCCAGTCGTCCTCGCGCTTGATGTCGAAGCGGACCTGGGTGCCGATCCACTCCTCGGGTCCGTCGACCACCTCCCACAGCACCAGCTCCCCCGGGCGGGCGTCGAGCACCTTCATGTCGAAACCTCCGGCGTCGCCGAACCGGAAGGCCACGACGCCGCCGGGCTCGGGGTCGCCGGTGGTCTCCGAGGTCCACCAGCCGGCCAGGCCGTCGGTCGTGGTCAGGGCCGCGGAGACGGCCTCGGGGGACGCGGTGACACCGATCCGGTGCAGGATGTCGTGCATCGCATTGCCTTTCTCTCGAGTCAGTTCTTCTTGTCGTTCTGGTTGCGCTGGACGGTCTCGGCGAGGCGCTTGATCCGGTCGAGCCGGGCATCCCAAGCGGCGCCGACCGAGGTCAGCTGGGCGATCGCGCGGGCGAGCTGGGCCTGGTCGACCTGATAGACGCGCTCGCGCCCCGACGGCGTGGCCTGGGTCAGCCCGACCCGCTCGAGCACGGCGAGGTGCTTGGCCACCGCCTGCCGGGAGACCGGCAGCTGTTCGCTCAGCGAGGTCGAGGTGCCGGTCCCCGCGGCCAGCAGCAGGTCGAGCATCCGGCGCCGGGTCGGGTCGCCGACGGCGGACCAGAGGTCGTCGTCGATGGCGGTGCTCATCGCGACACCAGCCGGTCGAGGTAGGTGACCAGCCGCGGCAGGAAGTGGTCCCACCCGGTGGTGTGGTCGCGGTAGGCCTCCTCGAGCACGGCGGCCTCCCACCCCCGCTCGCGGAAGCTCGACTCGCTGAACCGGAGCAGGGTGCCGTCGCCCGAGGGGACGAGGTCGAAGGTGACGAGGAGCGAGTTGCCCGGCGCCGGGGCGACGCCGTCGTCGTACACCCAGCGGAACGCGAACCGCCGCGGCGGGTCGGCCTCCACCACCGTCAGGGGAGCGACGTGCGTGGCGCGGTCGCCGCGGTTGCCGAACGACAGCACGCCGGTGCCGCCGGGCACCGCGTCGAGCTCGGCCTCGTCGGGCCACCACTCCCGCAGGTGCTCGGGAGTGCTGAGGACCTCGTAGACCACCTCGGGCGTGGCCTCGATGTGGATCTCCCGCTCGATGGCGCCGTACTCCATGTCCCGCTCCTCCGTTGTGCAACCTTTGGTTGCGAATAACGTAGAGCAGGCCGGGCGATTGCGCAACCTTTGGTTGCGCTAAGTGCCCAGGGGCTCGGTAGCGGGAGTCAGCGCAGGGAGTAGGTGACCACCGAGACCGCGACGTACTGCGCCACGAACGCGAGCACGGTGAAGAGGTGGAAGACCTCGTGGAAGCCGAACCACGTGGGCGACGGGTTCGGCTTCTTCGCGGCGTAGACCAGGCCGCCGATCGTGTAGAGCACGCCGCCCGTGGCGACGAGGGTGATCGCTGTGACGTTGACCCAGGACGGGAACTTGTCGGAGCCGTCGTAGAACTGGGGGAGGAAGAAGACGACCACCCAGCCGAGCCCGATGTAGAGCGGGGTCAGCAGCCAGCGCGGCGCGTCGGTCCACGCGATCCGGAACACCATGCCGACGAAGGCACAGCCCCAGACGATCCCGAACAGCCACCACCGCGCCGCGCCGTCCAGGTAGAGGAACGCGAAGGGCGTGTAGGTGCCCGCGATCATGGCGTAGATGTTGGCGTGGTCGAACCGCCGCCAGAACGCCCAGACCCGCGGCTGCCAGGTGCCGCGGTGGTAGATGCCCGACACGGTGAAGAGCAGCACCGCACTGGCGGCGAAGACCGAGGAGCCGACCTTGGTGATCGTCGTCGGCGAGAGCACGATGAGTACGGCGAACGCCGCCGTCAGGAGGGGAACCGACCCCGCGTGCAGCCACCCCCGCAGCTTGGGCTTGACCTCGGCGATCTTGTCGGCCATCACCTCGACCGCGCGATCGACCGCGCGATCGGACGTGCCGTCGGCCCGCCGCCGTACCGTGCTCATGCGGACAAGGTAGCGGGGGCCGACGGCACCCTTGTCAGACGGACAGGACCGCCCGACAGTCGGACAGGATCAGCCGCCGGCCGGGACGTCGCCGCGCCAGGCGCCGGACTCGTGGCCGCGCGACTCGATGAACTCCTTGAAGTTCTCGAGGTCGCCCTTCACCCGGTGCTCGTCGAGGTTGACGGCCGACCCGACCTTCTCGACGACGCCCGAGGGCTCCCAGTCGATCTGCACCATCACCCGCGACTTCGCGTCGTCGAGACGGTGGAACGTGACCACTCCGGCGTGCTTCGCCTCGCCGTTGGTGCTGGCCCACGCGACCCGCTCGTCGGGGTGCTGCTCGGTGATCTCGGCATCGAACTCCCGCTCGATCCCCGCGATGTCGGTCACCCAGTGGAGGTGGGTGTCGTCGGTCTGCGTGATCGACTCCACCCCCGACATGAACTGGGGGAAGGACTCGAACTGGGTCCACTGGTTGTACGCCGTGCTCACCGGCACGTCGACGTCGATGGACTGCTGGATCTGCGTCATGCTCGCTGCCTTCCTCGAAGGGTTCATTGACCGTCGAAGAAGGCGGTACCCGACCGGCCCCCAGCCAGTCGGCGCGATCGAGCAGGAATCAAGAAGCCCCGGATGCCCCGCCCCGCCTAGCGTTCCGGGCATGACCTCCATCGAATCCATCACCCTCGAGTTGGCCGACGAGCAGGCCGCCCGCAACTTCTACAAGGCCGTGTTCGGCGATGACGCCCCGATCCGGCTCCGGGTCTCGGACGCGCCGACGAGCGGCTTCCGCGGCTTCACGCTGTCGCTCGTGGTGTCGCAGCCGAGCACCGTCCACGAGCTCGTCGACGCCGCAGTGGCCGCCGGCGCCACCACCCTGAAGCCGGTCGCCAAGTCGTTCTGGGGTGTCGGCGGCGTCGCCCAGGCGCCCGACGGGACGATCTGGAAGATCGCCACCTCCGCCAAGAAGGACACCGGCCCCGCAACCCGCCACATCGACGAGGTGGTGCTCCTGCTCGGCGTCGACGACGTCAAGGCGACCAAGGAGTTCTACGCCGGCCGCGGCTTCGAGGTCGCCAAGAGCTTCGGCCGCAAGTACGTCGAGTTCGCCAGCCCCGAGGGCACGATCAAGCTCGCCCTCTACGGCCGGCGCGCCGCCGCGAAGGACGCCGGGGTCTCGGCCGACGGCTTCGGCTCCCACCGGATCGCCATCGGCAGCACGGCCGGCTCGTTCACCGACCCCGACGGCTTCGCCTGGGAGGCCCAGGTGGGGAAGGACTGACCTCCGAGCAGGTCCCCTACGCGTGGGGAGTGAGGACGACGACCGGGATCGGGCGGGCGGTCTTCGACCGGTAGGCGGCGTAGCGGTTCTTGTTGTTGTCGTTGCAGAGCTTCATCAGCCGCTCGTAGTCGGCGTCGTCGGGATAGACCGGGCGCGCGGTCGCCCGGTGCCGCTCGCGGCCGAGCTGGACGCCGACCTCCGGCTGCGCCTCGAGGTTGAGCAGCCACGCGGGCGGGCGGTCGGCGCCTCCGTTCGAGGCGACGACCAGGAAGTCCTGCCCGTCGCGGGCGTAGACGAGGGCGGAGGTCCGCTCCTGGCCGGACTTGCGGCCGGTGGTGCGGAGCAGGACGGTCGGCACGCCGAGCAGTCGGTGGCCGAGGCGGCCGTCGGTGCGCTCGTAGACCTTGGCGTGCAGCTGGAGGGTGCGCAGGTAGAGGCTCATCGCAGGCGACGCTACCGCCGGGCTGACACCGCTCGACAGGGCGTCTGCGGGCTGACCCGGTCACCCCGCGTCGTCGTACGCCGCGAGCAGCCACCCGCGGACCTCGTCGTCGATCTGGGACTTCTCCGTCAGCTCGAGGTGGTGCATCCACACGTGGGCGGACGGGTGGACGACGGACTTGAACCGGTCGGACTCGAGGGCACGCGGGAGGGCGATCGACAGCACCGCGGGCACGTTGCTCCTCACGTACATCCCGGGCCGCCAGACGTAGGCGAACCCCTTGCGCCGCCGGAACGCGACCTGGCTCTTGGTCACCCGCACGGTGGCCTCGCCGATGTCGGCGACGGCGCGCGCCACGGCGTCGTACAGCTCGAGTCCCTCGGGTGAGCCCGCGAAGAGGTCCTCGGGTTGGCGCTGGTCGCCGCTCGACACGGCCGCAACCCTAGTCGCGGGAACGGTCCTCAGGCAGCGGGGCGTTCGACGCCCGGCCCGAGCAAGGGTGCGGCGAGCTCCCAGACGTCGCTGCCGATCGGTGCGGGTCGCAGCGTCTGGCCGTCGAGGTTGACGACCACCCGCTGGCCGTCGGCGTGGACGACGGTGTGGTCGGCGGAGAGCACCTGGAAGCGGTAGGTGACGCTGGTCCGGCCCGCGCGCTCGACCCAGAAGTGGACGTCGACCTCGGAGATCCCGACGACGGGCTGGTGGTAGGTCATCGTCAGCTCCCGGATCACGAGCACCGACTCGCTCGGGTCGAGCACCCAGCCGGCGTCGGCCCAGAAGTCGATGACGGCGTTGTCGAAGAGGAGGGCGTAGCGGGCGTGGTGGAGCATCCCGAAGCCGTCGAGGTCGTCGAGGTAGATCCGCTTGCGGACGAGGACGCCGGTGCTGGTGTCGATCATCGGGTGCTCCCAACTATGCGTTCGATCGGTCGTGTTGTTCTCACCGTACGCTCTCTCGATCTTTACGTCCAGTCGGACTTATAGTTGTCGGTATGAGCACCGACATCCCGCCGACCGAGGTCGCCACCGACGGACGCCGCGCGCGCGGCGACGTCACCCGACGCCGGGTCGCCCGGGAGGCGGCGATGATCGCGACGGTCAGCGGCCTCGACTCGATCACGGTCGGCCTCCTGTCCGAGCGCACCGGCGTCAGCAAGAGCGGGATCCTCACCGTCTTCGGGAGTCGCGAGGCGATCCAGGTCGCAGCGGTGGCCGAGGCCCGGCGGATCTATCAGGAGGTCGTGGTCGGACCGGTCTGGTCCGAGCCCGCGGGTGCGCCCCGGCTGCGCGCGCTGCTCGACTCCTGGGTCGACTACCTGACGTCCGGCGTCTTCCCCGGCGGCTGCTTCATCGCCGCCACGTCGGTCGAGTACGGCCACCGCACCGGCCCCGTCGCCGACGCCGTACGACGCCTCAAGCGCGAGTGGATCGAGCTGCTCGAGTCCGAGCTGGCCGCGGCCGGCTCGCCGAACCCGGTCGACGACGCGTTCCGGATCGACGCCTACCTCAACGCCGGCAACACCCAGGACCAGCTCTCGGGCGACAGCTCCTGGTCCGGCACCGAGCGGGCCGCCCGGCTCGCCCTCGAGGTCGTCCCGGCCTGACGTTCCCAACGGACTGGATGGGCATGGAGTTCGCACACCGGTTGCTCAACACGCCTTGACCTCAAGTTAACTTGAAGTAGCAGGATCGCGGCATGACCATTGATCAAGACACGGACCAGACCCCTTCCGACACCGACCAGGTCGAGATCGCCGAGCTTCGCGATCTCGTCGCCGAGGTCGAGCGCACCCAGCAGAACGAGCTGGTCGACGACTTCGTCGCGCTGTTCCGCAGAGACGCCATCTGGACCACCGGTCATGGCAAGCGTCTGTTCGGCCGCGACGCGATCGCGGAGTTCACGGCCGCGGTGCTGCCCGGGTCGAGCGCGCACGGCAAGGCGACGTACGAGCTCGAGCACGTCCTGTTCATCCGGCCGGACGTCGCGGCGGTGAAGGTGCGGCAGCAGTACTTCACGAACGACGGCACGCTGGAGAGCGAGGGCTCGCCGATGTACGTCGTCGCCCGGGAGGACGGACGCTGGCTGCTGACCGCCAACCAGAACACCCCGGTCGTCAGCGGCTGACGACGACCGAGCCGCTGATCGTGGTGACGGTCGCGCCGCCGACCCAGATCGTGCCGTCGGCGTCGGTGTCGATGTGCACCCGGCCGGCGCGGCCGAGCGCCGTACCCTGCGAGGCCA
>NZ_JACEHF010000191.1 GCF_014180685.1 Nocardioides pelophilus | reverse complement strand
CTCGACCAGCCGACCGTGTTCGTGTCGGCCGGCCGCCGCGGCCTGGAGGTCGAGCTCGCGCCGGGTGACCTGGTGCGCGTGACCGCCGCGCTCACGGCTCCGATCGGTCGACCCTGACCGGCTGCAGCCAGGCGCCTGCCTCCTGCTGGCCGACCTGCTGCCGCCGCACCTCGCCCGCCCCGGACATGGCGATGATGGCCGTGCAGAAGGCGCCCAACGACGCGATGGGCCAGACCAGCAGCGGCGTCCAGCCGCTCAGCTCGATCGCGGCGGGGTACTCCTCGCAGGGCTCCTCGCGGCAGACGTTGTCCGCGGTCGCGTAGCGCTGGGGATCGGGAGGGCTCAAGGCGGTGCCGACGGCCCAGGCGAGGTAGGCGGCCAGAGCGCTGCCGATGACCAGTCCTGCCAACGCGGCGAGCGCTCGTCGGCGCCCGAGGACGGCCGCGAGGATCCCGAGCAGCACCCCGAACCCGAGCGCGATCACGGCGTACTGGCCCGGACCGGCGAACTGGTGGGCGATGCCCTTGTCGCTGAGGTCGAGCCACCGCGGCCCCCACGTGGCCGTGTCGTAGATCGAGCCGTTGTTGGGTGGGCCCCACCAGAGGTACCAGAGCCAGCCGCCGAGCGCGCCGAGCGCGCCTCCGGCGACGGTCACGACCAGCGCCGGGCCGAGCCGGCCGAGCCAGGACGAGTCCTCGGCGAGGGTCGGTGCCGGCTCGGTCTCCTGATCGATCACCCGTTCATCCTGCCAGGCACCCGGGACCGAGCAGCTGCTTGAGGTCGGCGAAGAGGGCCGGACTCGGCGAGACCCGCAGCCGGTCGTCGAGCCGCATCAGCTTGGTGGCGTCGCGGGTGAGCAGGCGCAGGCGCACCTCGGTGAGGCCCGGGTGGGAGCCGAGCACCTCCTTGAGCTGGGCGATCACCGGGGCCGTGCACCGGGTCGACGGGAGGCTGATCACCACCGGTCCGTCGGTGCCCGTGTCGAGGTCGGGCACGGTGACCTCCATCGCGTGCAGCTCGGGCTGCTCCTTGCTGCGCGACAGCCGGCCCTTCACCGTGATGATCGCGTCGGGGACCAGGTGGGTGCTCGCGAGCTGGTAGGCGCTCGGGAAGAGCAACACGTCGATGGCACCGGCGAGGTCCTCGAGGGTGACCATCGCCCACGGGTCGCCCTTCTTGGTGATCTTGCGTTGCACCGACGTCACCAGCCCGCTGACCGTGACCGTCACCTGGTCGGGCCGCTCCTCGTCGGTCATCAGCTCACCGATGGTGCAGTCGGCGGTTCCGGCGAGGACGTGCTCGAGGCCGAGCAACGGGTGGTCGGAGACGTAGAGGCCGAGCATGTCGCGCTCGTGGCCGAGCAGCGTGGTCTTGTCCCACTCGTCGACGTCCGGGATCGACACGCTCACGCCGAAGTCCCCGCCGTCGAGGTCGTCGAGACCCGCGAACAGCGAGTCCTGGCCGATGGCCTCGTTGCGCTTGATGTCGACGTACTGGTCGACGGCCGTCTCGTGGATCGCGACCAGCGCCCGACGGCGGTGCTTGAGGTCGTCGAACGCGCCGGCCTTGATCAGCGACTCGATGACCCGCTTGTTGCACACCAGGGCAGGCACCTTGTCGAGGAAGTCGTTGAACGACTCGTAGCGACCCTTGGCCTCCCGAGCGGCCACGACCTGCTCGACGACGTTGGCGCCGACGTTGCGGATCGCGGTCATGCCGAAGCGGATGTCGGTGCCGACCGGGGTGAAGTTCTTGGCGGACTCGTTGACGTCGGGCGGGAGGACCTGGATCTTGAGCCGCCGGCACTCGCCGAGGTAGATCGCCATCTTGTCCTTGTCGTCCTTCACCGAGGTGAGGAGCGCCGCCATGTACTCGGCCGTGTAGTTGGCCTTGAGGTAGGCGGTCCAGTACGAGATCACGCCGTACGCCGCGGAGTGGGCCTTGTTGAACGCGTAGTCGGAGAACGGGAGCAGGATCTCCCACAGGGCGGTGATCGCGGCCTGCGAGAAGCCGCGCTCGAGCATGCCGCCCTGGAAGCCGGCGTACTGCTTGTCCAGCTCCTCCTTCTTCTTCTTGCCCATGGCGCGGCGCAGGTTGTCGGCCTGTCCGAGCGTGAAGCCCGCCAGGACCTGGGCGATCTCCATCACCTGCTCCTGGTAGACGATCAGGCCGTAGGTCTCCCCCAGCACCGGCTCCAGCGCCGTGGCCAGCTCGGGGTGGATCGGGTCGATCGGCTCGCGGCCGTTCTTGCGGCGGGCGTACTTGTTGTGGGAGTCGGCGCCCATCGGGCCGGGGCGGTAGAGCGCTCCGACGGCGGAGATGTCGGCGAACTTGTCGGGCCGCATGCTGCGCAGCAAGGCGCGCATCGGGCCGCCGTCGAGCTGGAAGACGCCGAGCGTGTCGCCGGCCGACAGCAGGTCGTAGGTCGCCTGGTCGTCGAACGACAGCTCCTCGAGCACGACCTCCTCACCGCGGTTGGCGCGGATGTTGTCGAGCGCGTCGTCGAGCACGGTGAGGTTGCGCAGGCCGAGGAAGTCCATCTTGACCAGCCCGAGCGACTCGCACATCGGGTAGTCGAACTGGGTGATGATCGCGCCGTCCTGCGGGCGCGCCATGATCGGCACGATGTCGACCAGCGGCTCGCTGGACATGATCACGCCCGCGGCGTGCACGCCCCAGTTGCGGATCTGGCCCTCGAGGCCGAGCGCCGTCTGGTAGATCGTGCGGACGTCGGTGTCCTGCTCGTAGAGCGCGCGGAACTCGGCGCCGTCGCCGTAGCGCTTGTGCTCGTCGTTGAAGATGTCCTTGAGCGGGACGCCCTTGCCCATGATGTCGGGGGGCAGCGCCTTGGTGATCCGGTCGCTGACCGCGAAGCCGTAGTCGAGCACCCGGGCGGCGTCCTTGATCGCGGCCTTGGCCTTGAGCCGGCCGAACGTCGCGATGTAGGCGACCCGGTCGCTGCCGTACTTGTCGGAGACGTACTGGATCACCTCGGTGCGCCGACGCTCGTCGAAGTCGATGTCGAAGTCGGGCATCGACGGCCGTTCCGGGTTGAGGAAGCGCTCGAAGATCAAACCGTGCTCGAGCGGGCACAGGTCGGTGATCCGCAGGGCGTAGGCGGCGATCGAGCCGGCGCCGGAGCCACGGCCGGGACCGACCCGGATGCCGTTGTCCTTGGCCCACTGGATGAAGTCGGCGACCACCAGGTAGTAGCCGCAGTAGCCCTTGCTCGCGATGACGCTGAGCTCCATCTCGACCCGGTCGCGCACCGCCTGGGTCAACCGCTCGCCCGGGTAGCGCGACTCGATCCCGCGCCAGACCTCCTTGACGAACCAGGACTCCTCGGTCTCGCCCGCCGGCACGTCGGCGCGCGCCATGTAGCCGCCGTTGGACTCGGTGAACTCGACCTCGCACCGCTCCGCGATCGCCAGCGTGTTGTCGCACGCCTCGGGCATGCCGAACCGGTCGGCCCACAGCTCGCGCATCTCGGCCGCGGACTTGATGTAGTAGCCGCCGCCGTCGAACTTGAGCCGGTTGGTGTCGGAGAGGCGCTTGCCGGACGCGACACAGATCAGCGCGTCGTGGGCGTCGGAGTCCTCGGGGTTGTTGTAGTGGGAGTCGTTGGTGGCGACCGGCGGGATGCCGAGCTCCTTGCCGAGCCGGAGCAGGTCGTCGCGGACGCGCTTCTCGATGTCGATGCCGTGGTCCATCAGCTCGAGGAAGAAGCTGTCCCGGCCGAAGATCTCCTGGAACTCCGCGGCGGAGCCCCGGGCCTCGTCGTACTGCCCCAGGCGCAGCCGGGTCTGGATCTCCCCGGAGGGGCAGCCCGTGGTCGCGATCAGGCCCTTGCCGTAGGTCTGCAGGAGCTCGCGGTCGGCCCGCGGCTTGTAGAAGAAGCCCTCGAGGCTGGAGCGGGACGAGAGCCGGAACAGGTTGTGCATGCCCTCGGTGGTCTCGGCCCACATCGTCATGTGGGTGTAGGCGCCGCCGCCCGCGACGTCGTCTCCGCCCTCCTCGGCCCCGTTGAAGCCGCCGCCCTTGCTCCACTTGACTCGGCGCCGCTCGGAGCGGTGGGTCTGCGGGGTGAGGTAGGCCTCGATGCCGATGATCGGCCGGATGTCGTGCTTCTTGGCCTTGGAGTAGAAGTCGTAGGCACCGTGGAGGTTGCCGTGGTCGGTCATCGCGATCGACGACATCCCGAGGTCCTTCACCCGCCCGAAGAGACCGTCCAGCAGCGACGCGCCGTCCAGCATGGAGTACTCGGTGTGGACGTGCAGGTGGACGAAATCCCCGGCGGCTGCCATCGGTGCGGAAGACTCCTCAGCGATCGTGGACGACGGTCCTGAACAGGACGGGTTCGGGGAAGGGCATCAGCCTACGCGACCGATGGGGTCAGATTAGAGAGACCCACCGACAGTTCGATCCGGAGGCCGGGCTAGGCACCCGGCCACTCCATCCGGATGTCCGGCGCGCGCTCCTCGTTGCCGCTGCCGTCGGTGAGCTCGCGCTCGATCAGGCCGTGGCGGGCGTAGAACGCGCGGGCGGGGGCGTTGCTCTCGAACACCCAGAGCGAGAAGCCACCGGGGCGCAGGGACTTCACCAGGTCGAGGAGCGTCGTACCGATGCCTTCGCCCTGGGCCTCGGGGAGGACGTAGAGGTCGTCGAGCCAGGAGCCCTTCAGCTCGGTGAAGGCGACGATCCCCCGGTCGTCCTCGGCGACCCACGTCTCCCGGTCGCCGGAGTCGAGGTCCAGGCCGGCGTAGAACGCGTGCACCTCGTGCGGCGGGTGGATCGAGGGCGGCATCGCCGGGGCGGCGGCCGCGCGGGTCGCGATGAACACGTCCGCGACCCGGGGCAGGTCCTCGGGCGTGGCCGGGCGGACCGTCAGGCCGTCAGTCGCTGTCACGGATGACGTCGAGTGCGTGCTGGAGGTCGTCGGGGTACGGCGACTCGTACTCGACCGCGTCGCCGGTCTCGGGGTGCTCGAACCCGAGCCGGACCGCGTGCAGCCACTGACGGGTGAGGCCGAGGCGGTGGGCCAGCGTCGGGTCGGCGCCGTAGGTGAGGTCACCGCAGCACGGATGCCGCAGCGCAGCCATGTGGACCCGGATCTGATGGGTCCTGCCTGTCTCGAGGCGAACCTCGAGCAGGCTCGCGAACCGGTGCGCCTCGAGCGTCTCGTAATGGGTGACGCTCGCCCGGCCGCCGTCCATGACCGCGAACTTGTAGTCGGCCCCGGGGTGTCGGCCGATCGGGGCGTCGACCGTGCCCGACAGCGGGTCGGGGTGTCCCTGCACCAGTGCGTGGTAGGTCTTCTCGACGGTCCGCTGACGGAACGCGTTCTTCAGGATCGAGTAGGCGTGCTCGGACTTGGCGATCACCATGACCCCGGAGGTGCCGACGTCGAGCCGCTGCACGATGCCCTCGCGCTCCTTGGCACCCGACGTCGAGATCCGGAAACCGGCTCCGGCGAGGTGCCCGACGACCGTCGGCCCGCGCCACCCCGGCGACGGGTGGACGGCGACGCCGACCGGCTTGTCGATCACGACGATCGCCGGGTCGTCGTGGATGATCTTGATGCCCTCGACGATCTCGGGGACGATCTCCAGCGGGTCGGACTCGACCGGGATCTCCACATCGAGCACGGCACCCGGCAGGACTCGCTCGCTCTTGCTGACGTCGGCACCGTCGAGACGCACCCGTCCGTCGGCGATCAGCTCCGCGGCTCGCGACCGCGACAACCCGAACAGCTGGGCCATCGCGACGTCGATCCGCTCGCCCTCGAGGCCGTCCGGGACCCGCAGGCTCCGGTGGTCGATGCTGGTGCTCACTCGGCGTCCTCGGCGGTGGCGTCGCCAGCGGCGGCGTCGGTCTCGCCCATTCCGCGAGCCTTGCCCGTCCCGTCGGTCTCGTCGGCGGCGGCGGCTTCGGCGGCGTCGGCGGCGTCGTCGGCGTCGTTCGGGTGGCGGGTGCCGTCCATCCGGATCCCCCGGAACACCTGGAGCAGGATCAGCCCGGCTCCGAGGTTGATGGCGATGTCCGCGATGTTGAAGATCGGCCAGTTGGGCAGCTGGAGGAAGTCGATGACGTGGCCGCGGAAGGGGCCCGGCTCGCGCAGCATCCGGTCGGTGAGGTTGCCGGTGATCCCGGCGAGCAGCGAGCCGAGACCAGCCGCCCAGACCCGGTCGACCAGCTTCCTGCTCACGACCAGCACGACCACGGTCGCGACGATCGCCAGGCAGGTGAGACCCACGGTGAACTCGGTGCCGAGCGAGAACGCGGCGCCCGGGTTGCGGGTCAGGTGGAGCTGCAGCAGGTCGCCGACGACCTGGATGTCCTCGTCACGGTCGCTCAGGTGCTCGACGGCGGCGCGCTTCGAGAACTGGTCGGCGGCGTAGAGGACGCCCGCGACGACGGCGAAGCCCGTCCAGGCGCGGCGACTCGCGAGCATGGTCGGCCGGGTATCGGCAGGCCCGCTCTCGCTGCTGTCTACCGACGTTCCTCGCGCTGCTTGCATGTCATGCACAGTGTGGCACGCGGGAATGCCATCAACCGCATCTTGCCGATGGCGTTGCCGCAGGACTCGCACACGCCGTACGAGCGGTCCGCGATGCGAGCCAGGGCCCGGTCGATCTGGGCGAGCTTCTCCCGCTCGTGGTTCAGCACGGTGAGCTCGTGATCACGCTCGAAGCTGGTCGCACCGAGGTCGGCCTGGTCCTGGCCGGCGCCGTCGCCGGCATCGCGGAGCAGCCCGGAGAGCTCCTCCTCCTGCTCGGTGACGATCTGCTCGCTGTGGATGCGCTGCTGCCGCAGCTCGGACATCACCTCGTTGAGCTCGGCCTTCGACCACGCCTCCTCGCCCTCGAGCACGACGAGCTTGGCGGCCGGTGCGGCCTTCTTGGCGGGTGCGGCCTTCTTGGCGGGTGCGGCCTTCTTGGCGGGTGCGGCCTTCTTGGCGGGTGCGGCCTTCTTGGCGGGTGCGGCTGTCACAGCGGGAGCCTTCTTCGCGGGTGCGGCCTTCTTGGCCGGTGTGGCCTTCTTGGCGGGTGCTGCCTTCTTGGCGGGTGCTGCCTTCTTCGCGGGCGCGGCGTTCTTCGCCGGCGCGGCCTTCTTCGCCGGCGCCTTCTTGGCCGGTGCTGCCTTCTTGGCGGGCGCTGCCTTCTTGGCCGGTGCTGCCTTCTTCGCGGGCGCGGCCTTCTTCGCCGGCGCCTTCTTGGCCGGTGCTGCCTTCTTCGCGGGCGCGGCCTTCTTCGCCGGCGCCTTCTTCGCCGGCGCTGCCTTCTTGGCGGGGGCGGCCTTCTTGGCGGGGGCGGCCTTCTTCGCGGCGGCAGCCTTCTTCGCGGCGGCAGCCTTGGGCGTCTCGGCGCGGCGACGGCCGATGATCTTGCCAGCCGCGGACACAGTGCGCCCAGCCAACGACTTCTTCGTGGTGCTGGCCATTGCGGGCCTCCTCCGGACGTCCTGCCTGCAGCGAGGGCTACGGGCT
>NZ_JACEHF010000190.1 GCF_014180685.1 Nocardioides pelophilus | reverse complement strand
TCCGGTCGTGGACGCTGCCGCGCTCGACCGGCTGGCGGCGCCCGCCGACCGGGTGGCCTGGTGGGAGGCCCGGTTCGGCGACGTCGCGGTGCTGCGGCAGGATCGACGACTGTGAGCGACGCCCCGGACTCGGCAGCTGCCCTGGCGCAGGCCGTCGTCGAGCGGCTGCTCGGCGCGGGCGTCGAGGACGTGGTGCTGGCGCCCGGCTCCCGCAACGCGCCGCTGGCGTTCGCGGTGTGGGCCGCGGACCAGGCCGGGCTGCTGCGCCTGCACACCCGGATCGACGAGCGCACCGGCGGCTTCCTCGCCCTCGGGCTGTCCAAGGTCGGTGCCCGTGCCGCGGTGGTCTGCACGTCGGGCACTGCTGTCGCGAACCTCCACCCGGCCGTCCTCGAGGCCGTGCACGCGGGCGTGCCGATGGTCGTGGTCACGGCCGACCGCCCCGCCCGACTGCGGGGCACCGGCGCCAACCAGACCACCGACCAGGTGGGGATCTTCGGCCCGCTCGTCGGCACGTCCGACGTCGCCGACCTCGCCGGCCTCCAGGCTGTGCAGTGGGACGGCCCCGGGCCCGTGCACCTGAACCTCCAGCTCGACGCCCCGCTGGTGCCGGATGCGGCCTTGGTTTCGAGGCTCGCTTCGCTCGCACCTCAACCGGCGGCACCGGACGCTTCGGCGCCGTCGGTGGTTGAGGTGCGAGGCCGCCCGCGGCCGAGCCTCGAAACCACCCTTCCCGCCGGACCTCGCACCGTCGTCGTCGCGGGGGACGACGCGGGCCCGCCCGCGCGGGTGCTGGCGGAGAAGGCCGGCTGGCCGCTGCTGGCGGAGCCGACCAGCGGCGCCCGCACGGGGCAGCACGCGCTGCGGTGCTACCGACTGCTGCTCGGAACCTCGCTGGGGCGGGAGATCGAGCGGGTCGTCGTGTTCGGGCGACCGACGCTGTCGCGCCCGGTGACGGCGCTGCTGGAGCGGCCCGACGTGGAGGTGCTGGTGGTTCCGGGGCCGGGCGTCTGGCCGGTCCGACCCGCTGGCGCGACCGTCCTCGACGGGCGGCCGGAGGGTCCCGGGGCCGACACCAGCGACTGGTTGACCCGGTGGCGGACCGTCGATCGCGAGCTCGGGCAGCGGGTCGACCGGCTGCTCGCGGAGGAGCCGTCGCTGACGCCGTACGACGTCGCCGGCGTGGTGTCGCGCGCCCTGCCGGCCGGGGGGCTGCTGGTCGTGGGAGCGTCCAGCCCGGTGCGCGACCTCGACCTGATGGCGCGTCCCGCGACCGTCGGCGAGCGCCGCCGGGTGATCGCCAACCGCGGGCTCGCCGGGATCGACGGCACCATCAGCACCGCACTCGGGGCGAGCCTCGGCCGGCCCCACTCGACCCGCAACCTGGCGCTGATGGGCGACCTGACGTTCCTGCACGACCAGACCGGCCTGGTGATGGGGCCCGACGAGCCGCGCCCGGACCTCACCATCGTGGTGGCGAACGACAACGGCGGCGCGATCTTCTCGATGCTCGAGCAGGGCGCACCCGAGCATGCGGCCGCGTTCGAGCGGCTGTTCGGCACCCCGCACGGGGTCGATCTCGCGAGCCTGTGCGTCGGGACCCGCACGCCGTTCCTGCGGGTCCGGTCCCGGCTCGAGCTCGAGCACGCCGTCGCCAGCCCCAACGGTGGGATCGAGGTCATCGAGGCCGTGGTCGACCGGCGCGGTCGGCGCGACCTCGATGCCCGGATCCGGTCGCTGGCGAGCGACCTGGGCTGATCAGCCCGTCCCTAGATCCGGCCCAGGATCGGCTGCGACTCGATGATCCCTTCGTCGCTCGGCCTCGCGCCCTCGCCGAAGACCTTCGCGTGCTGGCGCGCCCGGAGCTCGAGGTGGGCGTCGCGGGGTCGGTCGTAGCCGTAGCGCTCCCGGGCCTGGGCGGGCGTCAGCACCTCCGCGCGCTCCGGCGGCACCCCCAGCAGGATCGGCGCCGCGACCGACACCGTCATCGGGGAGATGAGCCGGAGCAGCGCCACCTGCACCTGCCCGCTGAGGGAGACGACCCCGAACGCGACCCGCAGCACCGGCCGGATCAGGGCGTCCATCAGGCGCGACTGCTTCAGGCCCGTCTCCTCGCGCATCCAGCGGGGCAGGGTGGCGATGGTGCCCTTGCGCAGCGCTACCGCCGTCACCCAGCTGACGGGGGTCAGGAACCAGGGCAGCTTCGGCAGCATCACCCGGGCGTCGAGCAGCTGGTGCATCGCCTGCTTGGCGAGGTCGCTGCTGAGCAGCTGCGGGCGCATCCGCTCGTAGTAGGCGCGCAGCTCCTCGCGGTTGCGGGGGATGTCGGCTGGGTCGCAGGTCTGCAGCTCGGCGGCGACGGCGCACTCGGCCCAGTACTGCGCCTCCTCGTCGGGGCTCAGCCTGCCCGGCCCGTAGCGCTCGTAGGCGAGCAGGATGGAGTGCCAGCCGGTGAGCTGGATCCACAGCTGGCTGTCGGGGTCGTTGGCGTCGTACCGGACGCCCGTCACGGGACAGGTGCCGATCCCCTTCGAGTGGATCTTGACGAGGACGTCGGCGGCCTTCGACGTCTCGCGGCTCGACCCGAACGCGACCAGCGCGAAGTAGCGCAGGGTCCGGTCGTAGCGGGTGCGCGGACGGTCGAAGATCGCGTGGGTCTCGGTGACCGACGCCACCAGCGCCGGGTCGAGCTCCTCGACGACCACCGCTCGCTGGAAGCCGATGGTCAGCGAGGTCGGGTAGGACCACACCTTCCAGGTGACCGAGTCCGGGCCGAAGAACCCGAAGTCCTCATGGGGCAGTACGTCAGCTCGCTTCATGGCACTATTACTACACAACTGTAGTAATTAGGGAAGAGGGCAGCCGATTAAGGTTCGCGTTGTGCCAGGTTCCCCGCGCCAGCGACGTCCGTACGCCGCGCGGGTGCCGCTCGACGTACGCCGGGAGCAGCTGATGGACGCCGCCCTCGCGGTGATCGTCCGCGACGGGTACGGCGGGGTCTCGGTCGATGCCGTCGCCAAGGAGGCCGGCGTCACCCGGCCGGTCGTCTACGGCGCGTTCGAGGGGCTCGGCGACCTGCTGACCGCGCTGCTGGACCGCCAGCAGGTGCGGGCGTTCGGGCGGCTGCTGCAGGCGCTCCCGGACGAGCCCGACCTCTCCGACCCGGTCGGCCTGGTGTCGGGCGCGATCGAGCAGCTGGTCCTCATGGTGCGTGAGGACCCTGACACCTGGCGCCCGATCCTGCAGCAGCCCGACGGGCTGCCGGCTGTCGTGCTCGAGCGGATCGAGGCGGACCGCGAGAAGGTGCGCGCGATGTTCGCCCAGCTGATCAGCGGCGTCGGCGCGGAGGCCGGCCCGGCGTTCGACGCGGACCTCTACGCCCACGCGGTGCTGGCGATCATCGAGCACTTCGGCCGGCTGCTGCTCGACGACCCCGACCGGTTCAGCACCGAGCGGATGGTCGACGGCGCGACCGCGCTGTTGCGACTGCTGTTCCGCTGACAGGGACAATGAGCCCGTGGAGATCGCGCTGCTGCTCGTGGCCATCGCCGTCACCGTGCTCGCGGTCACCGCGATCACCGGCCGACTGGGCATCGGCGCGCCGATCCCGCTGATCCTGGTCGGCTGGGCGGGGTCCTACCTGCCGGGCGTGCCGACCATCCACCTCGAGCCCGAGGTGGTGCTGCTCGGCCTGCTCCCGCCGCTGCTGTACGCCGCGGCCATCAGCACCTCCCTCGTCGACTTCAACGCCAACCGGCGCCCGATCCTGCTGCTGTCGGTCGGGCTGGTGGCGTTCACCACGGTCGGGGTCGCGGTCGTCGTGCACGCGATCCTGCCCGAGGTCGGCTGGCCGGCAGCCTTCGCGATCGGCGCCGTCGTCGCGCCGCCCGACGCGGTGGCGGCGACCGCGATCGGTCGCCGGATCGGCCTGCCGCGCCGGATCGTGACCATCCTCGAGGGCGAGTCGCTGCTCAACGACGCGACCGCGCTGGTGGCGCTGCGGACGGCGATCGCGGCGATCGCCGCCTCGGGCGCGATGGCGCCGACGTGGGAGATCGGGCTCGAGTTCCTTCTTGCCGCCGGCGGCGGCCTCGCGGTCGGCATCGCCGGGTTCCTGCTCGTCGCGAAGATCCGCAGGCACGTCACTGACCCGGTCCTCGACACCGGGATCTCGCTCGTCGTGCCGTTCGCGACCTTCATCGCAGCCGAGGAGATCCACGCGTCCGGCGTGGTCGCCGTCGTCGTCGCCGGCCTCCTGCTCGGCCACAAGGCGCCGATCCTGCAGACGGCGCAGTCCCGGATCGCGGAGCGGATGAACTGGCGGATGCTGGCGTTCATCCTCGAGAACACCGTGTTCCTGCTGATCGGCCTGCAGGCGCGGTGGCTGGTCGACGACGTCCGCGCGAGCACGCTGCCGACCAGCACGATCGTGAGCGTCTGCCTCGCCACGCTGGTCGCGGTGGTCGTGCTCCGCCTGGCCTGGGTGTTCCCCGCGCGCTACCTGCTGATCCGCCCCGGCCCGGACCCGACGACCGGACGACGCCCGCCGGCGTCGTACACCTTCTTGATCGGGTGGGCCGGGATGCGCGGTGTCGTGACCCTGGCCGCCGCGTTCGTGATCCCGGAGGACGTCGCGCACCGCGAGGTGCTGCTGATGATCGCGTTCACCGTGTGCGCCGGCACCCTGCTGCTCCAGGGGATGAGCCTGGGCTGGCTCGCCCGTCGCCTCAAGGTGCCGGCCCCGGACCCGATGGACGACGCCCTGGCGCGGGCGACCTTGTTGCAGCAGGCCTCCAAGGCCGGCTACTCGCGGCTCGAGGAGCTCGACGACGCCGACGATCCCTACGGCGTCGCCGACCTGATCCGCCAGCGCATCGAGCAGCGCAACTTCGCCGCCTGGGAGCGGCTCGGCACGACCGAGGGTGAGGAGAGCCCGGCGGCCCTCTACGCCCGGGTGCGCGAGGAGATGATCGAAGCCGAACGCCGGCGGGTGCTGGAGATCCGGTCCACCGGGTCCGTACCGTCCGAGGTGGTCAGCGACGTGCTGGCCATGCTCGACATCGAGGAGTCCATGCTGGACGCCGCCGAGCAGGAACGAGCCGACGTGGAGGCGGTGCGCGTGCGCAGACCAGCGGGACAGTCCTGTGACCACCTCGCGTCGGCGCCGCTCGCCGACCCCACCGGCGAGCTGGCCTGCCAGAGCTGTCTCGCGATCGGCAGCCGTTGGGTCGCGCTGCGGATGTGCCTCACCTGCGGCACCATCGGCTGCTGCGACTCCTCACCCAACCGCCACGCCACCGCGCACTTCCACGCAACCGCCCACCCGGTCATCCGGTCGGTCGAGCCGGGCGAGGACTGGCGCTGGTGCTACGTGCACCACCTCACGGGCTGAGGCCCTGGGTCACTGCTGGATCACTGCTGGCGCACGACGAACGGCGGACGCACGACCTCGTTGTGCTTCGTCAGCGCGGTCATCGGGTGCGGCGACCCGTCAGGCAGCAGGCCCGACATCGGTGTCAGCCGGGCTTCGTCCCCGTCGATCTCGACGACCAGCAGGTGCGCCTGGGCCGCCCACGCGGTGGTGTGGGCGTCGTCGAAGCCCTCGGGGATCTCCTCGCGGAGCTTGCCGCCGGCTCCGGAGACGACGTACGTGCGGCCGTCCGTCTCCGAGACCTGGAAGTTGTGCTCGTGGCCGGCCAGGACGAGCCGCACCCCGCCGCGTTCGAAGAGCGGCAGCAGGGTCTCGAGCATCTCCTGGTCGTTCCCGTGCTCCGGCCCGGCGCAGAACAGCGGGTGGTGGGAGAAGGGGATCCGCCAGACGTGGTCGGCCACCGCCAGTGCGTCCTCCAGCCACCGCTGGTGGTCGGGCACCTGGAAGAAGCGGTGGTAGTCGGGGTCCTCGCTGTCCTGGGAGGTGTCGATGCAGATGAGCTCGAGGTCCTTGCCGTAGCCGAAGCGGTAGTAGAGCCCCGGTCCCACCGATGCGCGGTCCTGCTGGTCGCGGAAGCGCTCGTGAACGTGGAAGTTGTCCTCCATCTGGGCCCGGTCGTCGCTGCCCTCGGTGTCGGTGGTGTCGTGGTTGCCGATCGTCGGGAACACCGGGACCCGGGCGATGACGTAGCGGTAGGGCTGGAAGAAGCTGGAGTACCAGTCGTCGTCCTCCCCGCCGCTCTCGTCGTCCACCTGACCCTGCTCGCCCTGGTAGATGTTGTCGCCCAGCGACAGCACGAAGCGGACGTCGTGGTGCCGCACGAGCTCGTCGAGCACGTCGGCGATCCGCCGCTGACGGCGGCTGGACTCGCTGTCCGACTTGATCCCGACGCCGTAGTCGCCCATCGCGACGAACCGCACGAGCGGAGTCGCGTCGTCCGGGGTCGGGAAGGTGCGCAGCTGCAGGTCGTAGGTCTTGCCCGGCGCGAGGTCGTAGCCACCCGACGCGACGGGCACCCAGTCCTGGCGCGTCCCCGCCGCCCACGGGCGGCCGTCGACCTGGATCCGGTAGCGGTACGCCGTGTCCGGCTCGAGGCCGTCCACCCAGACCCATGTCCGGTCCTCGGTGCGCGCCTCGGCCACGACCTCGCCGTCGGTGTCCAGCACCTCGACGCGAGAGTCGCCGAACGGCTCGGCGCCGTGCCCGATCGACGTGCGCCGGCCCACGGCCGACTGCAGCTCGGAGTCATCCAGGATGTTCCACCGGCCGGCCGCTTCGTCACGCCGGAACCAGAACGCTCCCCAGGCGATCAGGGCGCGGTCGTGCGCGACGTCGACCAGGTGGACGAACTCCTCGCGATGGATCTCGCCGCTCTCGGCTCCCATCCCGACACTCTAGGTGTCGCGCCGGCTACCGGACGTCGGTGAGCGCATCCTCCAGGGTGCGCGCGGCGCGGCCGGTCACACGCTCGACGTCACCGGTGACGGTGGCGACGGAGCCGTCGGCGATCGCCGTGTAGGTGCTGACCCACGCGTCGAGCTCGTAGTCCGCGGCATCCGGATAGGCGGCACGGCGGGACGCGTAGGCCTCCTCGACCGTCTCCTCCTCGTAACGCAGCTCCCGGCCGAGGGCCGCGCCGACCCGGGCGGCGACCTGCGCCAGGGTGAGCGCCTCCGGACCGGTGAGGTGGTAGGTCGCGCCGGCGTGCGCCTCCGGCGCCAGGAGTACGGCGGCCGCCACGTCGGCCACGTCCGCCCGCGCGACCGCCGCGACCCGCCCGTCGCCGGCGGGCCCGCGGATCACGCCCGCGACATCGGCGAAGTACGGGAGCACGTCGGCGTAGAAGTTGTCGCGCAGCAGAGTGAAGGTCATCCCGGTCCGCGCCGCTGCGTCCCGGATCGCCTCCTCGGTGTGGCCGTGGTCGCGCCCGAGGGTGAAGGTCGCGTCGGGCCCGGCGCCGACGAACGACGTGTAGACGAGGTGGCGCACGCCGGCGGTGGCCGCAGCCTCGACCATGGTGCGGTGCTGTTCGCGGCGGGTGGCCGACTCGGCGGCCGAGACGAGCAGCAGCGTCGTGACGCCGGCGAGCGCGGCCTCGGCAGCGGCGCGGTCGTCGTACGACGCCTGCCTC
>NZ_JACEHF010000019.1 GCF_014180685.1 Nocardioides pelophilus | reverse complement strand
GGCCCCCCGGATCCCGGCCTTGTGGAGAGCACGGATGGCGGCGGCGGAGGTTTCGCGGACCGCGTCGGCGATGCCGATCACCGCGACGGCTCGGCCGTCGACGGCGACGAAGACTGCCGTGCGGCCGCCGGAGGCGATCTCGTCGCGCCGCGCCCCGAGGTCGCCGATCGTGATGCGCTCCGATTCCATGAGGCGTCGGTTGCCGATGGCGACCTTGTGGCCGTCGACCTCGGCTAGGGCGCCGATGCCGGTGACGTTGCGGAAGCCGGTCGCACGTAGCCGCGGCACATCGGTGGCGTCGACGTACCGTACGACGGCTTGGGCGAGCGGATGTTCGGACTCGCGTTCGAGTGCGCCGGCGAGGGCCAGCGCCCGGTTTTGATCGAAGTCGCCGACTACTACCTCGGTGACCTCGGGCTCCCCCTTGGTCAGCGTGCCGGTCTTGTCGAACACGACGGTGTCGATGCGCGCAGAGGACTCGATCGCGGTGGCGTTCTTGAACAGGATCCCGCGCTTCGCCCCGAGACCGGAGCCCACCATGATCGCTGTCGGCGTGGCCAGACCGAGGGCGTCGGGGCAGGTGATGACGACAACGGTGATGGCGAACAGCAGCGCGGTCTGCACGCTCGCGCCGGCCGCGAGCCAGACCAGGAAGGTTCCGACTCCTCCGACCAGGGCGACCAGGACCAGCCAGAACGCGGCTTTGTCGGCAAGCCGCTGTCCGGGGGCCTTGGAGTTCTGGGCCTGCTGCACGAGGGCGACGATCTGGGCCAGGGCGGTGTCGGCACCCACCTTGGTCGCGCGTACCCGCAGAGTGCCGCTGGCGTTGACGGTGGCGCCGATGACCTGGTCGCCGGGTGCCTTGTGCACCGGGAGGCTCTCGCCGGTGACCATGGACTCGTCGACTTCGGACTCGCCCTCTTCGACGGTGCCGTCGGTGGCGATCTTCGCCCCGGGCCGTACGAGGAGCAGGTCGTCGACCTGGACCTCGGAGGTGGGCAGCTCGACGGGTTCGCCCTCGCGGAGCACGGTGGCCATCGGCGGGGCCAGGTCCAGCAAGGTGCGGATGGCGTCGTTGGCGCCGCCTCGGGCCCGCATCTCGAACCAGTGGCCGAGCAGCACGAATGCGGTGAGCATGACCGCGGCCTCGTAGAAGACCTCTCCGCCGCCGGTGAGGGTGACCCCGAGGGAGTAGAGCCAGCCGGCGCCGACTGCTACGGCTACCAGCACCATCATGTCCAGGGTCCTGGCGCGAAGTGCCCGCCAGGCACCGTCGAAGAAGATCCAGGCGGAGTAGAAGATGACCGGCAGCGACAGGATCAGGGTGAGGATGTCGTCGCGCATCCCGAACGGGGCGGCCGCGTCGAAGCCGAGCATGTCGCGCCCCATCGGGGAGTAGAGCGAGATGGGTACGGCGAGCAGCAGGGCGACCAGGAATCGGTTGCGCATGTCGCGGACCATGTCGGCCATCGACATTGAGCCGTGTCCGCCGTGGCCCATCGCGTCGTGGGGTGATGAGACCGGTGAAGCCTGACCGGTGTGGCCGCTGTGCGCGTCGTGGCCACCATGCGCGACCTGCTGAGCGTGGCCGGCGTGGTGGGCATGACCTGGTTCGAGCATCGGGTCGCACACGTGGCTGGGGACGGACTGCCCGGCGCAGTGGAAGCCGCACTCCCGGACCCAGTCCCGCAGCTCGCTGATGCTGGTGCGTTGCGGGTCGTAGGTGACGGTGGCGGTCTGGGCGACCGGGTTGGCGTCGACGGTGAGCACGCCGGGCTGGCGTGAGAGCACGGCCTCGGCGACGTTCTTGCTGGTCGCCCACTGAACCCCGGACACCTCGAGGACGGCGGTCGCGCCGTCGTCACGCCGCGCGTCGTGGCCGTGGTCGTGGTCGCCGGTGTGGTGTAGGTGCGTGGTCATCGTCGTGCCTCCACCTTGGGAAGGTTGGTCTTGGTCGGGTCGGAGTGCGGGGTCTCGGTTGATTGCGTGGAGACGGCCTGGAACCGGCGCAGCCGCAGGCTGTTGGACACCACGAACACCGAGGAGAACGCCATCGCGGCCCCGGCGATGAGAGGGTTGAGCAGGCCGAGAGCGGCCAAAGGCAGGGCTGCGACGTTGTAGGCGAAGGCCCAGAACAGGTTGCCCTTGATGGTGCCCAGGGTGCGGCGGGAGAGCCGGATCGCGTCGACGGCGGCGCGGAGGTCGCCGCGGACCAGCGTGAGGTCGGAGGCCTCGATCGCGACGTCGGTGCCGGTGCCCATGGCGATACCCAAGTCGGAGGTCGCCAGTGCGGCGGCGTCGTTGACGCCGTCCCCGACCATCGCCACCGTCCGGCCCTCACGCTGGAGACGTTCGACGACGGCGACCTTGTCGGCCGGGAGGACCTCGGCGATGACCTCGTCGATGCCTATCTGGGCGGCAACCGCCCGGGCGGCGCGTTCGTTGTCTCCGGTGAGCAGCACGGGCCTCAATCCGAGCTCCTTGAGCTCGGCGACGGCTTGGGCGCTGGTGGGCTTGATGGCGTCGGAGACCACGACGACACCACGGGCCACGCCGTCCCAGCCGGCAGCGATCACAGTCTGGCCTTGCCGCTCGGCGTCATCGACCACGTGTGCCAGGCGCGGGTCGAGGGGCTGGCTCCACTCCTGGGCGAGCCAGCCGGGCCTACCCGCCACGACCGCATGGCCCTCGACCACCCCCGCGACGCCGAGTCCCTGGGTCGAGGTGAAGTCCTGGACGTCGGGCAGCTGCGCGTCGAGTCGTTGGCTGGCGCCGGTGGCGATGGCCTGGCCGATGGGGTGTTCAGAGGCGTTCTCGAGGGCGCCGACCAGCCGGAGCAGGTCGTCGGTGTCGACACCGTCGGCGGGCTCGGCGGCGATCAGCTCCATGCGCCCGGTGGTCACGGTGCCGGTCTTGTCCAGGACGATGGTGTCGACGATCCGGGTGGACTCGAGCACCTCGGGGCCCTTGATGAGCACGCCGAGCTGGGCGCCGCGGCCGGTGCCGACGAGCAGGGCGGTGGGTGTGGCCAGCCCGAGGGCGCAGGGGCAGGCGATGATCAGGACCGCCACTGCGGCGGTGAACGCCGCGGTGACGCTGTGGCCGGTCAGCAGCCAACCGGCGAGTGTGGCCAGTGAGAGGGCGATCACGATGGGAACGAAGACCGCCGACACCCGGTCTGCGAGGCGCTGGACCTGAGCCTTCCCGTTCTGGGCATCCTCGACCAGCCGTGCCATCTGGGCCAGCTGGGTGTCGGCTCCGACGCGGGTGGCCCGGACCACCAGCCGGCCGCCGGCGTTCACGGTCGCGCCCACGACGACATCGCCAGGGCCCACCTCGACCGGGACTGGTTCTCCGGTGAGCATGGAGGCGTCGACGGCCGACGTGCCGTCCTCGACGACGCCGTCGGTGGCGATCTTCTCGCCGGGGCGCACGAGGAACCGGTCCCCGACCGCCAGCTGGGTCACCGGCACGCGCACTTCTGCGCCGTCGCGGAGTACGGCGACGTCCTTGGCGCCCATGTCGAGCAGGGCGCGCAGCGCGGCACCGGACTGGCGCTTGGCACGGGCCTCGAAGTAGCGACCGGCGATGATGAAGGTGGTGACCGCGGCCGCGACCTCGAGGTAGATGTGGACATCCGCCTCGCCGTCGGGGAAGAGGTCGAACGGCATCCGCATCCCGGTCATTCCGGCGTGGGTGAACAGCAGGGCCCACAGCGACCAGAGCCAGGCTGCGGTGACTCCGACGGAGATCAGGGTGTCCATGGTCGCAGCGCCGTGGCGGGCGTTGGTCACCGCGGCGCGGTGGAACGGCCAGGCGCCCCAGACCACGACGGGTGAGGCAAGGGTCAGGGAGATCCACTGCCAGTTGTCGAACTGCAGCGCAGGGATCATCGACATGGCCAGGACCGGAGCGGTGAGCACGGCGGAGACGATCAGGCGCTGCCGCCAGCTCGCGGCCTCGCGATCCCGGGCGTCCGATTCGGGCTCGGCCGTGGTGTGTTCATCGCCGGTCACCGGGGCGGGCACGGCGGCGGTGTAGCCGGTGGCTTCGACCACGGTGACGAGATCGGAGGGGGTGAGCGTCGTCGGGTAGCTGACCTTGGCCTTCTCGGTGGCGTAGTTGACCGTGGCGGTGACGCCGTCGAGCTTGTTCAGCTTCTTCTCGATACGGGCGGCGCAGGAGGCACAGGTCATCCCGCCGATGGCGAGCTCGACGTCGTTGAGGGCACCGGGCGTGCTGGCCTGGAGTGTCATGACTGTGCCTCCTGCAAGGGACGGTAGTTCGGTGTGGGAGTTGGGGCTCAGGCGAGCTGGTAGTCGCCGGCCTCGTCGAGGGCTGCGGACACCTGGGACTGGTCGAGGGGATGGGCGCTGGTGACCGTGACCGAGGAGGTGCCGCCGGCGACGAGGTCGACGGTGACGTCGGTGACCCCATCGAGGCTCGTGAGCTCGCTGCTGACGGCGCTGGCGCAGTGACCGCAGGTCATGCCGGTGACGGCGTAGGTGTTGGTAGTCATCTGGTTTCCCTTCGTTGCGGTGGTGGCGGTCGATTCAGTGTTGGTGCCCGTGGAACTTCTGGTCTCGGTGGTGGATCCGCAGCCGCATCCTCCGCAGCCGCACCCACCGCCGTCTGCGGAGGTGTCGAGCAGCTGGAGGTCGGGGCTGGTCTTGGTCGTGGGCATCGGTACTCCTTCGTTGGACGGGTCGATCACGAGCGGACAAGTCGTCGGATCGCTGCGGAGGCCTCGTTGAGCTTCTGCTGGGCCTCGGCAGGGTCAGCGGCGTGCGTCAAACAGTGCTCGAGGTGCTGGTCGAGGAGAACCAGCGCGACACCCTCGAGGGCCTTGGTCGCGGCCGAGACCTGGGTGAGGATGTCGATGCAGTACTGCTCCTCGTCGACCAGTCGCTGCAGGCCGCGGATCTGGCCCTCGATGCGGCGCAGCCTCGTCAGGACTGCCTGCTTCTCGGTGATGTAGCCCGGTTCGACAGACATCCCGACCTCCTCGCGCATGTACCCAATGGGGGTATTTCTGTCACTCCGGACTATACCCCGGAGGGGTACGTATGCAAGGTTGTCGGACAGACCTTCATGGAACCTTCATCAGGCAGGGCCTGCCTTCGAGGTCAGGCGCCGAGCTTGCTGCGGACCTGGTCGAGCAAGTCCTGAGGAGCCAGCCACATGGAGGGGTACTCGCCGTACCAGCGTTGCTGACCCTGCTTGTCGATGAGCACGAAGCTGTGGCCGGGCAGGCCGGCGTGCATCCCCTTGCCGAGGGTGCCGTAGGTCTCGGACACTGTGCCGTCGTCGAGCAGGAAGGGCGTGGTGACCCCGTTGGCCGCCATGTCGGCGGTGATCTGCTCACGGGTGTTCATGACGATAGGCAGCACGGTGACGTCCTCCTGTGCCAAGGCGTCGGCCTGCTTCTCGATCTCGCCCATCTGGACGATGCAGGACTGGCAGCCGGCGCCCTCGGAGAAGTACAGGAGCACGTTCTCGCCGCGGTGTTGGGCCAGGGTGTGTGGGTTTCCGGCGGTGTCGGTGAGGGTGAAGTCGGGGGCGGTGCGGATCGCGTCGGAGGACTCGGGGCGCGAGGTGAGCATCATGACCGTGACCACGGCGACCAGAGCCAGTGCTCCAACCGCACCGATGATGATGCGCAGACGGCGGCGACGACCGGATGCTCGCGCAGCCTGTTCGGCGCGCAGGCGGCGGTCATTGCGCGATTCCTCGGCGGCCTTGTGTGACATGACTATTCCTCCAGCATCCTGTTCAGCGGTGGTGTTCGGGGTGAGCGTCTGCCGCCGGGGCGTGGCAGGCGAGATGTTCGTCGGGCTCCGTGCCGGACGAGCGGTCCGGGCGGTGTCGGTCACGCAGAGTGGCAATGACGAACACTGCGGCGAGGGCCAGCACCGCGAGTCCGAGCACCGGCTCCGGGACCGGGTCGGCCCACGTCTCGATGCGGCCGAAGACCTCCGACAGTCCCTTGCCGATGGAGACCTGGAACCCCGGACCGCCGGTCATCTGGCCGGTGTTGGCCAGGTAGATGACGAAGCCGCCCATGACCGTGAACGCGACGGCGACCGCGAGGTTGATGGTGTTGGTGGCCAGCACCTTGCCGGCCACCCGCAGCCGGACCGGCTTGGCCCGCAGCATGCGCCGCTCCCCGAGCCGGAAGCGGTCCCAGAGAAGGGCCATCACGAACAGCGGGAACACCATGCCGAAGGTGTAGGCCAGTCCCAGCGTCACTCCGCCGGTGGCGGAGCCCGACAAGGCAGACAGGGTCATCACACCGGCGAGGACCGGCGCGCAGCAGGAGCTGGCGATCCCGGAGAAGACTCCGAGGGCGAAGAAGCTTGCGGAGTCCCCGCGGGCGGTGTCGGGGGCGCGCAGGAACGACGGCAGGCTGAGCATCCGGCCGGACAGGCTGAGTCCCGCCAACGCGAGCATCAGCGCTCCGCCGGCGTAGTACAGCGGTGCGTGGTAGTTCGCGATGGTGGAGGCGACCAGGCTCATACCGAGCGTGATCGGTACGAGCACGAGCGCGAGGCCGGCGGCGAACACGAAGGTGAGCGGGAGCAACCGCCAGCGGCGGTTCTTCACCGCTACCGCGAGGTAGGACGGGGCGAGGAAGACGATGCAGCACGGTGCGAACAGGGCGACGCCTCCGGCGAAGAAGGCGGCGAGCACCGAGCCCGTGGTCAGCAGGTCACCCATGGTGGGCCTCCGTCGCCGCACCGGCGGTGTTCGGTGCGTCGCCGTACCTGCTCTTGAGGAGCTTCTCGAGCTTGCGTCGTGGTAGGCGTCCGCTGCTGAAGAAGGTGTCGTCGAGGAGGACCAGTGGGCTCATCGGCGCGCGGTGGCGTGCCATCAACGCCTGTCCCACCTCGCTGCGCACATCCAGGGTGTCGAGCGCGAGAGGGTAGCTGGCTGCGAGTGCCGTGAGCGCCTGGTGCGCGTCCTCGCAGAAGTGGCAGGCCTCGCTGTGCACGACGGTGATCCGGACCGGCTCGGATGCCGGCGTGGGTGATGACATGGCTTCCCCTCAGGCGCGCTGGTTCGACATGGCCCAGCGTCGACGGGGTGCTCGGGGAAAAGCGGCGAGGTTGTGTGAAGGTTCGCTGAAGATGCCCATCGGTTGGTCCCGGATGTCCGGGCCCGAAGGCCCTACCGGAGAACGGGTAGCCGCACCGTGAACGTGGCACCGAGCCCGGGCCCGGCGCTGGTCACCGAGATCCCACCGCCATGTGCCTCGACGAGGGCGCGAGCGATGGCCAGCCCGATGCCCGAGCCGCCATGGCCACGGTCGCGGGCGGTGTCGACACGGTAGAACCGGTCGAACAGGTGCGGCAGGTGCTCCGCCGTCACCCCCTGGCCGGTGTCGACGACGCGGTACTCCACCCAGTGGTCGATCCGGCGGCAGCCCAAGGTCACCGTCCCGCCCGCGGGAGTGTGGCGCAGGGCGTTGTCGAGAAGGTTGCCGAGCACCTGTCCGAACCGGTCGACGTCGACGCGGACCTGGCCGACATCGGCGAGCTCCGTGCGCAGGTCTACCCCCTTGGCGGCGTACCGGTCCCGAGCGATCGCGGCCGCCGCAGCAGCCACGTCAGCGGCGACCACCGGCCGCAGCGTGACGTCGAGCCCCTCCTCCGCCCGGGAGACCGCTGTCATGTCCTCGGCGAGGCGGCGCAGACGGCCTGTCGAGCCGCGGATGACGCCCAGGGTGTCATCGTCCAAGGCTCGGACGCCGTCCTCGACGGCCTCGAGGTGGGCGTCGATCGTGGCCAGGGGCGTGCGCATCTCGTGGGCCAGGTCGGCCAGCATGCTGCGCCGGGTCGACTCGGTCGCCTCGAGCCTTTCCGCGAGGCGGTTGTAGGTCAGTGCAAGTGAGGCGAACTCGCCGCCCAGACCCGGGTCGGGCACCCGGGCGTCGTAGCGTCCGGCCGCGATCTGCTGTGCCGCGGCGGCCACGTCGCCGATCGACCGCTGCACCCGGCGGCTGAAGTACCACGAGACCGCCAGCGCCGCGAGGACCGAGGCGAGCAGCGCCAGAGAGACCGAAAGGACCAGCGCCGAGGCGAAGGCCTCCTCGACGTGACGGGTCTCCTCGGCGGTGTGGGTGTCGCCGGCCTGCTGGAGGTGGTCGCTGAAGATGCTGGGACCGACAACGGAGGCCACCAGCCAGGTCGTCAGCGCACCGGCCACCAGCACCAAGGCCTGAGCGACCAGGAGCCGAGCGGCGAACCGTGGCCGGGCACGGTTCGTGTCCGCCGCGAGCGCGGGGCTCGTCACTGCCCTGTGCCCATCCGGTAGCCGACGCCACGGACGGTCCGGATGTATCGGGCCCGGGTGGCGTCGTCGTCCAGTTTGCGGCGCAGGTGGCCGACGTGGACGTCGACCAGGTGCTCGTCACCGACCCACGTCGGCCCCCAGACGGCGTCGATGAGCTGGCGCCGACTGAAGGCCATCCGCGGCCGCTCGGACAGGGCGGCGAGGAGGTCGAACTCGGTGCGCGTCAGCGCCACTGGTTCCCCCTCGAGCCATACGTCGCGTCCCAACGGATCGATGACCAGGGCACCGAAGGTGCGGGCGCCTTCCAAGTCATCGGACGAGGTTCCCAGGGGACGGGGCCTGCGGAGCATGGCTTGGATCCGAGCCATCAGGATCCGGGGGCTGAACGGCTTGGTCAGGTAGTCATCAGCCCCCACCGAGAGCCCGATGAGCGTGTCGACCTCCTCGCTGCGTGCGGTCAGCATCACCACGTAGGCATCAGAGAAGGTGCGCAGCTGCCGACAGACCTCCACCCCGTCCAGGCTGGGCAGGCCCAGGTCCAGCACCACCACGTCCGGGTCGACGGCGCGGGCGGCCTCCACCGCCTCGAGCCCGTCATGAACCACCGCGACCTCGAAGCCGTCGCGTTCGAGGTAGCTGCCGATGAGTCCGGCCAGTTGCGTCTCGTCCTCGACCACCATCGCCCGGAGACCGGTTCGGGGGCGGCCACCCGCAGTCCTCGCTGCCGGTGAGCCGGCCTTCTCGTTCATGACGTCCTCGCCCATACCCGCCATGGTGGCAGTCCGCTGCCCGGCCAGCCGTAGGTCAGCACCGGCGAGGGCAGGTTCTTCAGCGAACCTTCACATGAACGCGACCGGGACACAGTGGTGCCCGGGCAATCGTGGAAGTCACCAAGCCAAGCGAAGGAGCTGAGGACGATGATGGGCTGGTATCACGACGGCATGGGTTGGGGCGGTTGGATCGTCATGACCGTGGCCATGGTCGCGTTCTGGGCGCTGGTGGTCTATGCCGTCCTCGCCCTGTTCCGCACGCAGCGCTCCGGTGAGTCCACCTCGGACCGCCGCGACCCGATGCAGATCCTCGACGAGCGGTTCGCCCGAGGCGAGATCGACGAAGACGAGTACCACGCCCGCAGCAGTGTGCTGCGCGCCTCGGTGCACTAGCCGCTCGCCCCTTCCGCTTCGCGCATCTCGGCCCCGCCGAACCTGAGTCAGGAGCCCAACTTGTCCGACATCACCCGTCGCGCCGTCCTTCGCGGGGCCGCCGGACTCGCAGGTGTGGCCGCCCTCGGAGGTCTTGCCTCCTGCAGCCGGACCACTAGCACCACGGTCGGCCCACTCGCCGACGCAGTGGCCGCGGCGGAGGCGGCACGCCGTAAGCCGGGAGGCCGGCTGGTCACCGCCCGACTCACCGCCCAGCCGGTCACCCTCGACCTTGGCGGCCGGAGCGTGAGCACGTGGGCCTACGGCGACACCTCACCAGGGCCGCTGCTCCGCGTCGACGCCGGCGACGTGCTCCGCGTCGATGTCGACAACCAGCTCCCAGTCGCCACCAGCGTGCACTGGCACGGCCTCGCACTGCGCAACGACATGGACGGCGTCCCCGGCCTGACACAGGACCCGATCCCCACCGGAGGGACCTTCCGCTACGAGTTCGCCGCCCCTCACCCGGGCACGTACTTCTACCACCCGCACTCGGGAGTCCAGCTGGACCGTGGCCTGTACGGCGTCTTGATCGTCGACGACCCGGACGAGTCGGGACGGTACGACGTCGAGTGGATCGTGGTCCTAGACGACTGGGTCGACGGGACCGGTCGTACTCCGGACCGGGTCCTCGCTGACCTCCAGCAAGCCGGCGGCGATGGCTCCATGAGCGACATGCATGACATGGAGGGTATGGAGGGGATGGACCACGGCTCGATGGGCGGGTCGATGGGTGGGATGCACGGCATCGAAGGCATGCAGTCCCCGCTCCTGGGCGGCGCCGGAGACATCGCCTACCCGCACTATTTGCTCAACGGCCGGACTCCTGCGGATCCGGCCACGCTGTCGGCGAAGCCGGGTCAACGCGTTCGGATCCGCTTCGTCAACGCCGGCTCGGACACGGCGTTCCGGGTCGCCGTCGGTGGGCATCGCATGACCGTCACGCACAGCGACGGCTTCCCCGTCGTGCCGATGCCCACCGACGCGCTGCTGATCGGGATGGGCGAGCGCTTCGATGCCACCGTCACCTTGGGCGAGGGTGTGTTCCCGCTGGTCGCCTCGGCCGAGGGCAAACAAGGACGAGCGCTGGCCGTGATCCGGTCCGGCGCCGGTCGCCCACCCACTGGCGATGTCCAGGTCAGCGAGTTGTCGGGCAAGGCACTGCTCGGGACCGGCCTGTCGACGGCCGAGTCGGTCCGTCTGGACCGGCGGTCGGCCGACCGCAGCCACAGCCTGGTTCTTGGCGGCTCCATGGCGCCCTACCGTTGGACCATCAACGGCAAAGCCTTCCCGGACGCCGACCCGTTGCCGTTGACCCGCGGTGAGCGGGTCCGGCTGCGCTTCGTCAACCAGTCGATGATGTTCCACCCCATGCATGTACACGGCCACACCTTCGCCCTGACGAGCGGCGGCGCGCGCAAGGACACCGTCATCGTGCGCCCCATGGCGACCCTCGACGTCGAGTTCGAATCCGATAACCCAGGTCAGTGGGCGACCCACTGCCACAACATCTACCACGCCGAGACCGGCATGATGACCACGCTTTCCTACCAGGCACAGGAGTGACGATGTCCGACCCTCACGCGGCCTCCGGGGAGGTAGCGAACGACCGCCTCGACGAGCCCAGCGCCGACGACACGGCCGACGAAACCCCCCAGCGTCGGGGCCTCCTGGCCACCGTCTGGAGTGCGGTGACCGCCGTGGTCGGCGGCATCATGGGCCTGCTTCCCCACCTGCTGCACCACGTCGGGCTCCTCGGCGGGGCGGTACTGGTGACCGGCGCGACCGGCAACATCCTGTTCGCCGTGCTGGGCCTGGTCCTTTCCCTGCCCCTTCTGCGGCGCCTCTATCGGCGCTTCGGCACCTGGAAGGCACCCACCCTCGCGTTGGCCGTGTTCACGCTGATGTTCTCGCTCTCGGCCTTCGTCATCGGCCCCGCCATCAGCAACGACGACCCGAGCCCAGACCGCGACCGTACCCCGGTGCGAACCCCAGGCCCCGACGAGCACGAGGGCCACCACGACTGACACTCAGCCGATACCGAGGGTACGGCGGAGGCGGCCATGGACACCGCAGTCGCCGTGGTGCAGACCTACCTGCATGTGAGCGGCTACTTGATCTCACAGCCCGGTGGCACATCCGAACACTGGCGCAGCGTTCTTCAGCGAACCTTCACAAGACGGCGCCGCTCACCTTCACTCGCGGGCGAGACCATCGAAGTGGACCTGGAATCAGCGGTCCACCGAAGTTGGAGGAAGTCATGAGTAACCGTTGGAGCATCAACATCACCCCCGCCGAACGCGTCGCTCGCGTCGCCATCGGTAGCCTCGCCGCGATCGCCGGCGTGTTCTTGCTGGGCAGTGCGGCTTCCACCTTGGTGGTCGTCCTCGAGCTGCTGCTGGTGCTGGCCGGCCTCGACCTGGTCGTCACTGGCGCGCTCGGACACTGCCCCCTCTACGGCAGGCTCGGGCACGTGCCCGCATCCCTGAAGGGAAGGACGTCATGAGCACCCCGAACGGCATGGACCGAGAACACCTCCGCGATTCTCAGCCATGGACGTACCCGCAGGAATCCTCGGCCCCCACTGAGGCCCAGCACGCCGAGCAGGAGCCCGGCGGCGGTGCTCACGGGGCGCACGGTGGTCACGGGCTGATGATGATCATCTGCTGCATCCCGATGCTGGCGATCGCAGGCCTGCTCGTCCTCACCGGCGTAGCAGGTTCCGGCATCATCGTCACCGCCCTGCTGTGCACCGCGATGATGGCGGCCATGATGTTCGCCATGCCCGGCGGCGGGCACGGCGGTCACGGCCACAAGTAGGACGAGCGTCGAGCCACGCTCAGTCAAGGATGTGAGCCGACATGAAGGGCCGCAGCGGAGCATCGGTTCCGGTCACGCGCCGGTTTCTCACGACGCGTCCGGTCCGCACCGCTGCCGGAGCCGCCGGGATCGGGCTCGCCCTGATGCTGATGCTGCTGCTGGCCGGACTCTGGGTCGGCGTCCAGGACCGCGTCACCACCTACGACGACCACCTCGGTGCCGACCTGGTCGTGGTGCCCGCCGGAACGCGCAACCTGTTCGCTGACCCCGGCGCTCTGCCCGCACCGGCCGTGGACGCCATCGCCCAGACCCCCGGCGTGACAGGAGCCGCGCCGCTGCGCACCATGTACCAGATCCTGGAGTTGTCCCACGGCAAGGCTGCCGTGGCCGCGGTCGCCTACGAACCCGGCAGCGGCCTCGGCGGTCCGTGGGCCTTCACCGACGGCCGTGCCCCTGAAGCCCCCGACGAGGTGGCCATCGATGCCTTGTGGGCCGAACAACACGACTTCGCCATCGGCGATCGGCTGCCCATCCTCGGACACCCGATGCGGGTGGTCGGCCTCACCGACGACACCGCCCTGTTCATGACCCCGCTGCTGTTCACCACCACGGCCGGGATGGACCAGATGCTGCGAGCTACCGGCACCACGGGAGCGGTGCTGGTCACTACCGCGGAACCCGATGCCGTCGCAGCGCAGTTGCGTGACGAGGGGTACACCGTGCGCACTCCTGCCGAACTGCGTGAGGCATCCCTGCGACTGGCCACCGACATCTACGGATCGCCGGTACGACTCATGGTGGGCGTGGCCTTCGCAGCCGGCACCCTGATCGTCGCGCTGGTGGCCTACACCCGGGTCACCGAACAACAGCGGGACCTGGGCGTCCTCAAGGCCCTCGGCGCCACCCCCGGCCGGCTTCGCCGAATCGCGGTGACCGAGACCGTGGCCTTGACGGTGCTCGGCACACTGGCCGCGATCGTCCTGCTGATCATCACCCGGGAACTCCTCGCCTGGTGGCGACCCGCGTTCCCGGTGCTGCTCACCCCCGGCACCATCGCTCAGACCGCCGCCGCAGCGGCCACGATGGCGCTAGTCGCCGCGTGGCTACCGGCACGCCGACTCAACCGGCTCGACGCAGCTTCCGCATTCCGGAGCGGACGATGACCACCACCACGCACCCGACTCCGCCGCGATCTGATCAGCCACGACGCGCCCTTGCGACGAGAGCCGTGCCCGTGGGGCGCCGCTTCCTGTTCGCCGACCGCCGCCGCGCCACGCTGACCGTCCTCGGCGTGGCCGCGTCCCTGCTCCTGGTCCTCGTCCTCGGCGGCATCTTCGCCGGAGCCGTCGACCGCGTCACCTACTACATCCGCACCTCCCCGGCCGACGTGTTCGTCTCCCAGGAAGGCGTACGCACCATGCACATGTCTGCCTCGTCCCTACCCGCGGACACCCCCGAGCGCGTAGCCGACATACCGGGAGTTGCCTGGGCCGCTCCCATCGCGTTCGCCTCCGGCTCGGTGGCCGGACCACATGGCCGGCAGCTGTCCTACCTCATCGGCTACGACACCCGCACCGGCCGGGGCGGCCCCACAGCCCTGGTGGCCGGCCGAGCACCCGCCGCCGGCGAAGCCATCTTGGACGAGCAGGCAGCCGACCAGCTCGGAGTCCAGCTCGGCGACCAGTTCACGGTCATGGGCACGTCCCTGCGCGCTGTCGGCTTCTCCACCGGCGGCAGCAGCATCACCAACACCACCGTCTTCGTCGAGCTCAGCGAGTTCGCCCGGATCCACGACGACCGCGTTTCGTACGTCCTCACCGGGCTGGACGCAGGCGCCGACCCAGAAGCGGTCACGGACCGGATCGAGGCCGAAGTCGGTGGCGTCACGGCGCAGACCCGCGAGCAGTTCGCCGACTCCGAAGCCCGCATCGTCACCGACATGAGCGCCGACCTGCTCCGGCTGATGTCCTCCATCGGCCTCGTCATCGCGCTCGCCGTCATCGCCCTGGGACTGATGACAGCCACCTTGAACAGGTTGCGGGAGTTCGCCGTCCTTAAGGCCCTCGGCGCCCGCACACCTCGGCTCGCGGCAGCGGTAGCGACGCAGGTGCTGCTCACCGTCGTACTCGCCTCCACAGTCGCCACCACAGCCGCGCTGGCGCTGGCCTGGTTGCTGCCACTCGCTGCGCCAGCGGTCCAGATCTCCATCACCACCGCCGCCGTCGCACAGACCACCACCACAGCGCTCCTGGTCGGCCTCATCGCCGCCCTGTGGCCGCTGCGCCGCATTGCCGCGCTCGACGCGGCAACCGCCTTCCGGGAGACACGATGAATACCAACAACGCCCCCACCACCCCCGGTACCGCCCCGGTCCCCGATCCGGTGCTTCCGTCGTCTGGCGACAACAGGCCCCACGGTGAATCGACCAGGCCCGGGGTGCTGACCGTTCGAGGGCTCACGAAGACGTACGGGTCAGGCGACACGGCCGTGGATGCCGTGCGAGCGGTCGACCTCGACCTCGCCGCCGGCGAGGTGCTCCTCGTGATGGGACCGTCCGGATCGGGCAAGACCACCCTGCTGCTGATGCTCGGCGCACTGCTGCGTCCGAGCGCAGGCTCCATCACCGTAACCAGCCGTGACGGCGTCGACGTGGACGTCGCCGCGGCGCGCGAGAAAAGGCTTCCCTCGCTGCGGTCGCGCACCTTCGGGTTCATCTTCCAGGACTACGCCCTGCTCGACGCACTCACCGCCACCGAGAACATCGCAGTTGCCGCCAATCTCGCCGGCACCACTGGTCCAGCTGCACACGAGCGCGCCCGCGAGCTGCTCGAGCGCGTCGGCCTTGCCCACCGGGCAGCGGCGCGGCCCTCCCAGATGTCCGGCGGCGAACAACAACGCGTCGCCGTCGCACGCGCGCTCGCCAACGACCCACCCGTTCTGCTCGCGGACGAACCCACCGCCAACCTCGACGCATCCCGAGGTCGAGACCTCGCCCGGCTGCTGCGCCAGCTCGCCGACGAGGACGGCCGCTCGATCGTCATCGTCAGCCACGACGATCGACTCCGGGAGATCGCCGACCGCGTGCTCTGGCTGGAGGACGGGCAATTCCAGCCCGTCGCCGCACTCGCCGTCGATCCCGTCTGCCGCATGCAGGTCGAGCCGAACGGACCCCACGCAAGCTGGCACGGCGAGCAGTGGTGGTTCTGCTCGGACGCCTGCCGACGGGAATTTGTCACCCAGCCCGAGCGATTCACCCCACGGCTGGCCTCCAACTAGGCAGTGCTGCCGCAGGGCCGGCAGTCGTCGTCAGTTGACTTGCGCCCGGAACCGGAACGCGTCCCGTCGGGTGTCGGTCTCGGCATGACCGAAGCCGCCAACTTCCAGCCGTGCCGGTAATGCTTCCGGGTCGACCAAGGTGCAGGTGTCGCCGATGTGCGCCAGCGCGAAGAGGGGACCCCAGCGGCTGTCCGAGCCCGCAAACAGGCCATTCGGGCGCAAGACCCGGGCAGCCTCGGCGTACAGGCGCTCCTGCGCCGCGAACGAGGCAAGATGATGCAACATCGTGAAGCAGACCACCGCGTCGAACGACCCGGACTCGAAGGGGAGCGCCGTCGCGTCACCACGTTGCACGACCACCCCGGGATGTCTTCGCGCGAGCGCCGAGGCATCAGCTTCGTCGTACTCCACGCACGTCAACGAGCCCACCCGCGGCACCAGCCAGTCTGTAGTCAGCCCGGGACCCGGCCCCAGCTCCAGAACGGCCGACCGCTCGAGGGAGATGCCGTCCAACGCCCATGGCAGCAGTGCCCTCACGTGGGCGCGCCAGATCCGGGATCGGCAGTAGACGCGATGGATCAGGTTCACCGTCGAGTCCTTCCTTCATGCACGCGGGCGGTCTCCCACCTCGATCTGACTATGCGGCTCGACCCCTGTCCAGTCACGTGATCGGCCTTCATCGGTCCTTCATCGAAACCACCGGCGATCCGTCCGGGTCAAGCGGCGAGGGTGATGGCGGGGTCCCCACCGGGCCGACTCCGTCTATACGAAAGGTTCGCCCATGAGCTCAACATCCTGCACCGGTCCCGATGCGGCTTCTGCGCAGTTCCCGAAGGATCGGCACGGGTGGAGCCGGCGCATGCGCGTCGTTGCTCTCTCCGCCGGTGCGTTGGCCGTGCTTGCCACCGCGGGTGGCCTGGCGGTGCTCAACGGCTATGACGACCGCGCCGACGAGGACTCGAGGGCGGCCGCTCTCGCCGGCCACCGCGGCATGGTGGAGGGCACCGTCTGGATCGCCAACGAGGGCGGCGACTCGCTCACGGCGATCGACGCCGCCACCAACCGGGTCGTGACCACCGTCGCCGGCGTCGAAGGGCCGCACAACGTCCAGGCGTCTCCCGACGGTGCTTCGGTGTGGACGGTCAGTGGCCACGACGGATACGCCGCCATGCTGTCCGCCGGGAGCCTGGATCTGCACGGCGTGGTTCCAACCGGCTCCGCGCCAGCCCATGTCGTGGTCTCCCCGGACGGGGCCACCGCGTACACCACAAACGGCGCAGACGACACCGTCTCCGTCATTGACGCGTCCACGATGAAGGCCACCGACACCATCAAGGTGGGCCAGGGCCCGCACGGCCTCCGACCCAGCCCGGACGGCCGCTGGCTTGTCGTGGCGAACGTCGCCGACACCACGCTCAGCGTCATCGACACCCGAACCAACCAGCTGGTCACAGACATCGAAGTCGGGAAGGCCCCCGCGCAAGTCGCCTTCTCCCCCGACGGCCGGTTCGTCTACGCCTCCCTGAACGGCGAGGCCACCGTCGCCAAGGTCGACATGACGACGCGCAAGCTGATCGGCACGGTCGCAGTCGGAGACGGCCCCATCCAGACGTACGTCAGCGGCGACAACCGCTACCTCCTCGTCGCCAACCAGGGCACCGAAGACTCTCCCGGGACCACGGTCTCAGTGATCGACACCAAGACGTTCACCGTGACCGCAACCGTCGAGACCGGGCAGGGCTCCCACGGCGTCGTCGTCGACCCCTCCAGCCGGCACGCCTACATCACCAACATCGACGGGGACGACGTCGCCGTCCTGGACCTCCAGGAGCTCGAGGTCGTGGCCCGGATCCCCGTGGGAGACAAGCCCAACGGCGTGAGCTTCTCCCCGCTCCCAAACGACGCCGAAGACGGCAGCGTCACGCTCGACCTTCCCAGGGATCCCGAAGTGCCCGCCGACGAGATCGAAAACGATCACGGAGACGGCCACCAGGACGGTCACTGATCCTCTGGAAGGCGACGCCGCCTCAGTGCGGCTGACTCAGACCCAGGCATCGGAGTGGACATAGCCAGCCATCACCGCGCCGTTCGCCACGCTGGGCCAGCATCCGCCGAGTTTTTGGGTCATCAATCCGCGACATAAGCAGAAACGGTTCAAAATGCGAGTGGCCTCTGACCTGCGTTTCCGCAGGCCAGAGGCCACTTCTCAGTAGCGGGGGCAGTGTTCTGGCTCAGGACATACCGGACAGATGTCTCAGGACATCCCGGACAGCATGTCTCAGGACATAGGAGACAGCGGGCCGCCAGCGTGCGGCCATGTCAAAGGCCCGTCTGGTCATCACCGCTGTCGTTGTCGAGCACCGGCCAGTCGCCGAGGTCGCCCTGGCCTACGGGGTCGCCCGGTCCTGGATCTATGAGCTCCTCGCCCGCTATCGCGACGACGGCGAGGCCGCATTCGAGCCCCGCTCCCGCCGTCCGCACACCACCCCGAACGCGACCTCGCCCGAGACCGTCGAGCTGGTGCTGCGGCTCCGCAAGGAGCTGACCGAGGCCGGCCACGACGCCGGCGCGGACACCGTGCGCTGGCACCTCGAACACCACCACCAGCTGGCGATCTCACGGGCCACGGTCCACCGGATCCTGGTCCGCAACAGCCAGGTCATCCCGGACCCCTCCAAGCGACCCAAGTCCTCCTACCTCCGCTTCGAAGCAGAGCAACCGAACGAGACCTGGCAATCCGACTTCACCCACTACCGGCTCTCACGTCCCGACGGCACGCCCGGGATCGACGTAGAGATCATCACCTGGCTCGACGACCACTCCCGCATGGCGCTCCACATCAGCGCCCACGTCCGCATCACCGCCCCGATCGTGCTGACCACCTTCACCGAAACCGCAGCCCAGCACGGCTATCCCGCCTCCACGCTGACCGACAACGGCATGGTCTACACCGTCCGGTTCGCCGGCGGCCGCGGCGGCAAGACCAAGCTCGAGGTCGAACTCCGACGCCTCGGGATCACCCAGAAGAACTCCCGCCCCAACCACCCCACCACCTGCGGCAAGGTCGAACGCTTCCAGCAGACCCTGAAGAAGTGGCTGCGCGCCCAACCCGACCAGCCCACCACCATCGCCGAGATCCAGACACTGCTGGACCGCTTCGCCATCGAGTACAACACCCAGCGCCCGCACCGCTCCCTGCCCCACCGCTCGACACCAACAGCCGCCTACGCCGCCCGCCCGAAAGCCACCCCCGGCGACCGCAGCACCGACACCCACGACCGCGTCCGCGACGACCGGGTCAGCAAGACCGGGTCCGTGACCCTGCGCCACAACGGCCGGCTGCACCACATCGGCATAGGACGGACCTACGCCGGAACCTACGTCCGGCTCCTGGTCCAAGACCTCAACATCCGCATCGTCGACACCGCCACCGGCGAACTCCTCCGCGAACTCGTCCTCGACCCAAACCGCGACTACCAACCCATCGGACGACCACCCGGACCAACCCGACCAGACCCGACCAGACCCGAAAAACAGCAACGGACCTACGTTTCCGTAGGTCCGTTGTCCGCGATGTCTTGAGACATCACATCAGTAGCGGGGGCAGGATTTGAACCTGCGACCTCTGGGTTATGAGAGACCTTGCGGCCAACAACGGACGGGTGCGTTGAGCGTTGAATCAAGGTAAAGTCCCAGGTCAGAGGCCAGTTTCGGTTCCAGGCTCGTCCGAGATCGTCCATCCAGATCCGGGCACGGTCTGCTCACAAATGGCTCACAGGCGACTCGGGAGGCTTACATGGCATGGGTGGTTGAACGACACGGCGCGAAGGGCACCCGATATCGCGGCGGCTACCGCGACCCCGACGGACGGCTCCGATCCGCGGGCACTTTCTCCACCCGCCGCGACGCGCTTCGTGCGGCGAACCGTGAGGAACAAAAAGTGCTGGCCGGGGCCTGGCACGACACCACTCTGGGTGAGGTCACCTTCCGCGACTACGTAGAGGGCGAGTGGCTGCCGAACAAGCATGTCGAGGCCTCCACCCGGGCCGCGTACATCTCGTATTTGAACAAGCACTTCTACCCCTACTTTGGCCACCGCAAGTTGAACCGCATCTCCCCCAGCCTGGTCCAGGACTGGGTCACCGAGGCCAAGGACGCCGGGCTCTCACCGAGATCGATCCGCAAGTACCACGTGATGCTGTCCTCGATCTTCGCCCGCGCCGTCAAAGACCGGGTCCTGGTGCACAACCCGTGCGACCACACCGAGCTGCCCAAGGTGATCACCCGCAAGGCCCGCACCCTCACCCCCGACGAATACACCCGCCTCCTGGGCGCGATCCCCGACCAGCACCGGCTGATGGTCGAGACCCTCATCGAGGCCGGGCTGCGGTGGGGCGAGCTCGTCGCGTTAAAGCCCCGGCACATCGACTTCCTCCGCCGATCCCTCACCGTGGAGGAGACCATCGTGGAGGTCTCCAAGACCCACTCCCCCACCGGCCAGCGCTACCTGATCAAGCCCTACCCCAAGGACAACGAGCCCCGCACGTTCGGAGTGCGTCAAGCCTGGCTCGACGCCATCGCCCAGCACATCCAGACCAACGACATCAGCCACGACGACCTGCTCTTCGCCACCCGAGCAGGTACCCCGATCTCTCGGAACACCTTCCGCACCCGCATCTGGCTCCCCGCCGTCAAAGCATCCGGGATCGACTTCGCCGTTCGGGTCCACGACCTCCGCCACGCCCACGCCTCCTGGCTGCTCGCCGGTGGCGCCGACCTGAAGTCCGTGATGGAACGCATGGGGCACTCCCAGATCCAAACCACCCAGAAGTACCTCCACACCCTCCCCGACACCGACCAACGCAACCTCGACGCCCTTACCCTCATCCAAAATCGCCAACCCTGACGACCCGCCGGACCGTCGCGCAACCTAGAAGGACCAGCCTGTCTAGGCGCATCTAGATCGGCACCTCGGTAACCCACGATCACCAGAAGTTCCGGCGTCGGAGCGCCGCCAGCCCGCCCTCTATTGCCGAGGTGAGCGTTGTCAGACGCCGACCGCCGCCCCGCGTGCACTAGTCAAGGTGTCTCACCTCGGATGTGGGTCTTCCGGTGGGGGTTGACCGTTCATCCGCCTCGCTTACAGTGCGCCGATGAGCCCTAAACAGGACCCAGCACAGCGAGCCGAGGCCATCTTCGAGGCACTCGATGCAAGTGAAGCTGCGGAGGAATCAGAAGAAGCCGTCGCGATCGAGGAGACGGCGCAGAAGATTGAGCGCGCCCGAGACAAGGTTGCGCGACAGGATTAGACGCAACCTCGAAGGGTCCGGTCGGCAGTCGCTCCGCGCCGCAGGCACTCACTGCCGCGGATTGAGCGTTGTCGGAAAGTTTACGCGAGGTAGTCCCACAGGTTGGTCGAGCAGAGCAGGCTTGTGCAGACCGCGATTCGAGTGTGAGTCAGCGCGGGGTCTTGACCACTGGGGTCCAGAGGAACGGTGAGTTCCTGGGTTGGCGCCCCGCAGACCTCGCACCCCGGGTTCGACGACTCCTTCACGTGAAACGACGCTAGGTCTCGAAGGTGAACAGCCCAAATCAGGATGACGGTCCGGACTGGGCTCGTGGTTTCGAGGGTTCCTCCCGGGGCCACATGGGCGTGGCCGAGGGGAACGCCGCCTGCCAGCCCGCAGAGCGCCGATCCGGTGGAGCTCAGCCAACTGCGCTCCTATCGTGGCTGGGTGGGATTGGACGACGACACCGACTGCATCGAGCACGTCTGGGTGTTGACCGAGTTGCACCTGTCGATCAGACGCGGAGCCGATACGGCCGAGCGCTGCCTGCGGTGCGACGCGGTGCGCTACGTTCCCGATCCAGTTCGGTCGAACCGCCGCCGGCGGCCGCTGCCACCGACTCGACGTCTACTCGACGAGTAAAGCTCTCGCAGCGGCAATAGCGGTCGCTATGACGACGAATCGGAATCCGCTGAGACATCCGCGGCCGCATACCTCCGAAGACGTTGCGCGTGCAGGAGCGTCGAGACAGACCAGTAGCCGAGGAACATGGGAATCAGGGACGAGAGCGGTTCGCGCGATTGAGTAGTAGTGACCCGCGCCGTACAGCGCGAGGCACAGCATCAGCAGCGGAATCTCCCACCACCCGGGCTTCCCGTAGCCATTCGAGGGGAATCGAATCGGGCGTACTAGGGCTGCGACCGCGCTGACAGAGAAGATCACCACCAGGCCCCCTGCGGCGGGCCACCCGATGAAGGGTCCGACCATCAGCAGCACCGCCGCGCATACGGCAGGAAAGAGGATCGCGGCGATGCCCGGTCGTCCGCGGGATCGCTGTTCCACCTGATCAACCTCTTGGTTTGAACGAACGCGGTTCGGCAGATAGCCGCACTCTCGTGCCGAACTGCGGCGGCGCGCGCACAGTTGTCGCTCGTGGTCGGGCCGACCCTCGTTCGGGCTGAAGGAAAGAGTTCCTGCGCGATTACCGCAAGTACCAGCCGCTCCGTGTCAACCGAACATGCGCTCGGCCGGCGGGGACTCTCACCTCTAGCCGCGCGTTTGCAGGCACGATGAGGAATCCGCGAGCCTTTCCGCTCTCAGACAGTTCGAACCGGGTGCCGCCGATGGTGATAGTTGCGCGCTCGCTTGCCCGGGTGATCTTCACCCGCACTAGACCGGACATGACGTTTCCCGGGTCCCGCCCCAGCCGGACGCTCTGCCGGCCCGACACTGTGCGGTCTAGGAGAACCTTGGGGTTGTTGGTCAGGCAAGAGGCCGGCGCCTCTGGGAACCGACGCAGGTTCAATGCCGTCGCGGAGTACACCGGCACAAATCCGGGAGCGCGGATGCACGAAGGGCGGCCGGTCAGTTCCCTGGCAGCCTGGATGAGTGTCCTGCGGCCGCTAGCCTCCACCTCGGCACCGTCGATGTCGATCCGCTTGGCCTTCAGCATGCCGGTCTCGTTGAGATCCACAGTGCCGTGAAGCTGCGCCGCGTCGACCAACGCCAGGCGCGTGAACGTGAGCAGCGAGCCCGGGACGCCAACTAGAAGTCCGTCATCGGCGCGGCAGCTGTGGGGGTTGACCCGGCCGCGAACGTCGAACGTTGAGCCCGACGGGACTCGGATTGTGGGCCGCTGCCGTTCGGAGGTGTCGTCGTGGATGCATAGGCGGGTTCCGGCGAACACCTTCGCGGTGGTGCCGATCGTGAGCTGGCCCACACCTTGGAAGCCCACATTTGGGGCGTGGTCGGTATCGCCAATCAAGCCGCCGTTTGACAAGAACGTGATCGCGGGATCAAGGACGGAGGTCGCTAACCATCCGCCTTCGGCCAGCTCGATGACGCCGGTGCCGTGCACATCTCCAGCGCCGACCATGATGCCTGAGTTCAAACCGCCGTCGCCGAGCCTGAGACGAGTCCCGTCGGTGATGTTGATGTCGTCGGCGAGCGACATCGTGCCCAGAAGGGTGAAGGTTCCTCGACCGCTGAAGGTGCCGGTCGCGGTCGATGACTGGCGGACAATCAGGTTGGCTTCCGGCGTGACAGAGACTTCCCCGTTCCACGCTCCGTCGGTCACGATCTGCGAGGTTCCTTCTGACGCTGAGAGACGTCCGTCAATCGTGAGCAGCGGATCGAAACAATCACAGACGCGGTAGACGTGGGCTGCGTTGAGATCGAGGTGTCCGCTGGTGCCGACGTCGACGTGGGCGCGAAGCTTGAGCGCGCCGGTGAGCTCGACCGAGCCGTCGATCGACAACGGGACGGACTCTTCGTCCGGAAAATAGAGAGGGTCGCCGTCAATGCTGCCCACGGCGCCGCTGGCGACCGTAAGGCCGGTCCTGACCTCGGCGCCGTTCCAGGACAACTCATCGAGAACCGTTAGCGTGTAAGCGGTCCGGGTCGCGTGGTCCGTTCCATAGAGAGACGTCTCCGGCCCTAAATGGAGCCCACCTACCTCGATGTCGCCGCCGATATCGACCTCGACTGAGCCATCGATAATCGCCTCATCTGTCGGACCGGGAACTCCGGTGGGCAACCAGTTTCCCGGCGACGCCCACGATGACGCGTCGCCTGCCCCGGCCCAGGTGTAGGTCACTCCCGCTTGGGCACCGATCGCTGTGCTCACAGGCATCGCGGGCGAGATCGCGAGAGCAAGAAGAACCCCGACGACCGTCACGACCTTCGTGTGCATCGCAATCTCCTGGTGCCTCTGGACCTCGGTCGCCTGCAGCGCGCGTCCCATGGATGTTCGCTCATGACGCTGGCTGGCGAATCGTTCGGGAGTCTAGGGCGCAGACTGCCTGCACGGGCGCGAATCGATCAACGGGAGGCACGCTCCCATCGTGAAGATTCGAGCACTACCTCGACTCATTTGCCGCGGGCTACGAGGCGAGGTCACCCCGGGACTCAACCGCGCACTGGACAAAGCCCTACTTGCTCTCCTTTTCGAGCGATCGGTCGAGCCGAAGGTTTCGACATCCGGACGGTAGTTGATCCGTGCGCCCTGGACCCTTACGGATCGGGGCGCTGAACGCACGGCGTCGCAATGCACGCGTTCGCTGCAGCGCGGCAGTAGCGTGCAGCTCCGCGAGCACGCCGGGCGGCAGTAGCAGGCGGCTTGAGCATTCGACTAGAGAAGTCGTGAGGTGAGACGAGGTAGCTCGTCTACTTGCTCCGGGAGAACGTGAGCACGACCTCGGGACCCATGAGAACAAGGTTCTCTGACGTTAGCTCGGCGCGGTCGACGAGGTTGAGGGCGTCGAAGTATTCGCTTGGCGAGAGCGGGGACTTCTTCGGCCGACACGTAATGTTCACCGACGGCTCAGTCACGGTCATCAGCGACACCGTTTCCTCACTAACGTGAAGAGGACCGAACGTTCCGGCAGCGCAGGCAGTCTGGGCGAGAGTCTCCTTGAAACGGACCTTCAAGGTCGCGCGCAAAGTGCCTGGCACGAGGATGTTGTGTCCATTCACCTCGGCCATGCGGAGGTGCCAACGCCCTCGCGCATCAACGTTTTGAACCGGAGGCGGCCCGGCGGTTCCGGAAGCCGCCGCGCTGGTCGGCTCAGCATGGCCGTCCGATGGATCAACCTCGCTGGAGCATCCCGATAGAACCATCGCGCTGGCCAGCACGATGACGCACGCGAGACTCAGATCGCTCACTGAATCACCGTCGCGGGTGACGTCCCGGTTGTCAGCAAACCTTCCGCGAACTCGGCACGTCGCGTGAGCATCAACGTGCTGCGAATGTTTGTCCGACCTCGACCGCCATCCGGCAGGAGTGCCCACTCCGGGCGGCCTATCGCGCGGTGCGCCGCCAGGATCGCGCCGTGATTCCGCGAATCGGGTTGTAGTCCGCAGGGGTCTGCTGCACGGATAGGTGACATCTAATCTGCGTCGATGTGTGCCGGCGCTGGAAGGATGTGCATCGTGCCGAAGCCGTTTTCCAAGGAGTTCCGCCAGGACGTGATTCGGGTCTACCGCGAGTCTGATTCCTCGATCGCGCAGGTCGCCAAGGACTTCGGAGTCTCCGCTTCCAGCTGGCCTTCCCACAAGCACCTCCATCATCGAGGTGTTGCGACGACCGCTTGAATCCGCCCTGTTCGTGGGCGTCGTGGCGCGCGCGTAGTTTGTCGTCGGTACGCGCGGCGGCTGCCAGTACGAGCGAGATGGCCGAGGCGCGCTGAGGCGAGGGGAGAGTTGCCTCCCCAGATGCTTGCCGCGATTTCATGCCACTGTTCACCTCCGCAGCGCCCATGCACCGGGTCAACGTGGCGAGGGCTCCGGGGGTGTCGGGCAATCGGGTGCGGATCCTGAGGAACATCCGACCAGGGTTCCCCGTCCATGTTCCACAACAGCGTCACGCTCGTAAAACGGCTGCTCTCAGGTCTCGTGATCTGCCATCCAGCGGCCTTCGCACAATGACCCTGGGCGCGGCATGTGTCACTCCGCTCCCTCGGTGATGGCAGGAACGAGGACCCGGACGACCGCGGGGTCGGTGTGACGCGGACGCGAAGGACTGGCCGCGATCCGGAGCTATGACGTGGGACACGGCCAAATCGTCGTGTCATGAACACTTATGTGACGTTCCTAGATCCAACGACCGGTGGGTGTAAATCCTTGGTTGCATCGGCTCGTCCGCCTCACGGATCGATGGGCGCGCCGCCTACTTTGAAGTGCCACCCGACCCTGTGCGCAATGGAGAAGCCGATGCGAGAATCTCACTACCGCCAGCGGTACCGCGTGCTCCAGGCCTCGATCGAGGAGATGGACCGTCGTTGTGACGGCGCGATTCCCTCCCGAGTTCCCGGGCTCTGGGAAGCCTTCGAGGATGATGTCGACCTGGTTGGTGCGCTGCAGATGCGCTGGTACACCCGACTAAGTGGCCGGATCGAGGTTCAACAACTGCGTCTGCCTGACCACGATCAGGCCGTCGTCTCGGCGTGGCGACTCACCCAAGCCGAACTGCCCGGTGTCCGTATGGTGATCGATCGATTGATCGAGAGCCCAACCTCTCCCCGGATGGGACTGATGCTGGCCAAGGCTCGACGCAACGAGCACATCATGGTCGCGCTGATGGCCGGTCTGACCTGGTTCCACGACGACCGTGCCGCAGCGCTCGGCTTCGACCTCGAGCGCGCAGCCCGCCGAGACCCGGTCGCCCAACGCCGCGACTCGGAATCGAGGCGCCGCTCCCTCGCGGCGCGACTGAGGGAGATGCTGGCAGCGTAAACCGCTGCCTGTCTCCACGCCGCTCGGCCGCCACCCTGGGCACACCACTTCTCGAGTGGCGCAGATTGCGCTATTCCCGGTTCTCTGGTCCAGCACCTGTTTGAGGTCGGCCAGCCCTCCGCGTCCAGCATCCCGCTGACCATCCTGTAGCCCCACTTCGGATGCTGATCGGCCAGCTCGATCATCCGCGCGACCAGTTTCTCCACGAAGTCCGAGGGCGTCGGGGCGTACCGGTTCGTCGACCTGTGCTGCCCGACCAGCCAGCAGGCACGGCGCTCGCTGACCTTGTGCTTACGCACCAGCATCGCCACCGCGTCCCGCCGCCGGGCCGGGCTCAGGAGTTTCCCTTCGCCAGTCCTTGAGCATCGAGATGTAGCGCCTGCTCGGCAACGATCCGCTTCAACCGGGCGTTCTCCTGCTCCAGCGTCTTCAGCGGATCGCCTCGTCCTGCTCTCACGCCCCGTACTTCGAACGCCACCGGTAGAACGTCTGCTCACTGACCCCGAGCTTCTTACACACGTGCGGGATCGATCGTGGAACCCTGCCCTGCATCTTCTCCGCATCACGCAGCCGAGCCACGATCTGCTCCAGGGTCAACTTCTTCGCTGCAGCCATCAGGACCTCACACCGGTCCTCTCACTTGTGGATGGATTCTCACAAGTTCTGGACCGAAAATCGGGGGGCCGCACAACGGCGAAAGCTTAGAGCAGCAACCGGTGCACGCACTTGCGGCAGCGACACGCGGTCCGCTCGTAATCACGAGTTAATACCACTTGGCAATAGTTTGAAACGCGCCCTCCCTACGGTCCTCGACAACCGGGGGCACGCCGCTGTGCCCAGTCATCGCCCGGCGGGCAACTCGCCGCGCAGACGATCGAGAGGGCTGCCCAGTCGTGTTCTCACCACGCACCCGCCACGTAATCGGCACCGTCGTCGCCCTGACGGCGACGATCAGCTTGTCCGCCTGTGGCAACAAGGACGGAGAAGGATCGGCAGCCGAGAGCTGCGTCGACACCTCCGGTGACACCATCAAGCTCGGGTTCCTCAACTCCACCTCCGGGGCCATGGCGATCAGCGAGCAGACCGTGCGCGACTCGCTGACACTCGCCGCCGAGGAGATCAACGCCGACGGCGGCATCCTCGGCAAGGAGATCGAGTTCGTCGAGGAGGACGGCGCGAGCGACCCGGCGATCTTCGCCGAGAAGATCGACAAGCTGCTCACCAGCGACTGCGTCGCCGCGGTCTTCGGTGGCTGGACCTCGGCCTCGCGCAAGGCCATGCTCCCGGTGGTCGAGGCCAACAACGGCCTGCTCTTCTACCCAGTGCAGTACGAAGGGCTCGAGGCGTCGGAGAACATCTACTACACCGGCGCCACCACGAACCAGCAGATCATCCCGGCGATGGACTTCCTGGCCTCCGAGGGCGTCGAGACCCTGTTCCTGGCAGGGTCGGACTACGTGTTCCCGCGCACGGCCAACAAGATCATCAAGCAGTACGCCGCGGACCTCGGGATCGAGATCGTCGGCGAGGAGTACGTGCCGCTGGACGACGACGACTGGACCACCCAGGTGGCCAAGATCGTCGAGGCCGATCCCGACTTCGTGTTCAACACCATCAACGGCTCGTCGAACGTCGGCTTCATCAAGGCCTACTACGAGCAGGGGCTGAGCCCGGAGACGTCCCCGATCATCTCGGTCTCCATCGCCGAGGAGGAAGCGCCGGCGATGGGCAAGGACGTCACCGGCCAGTACGCCGCCTGGAACTACTTCCAGTCGGTGGAGAGCCCGGCGAACGAGGTGTTCATCAACGCCTTCAAGGAGCGGTTCGGGTCTGACCGGCCCACGTCCGACCCGATGGAGGCGGCCTACACCTCGCTCTACCTCTACAAGAACCTCGTGGAGGCCGCCGACTCCTTCGCCGTCGATGACATCAACGAATCGGCCGACGGGGTCTCCTTCGACGCCCCCGAGGGCACGGTCACGATTGACGGGGAGAACCATCACATCGCCAAGACCGGGCTGATCGGCCGGATCAACTCCGACAACCAGTTCGACATCGTGTGGTCGTCGGAGGAGCCGATCGAGCCCGACCCGTTCCTGGAGGGCTACGACTGGTGGGACCCGAGCGCGGAGTGACGTCCAGCTGACCGTCGTACGCCCCGCTTTCCCGGGGGTCCCGCGCCGCACGGCGCGGGATCCCCGGCACCAGCGCCTCAGGAGAGACGTTCCTTGGACTCGTTCACGACCCCCCTGCTCGCCGGCACCGCGACCGGCGCGCTCCTCCTCATCGCCGCACTCGGCCTCGCTCTCACCTTCGGCCAGATGGGCGTCATCAACATGGCGCACGGCGAGTTCCTGATGGCGGGCGCGTACGCGACGTACCTAACCCAGCAGGTCGTCACCAACACCGACGTCTCGGTCCTGGTCGCGCTCCCCGTCGCGTTCCTGGTGGCAGGGCTGCTCGGCCTGCTCCTCGAGGTCACGGTCATCTCCTGGATGTACCGCCGTCCGCTCGACACCTTGCTCGTCACGGTCGGGGTCGGGCTGGTCCTCCAACAGTTGGCCAAGGACGTCTTCGGGGCCCAGGGCGACCCGGTGCGCACCCCGGGCTGGCTCGAGGGCAACATCGACGTCTTCGGCTACCACTGGCCCTACCGGCAGATGTTCACGATCGTCCTCGCGCTGATGGCGCTCACGGCGCTCGCCGCACTGCTGAAGTACTCCTCCTTCGGCCGGCAGATCCGCGCGACGGTGCAGAACCGGGACCTCGCCGAGACCGTCGGAATCCGCACCCGGACCGTGGACCGGATCACCTTCTTCGTCGGATCGGGGCTCGCGGGGATCGGGGGCGTGGCGGTGTCGCTCATCTCCGGCACCAACCCACGCCTCGGTACGGCGTACATCATCTCGGCGTTCCTCGTCGTCGTCGCCGGAGGGCTCGGTCAGCTGAAGGGCACGGTGATCGCGGCGTTCGCCGTCGGCATCGCGACGTCCTTCTTCGCCGACTGGACCAGCGCGAGCATGGCGCAGGTGGCGACGTTCGCGCTCGTCGTCGTCTTCCTCCAGGTGCGCCCGCAGGGGCTGTTCGTCGTCCGCAGCCGGGGGCTGGCATGAAGTCGTTCGCCCGCAGCTACGGTCCGTTGGTCGCCATCGCGGTGCTCGCCGTCCTCCTTCTCGTGGTGGCGCCGGCCGTGCTCAGCCCGTTCCGCCTCAACAACCTCGGCAAGTACTGCTGCTGGGCCATCGCGGCCGTCGGCATCGGCCTCGCGTGGGGACGCGGCGGCATGCTCGTGATGGGGCAGGGGGTGTTCTTCGGCATCGGCGGCTACGCGATGGCCATGCACCTGAAGCTCGAGGCGGCCGGCCCCGAGGGCATCCCGGACTTCATGCTGCTGTACGGCGACGGCACGATGCCCGGTTGGTGGGAGCCCTTCCGCAGTGGCGCCTTCACCTTGTTCGCGATCGTCGCGCTGCCTGCCATCGCCGCCGCGATCCTCGGCTACGCCGTCTTCAAGCGACGGGTGAAGGGCGCGTACTTCGCGATCCTCACCCAGGCGCTCGCCGTGGTGTTCGCCACGCTGCTCATCGCGACGATCCAGGAGACCGGGGGGTTCAACGGCCTCAATCAGTTCACCTTCTTCTTCGGCTACAACCTCTACGACCCGGTCAACAAGAAGATGGTCTACTCGATCGCCGCGGGCCTGCTGGTCGCCTGCCTGGTCGTGGTGTGGCAGCTCTACCGCAGCCGGTTCGGCGAGCTGCTGGTCGCCACCCGCGACGCCGAGGAGCGGGTGCGGTTCCTCGGGCACGACCCGGCCAACGTCAAGCTGGCGGCGTTCGTCATCGCCGCGGTGATGGCCAGCATCGGCGGGGCGATGTTCGCCCCCATCGCCGGCATCATCTCGCCCTCCGACGTCGACGCGACCGCATCGATCTTCCTCATCGCCGGCGTGGCGCTCGGCGGGCGGGCGCTGCTCCTCGGCCCCGCTCTGGGCGCGATCGCGGTCGGCTACGGACGGTCGACGTTGTCGGAGTCCTTCCCGGACCAGTGGACCTACTTCCTCGGCGCCCTCTTCATCGCCGTGATCCTGCTCTTCCCCGCTGGCCTGGCCTCCCTGTTCGGCAAGGCATGGAGCCGGTTGCCCCGTCGGAAGGCGGCCCCGGCATGAGGCTCCCCCACCCGAACCCGGACGACCTGGGCCTCGACTACCTCGAGGTCCGCGGGCTGACCGTCGACTTCGACGGCTTCAAGGCGGTCGATGGTGTCGACCTGACTCTCCTGCAGGGTCGGGTCCACTTCCTCATCGGGCCGAACGGCGCGGGCAAGACCACGCTGGTCGACGCCGTCACCGGCCTGGTCCCCGCGACCGGGCTCGCGCGCTACCGCAACCAGGACCTGCTGAGCGTGAGGTCGCACAAGATCGTCAGGGCGGGCATCGGCCGGACCTTCCAGACAGCGACCGTCTTCGAGGAGCTCAGCGTCCTGCAGAACCTCGACATCGCCGGCGGCGTCCACCGGTCACCGTTCGCGCTGCTCCGGGCACGGCGCGGCGTCCCGTCGTACGTCGCCGACGCGCTCGAGACCGTCGGCTTGGCGGACCTCAGGGACCGACCGGCAGGAGTGCTCGCGCACGGCCAGAAGCAGTGGCTGGAGATCGGGATGCTGCTCGTCCAGGACGCGAAGGTGATGCTGCTCGACGAGCCGGTTGCCGGCATGAGCGCCGAGGAGCGGGAGGAGACCGGAGCGCTCCTCCAGCGGATCGGCGAGGAGCGCACGATCGTCGTCATCGAGCACGACATGGACTTCGTCAGGAGCTTTGCCGACGTCGTCACCGTGATGCACGCCGGCAAGGTGCTCATCGAGGGGTCGGTCGCCGAGATCCAGGCCAGTCCCGAGGTCCAGGAGGTCTACCTCGGCCGGACCGTGGAAGGGACGACCCATGCTTGAGCTGCGAGGAGTGACCGCCGGCTATGGCAGGACGATGGTGCTCGACGACGTCAGCATCGAGGTGCCGGCCGCCGGCGCGGTCGCGGTCATGGGCCACAACGGGGCCGGCAAGACCACGCTGCTCCGGGTCGCGGTCGGGCTGATCCCGGTCAGGACGGGCACCGTCGTCCTGGACGGTGAGGACGTGACGTCGCTCCGGCCCAGCGCCCGGGTCAGGAGGGGACTCGGCTACGTGCCGCAGGGACAGCAGTCGTTCCCCCACATGACGACGCTGGAGAACCTCCAGCTCATCACCACCGCCCGGCCGGCGATCGACGAGGTGCTCGACACCTTCCCCGCCCTCCGCGGCCTGCTCGCCCGGCGGGCAGGGCTGCTGTCGGGAGGCCAGCGCCAGCAGCTCGCGATCGCGCGCACGCTCCTGACCAGGCCGCGCCTGCTCATCCTGGACGAGCCGACGGAGGGGATCCAACCCAACGTGGTCACCGACATCGAGCGCGTGATCACCGACCTCACCGGCCGGGGCGACCTCTCGGTGCTGCTCGTCGAGCAGCACGTCGGGTTCGCGCTGGCGGCCACCGGCAGCTACTACGTGCTCGAGTCCGGTCGCGTCACGTCCGGTGGCGACGGCGGGCCCGCGGCGATCGACGCTGTCCGTGCCGCGATGGCAGTCTGACGCCATGCACCTGACCCCTGCGGACACCGAGAAGCTGCTGCTCGCCGTGGCCGGGATGGTCGCCCGCGACCGCCGCGCCCGCGGCATCCGGCTCAACTACCCCGAGACCGTCGCGCTCCTCAGCTGCTGGGTCATCGAGGAGGCCCGGGCCGGAGCCTCGGTCGCCGACCTGATGGAGCGGGGACGCGACGTGCTGTCGCGCGACGAGGTGATGGCGGGCGTCGCCGAGATGATCACCGACGTCCAGGTCGAGGCCACCTTCCCCGACGGCAGGAAGCTCGTCACCCTCCACCACCCGATCGCCTAGGAGACACCGTGGCATCCACCACGTCCGGGCCCGGCGCGATCCGGGTCGCCGACGGAACCATCGTCCTCAACGGCGACCGCACCGCCGCTGAGCGGCTGCGGGTCGTCATCACCAACACCGGCGACCGTCCCGTCCAGATCGGCTCTCACATCCACATCGCCGAGGTCAACACGGCCCTGGCCTTCGACCGGGACGCGGCGACCGGGTTCCGCCTCGACATCGCCTCGGGCACCTCGAGACGGTTCGAGCCCGGAGCATCGCAGGAGGTCGACCTCGTCGCCCTGCGCGGTCGGCGGCACGTCCCGGGGATCCAGGTCAAGGGGGCCGGGCGACATGGTTGAGATCAGCCGGGCGTCGTACGCCGCGCTCTACGGACCCACAGTCGGAGACCAGGTCCGGCTCGGGGACACCGACCTCTGGATCGAGGTCACCGAGGACCGCACCGTCGGGGGCGAGGAGGCCGTCTTCGGCGGCGGCAAGTCGATCCGCGAGTCGATGGCGCAGTCGACCATGACGAACGCCGACGGCGCGCTCGACACCGTGATCACCAACGCCGTCGTCCTGGACCACTGGGGCGTGGTGCGCGCGGACGTCGGGATCAAGAACGGCCGGATCGCCGGCCTGGGCCGCTCGGGCAACCCCGACATCGCCGACGGGGTGCATCCCGACCTCGTGATCGGGCCCGGCACCGACGTCGTGTCGGGCGAGGGCAAGATCCTGACGGCGGGGGCGATCGACATCCACGTCCACCTGCTGTCCCGCTCGCAGGTCCACGAGGCCCTGGCCACCGGCATCACCACGATCGGCGGCGGCGGCACCGGTCCCTCCGAGGGCTCGAAGGCCACGACCGTCACGCCGGGACCGTGGCACCTCGCGGCGGTCCACCGCGCGCTCGACGACCTCCCGGTCAACGTGCTCCTGATGGGCAAGGGCAACACGGTGAGCGCGCCGGGACTCGCGGAGCAGGCGCTCGCCGGCGCGGCGGCATACAAGGTCCATGAGGACTGGGGCTCTACCCCGGCCGCGATCGACGCCGCGCTGCGCGCCGCGGCCGAGTTCGGGCTGCAGGTCGCGCTGCACTCCGACAGCCTCAACGAGGCCGGGTACGTCGAGTCGACGATCGGGGCGATCGCCGGCCGCTCCATCCACGCCTTCCACGCCGAGGGGGCCGGCGGTGGGCACGCACCGGACATCCTGACCGTCGCCTCCCTCCCCCACGTGATCCCCGGGTCCACCAACCCGACCCTCCCGCACACGGTGAACACGGTGGCCGAGCACCTCGACATGCTCATGGTCTGCCACCACCTCAACCCGCAGGTGCCCGAGGACCTGGCGTTCGCCGAGTCCCGGATCCGCGCCACGACCATCGCCGCCGAGGACGTCCTGCACGACAGGGGCGCGCTGTCGATCACGTCCTCGGACGCCCAGGCGATGGGCCGCATCGGGGAGGTCGTCTGCCGCACCTGGCAGGTGGCGCACGTGATGAAGGCCAGGTACGGCGACCACGCCGACCTCGGGGGCGGTCCCGCCGACAACCTCCGGGCCAGGCGCTACATCGCCAAGTACACGATCAACCCGGCGATCGCGCACGGCATCGCCCACGAGGTCGGCTCCGTCGAGGCCGGCAAGCTGGCCGACCTGGTGCTGTGGGACCCGCGCTTCTTCGGGATCCGGCCGTCGGTCGTGATGAAGGGCGGCGCGCTCGTCTGGGGTGCCCTCGGCGACCCCAACGCCTCCATCCCCACCCCCCAGCCGGTGCTCATGCGACCGACGCTGATGGCGGACGCGAGCGCGTACTCGGTTAGCTTCGTCGCGCCGGCCGCCATCGCGGACGGGCTGGCCGACCGGCTCGGGCTCCGGCGGCGCCTCGCCGGCGTCACCCCGACCCGCGACGTCACCAAGGCAGCGATGGTCAACAACACCGCCCTCCCCCGGATCGACATCGATCCCGAGACGTTCGAGATCGACGTCGACGGAGAGCGGGTCGTGCCGGCGCCCGTGGAGACGCTGCCCCTCGCCCAGCTGTACGCGATGTTCTGATGCACCACGAACTGGTGCTGATGCTGCTCGCCGACGCGCGGCTCCCGGTGGGCGGGCACACGCAGTCCGGCACGGTCGAGGCCGCGCTCGCCCACGGACTGACCGCGCACGACGTCCCGGCGTACCTCCGGACCCGGTTGCGCAGCGTCACGCTGGTCGAGGCGGGCTCCGCCGTCGTCGCGCGCCACCGGGCCGCCTGCGGCGGCGACCTCGCCGATGTCGATGTCGCCTGGGCCGCCCGCACGCCGAGCAGCGCGCTCCGGCAGGCGTCGCGGGGCCAGGGACGGACGTTGAGGCGACTCGCCGGGCTGCTCTGGCCGGAGGCCCTGGCGCCGCTGCACGACCTCCTCGCACCCTCCCGGGCGACCGTCCTCGGCGCCGTCGCCGCCCACCTCGGCCTTCCCGCCGGCTCGCTCGCGCGTCTGGTCGGGTACGACGACGTGCAGACCGTGTGCGCGGCCGCGCTCAAGCTGGCGCCCCTGGACCCGGCCGTCGCGACCGGGTGGGTGGCCGCCGCGCTGCCCGAGATCGCTGCTCTGGCCGCGGAGGTCGCCGACCTCACCTCTCCAGGCGAGATCCCGGCCGTCGGATGTCCGCAGATCGAGGTCTGGGCGCAGGCCCACGCCGTCACCAACAGGAGGCTCTTCCGTGCCTGAGCACGCCCCCCACCACGAGGACAGCCACCACCCCGGACAGCACGGACAGCACGGACACCCCGACCGCCCCCTGCGACTCGGCGTCTGCGGCCCGGTCGGCACCGGCAAGAGCTCGCTGATCGCCTTGCTCTGCCGGGAGCTCGCAGCGACGCTCGAGCTGGCGGTCATCACCAACGACATCTACACCGACGAGGACGCGCGGTTCCTCCGATCGGCCGGCGTGCTCGAGGCCGAGCGGATCCGGGCGGTCGAGACCGGCGCTTGTCCCCACACCGCGATCCGGGACGACATCAGCGCCAACCTGCTCGCGATCGAGGAGCTCGAGGAGGACTACGACGACCTCGACGTCGTCCTGGTCGAGTCGGGCGGCGACAACCTGACCGCCACCTTCTCCCCCGCGCTCGTCGACGCGCAGATCTTCGTGCTGGACGTCGCCGGCGGCGGTGACGTCGCTCGCAAGGGCGGGCCGGGGATCGAACGCGCCGACCTGCTGGTGGTCAACAAGACCGACCTGGCGCCGTACGTCGGGGTCGACGTGCCCCGGATGATCGGCGACGCGAGGGCCGTGCGCGCGGCCCGACCGGTGCTCGGCCTGTCCCGCACCGATCGCGCCAGCGTCGAGGAGCTGATCACGTGGGTCACCGGGATCCTCGCCTCCCACCGCACCGGCGCACTGATCCCCCGCGACCCGGGACCGATGGCGCGGCACAGCCATGCTCACCAGCACTGAGCGGGTCGGCCGCACCCGCATCCGCGTCAGCGCGGACCCCGACGGGGGCCGCTGCCGGGTCCGGAGCGCGATGACCGGCTCCGACCCCTCCACCGCGCTCGTGCGACCGATGGTGCTCCACCACGACGCACGGGCCGCACGGATCAGCCTGGTGCCCGAGGGAGCCCTCCTCCTGGCCGGCGACGCGATCGAGGTCGACATCACCGTCGACGCCGGCGCCCGGCTCGACCTCGTGGAGCCCGGCGGCACCGTGGCCTTCGACATGCGCGGCGACCGGGCCCGCTGGGACGTCCGGGCCCGGCTCGGCCGCGACGCCGTCCTGACCTGGGCGGGCGAGCCGTTCGTCGTCGCGGCCGGGGCCGACGTCAGCCGTCGCCTCGACCTCGAGCTGGCAGCCGGCGCCGGGGTCGCGATCCGGGACACCCTCGTCCTCGGCCGGTACGGCGAACGGCCGGGCGGCATGCGTCAGCACACGACCGTCGCGGTCGAGCGCAGCCCCGTGCTGGTCGAAGAGCTGCCGCTCGACGCCGCGACAGCCCCGGGACTCCTCGGCGGACATCGGGTCCTTTGCTCGGTGCTCCTGCTGGGCAGACAGCTCGCCCCCGACCCGGCAGTGCCCGACCGCTACGACCTCGATGCGGGCGGGCACCTGTGGCGCCGCCTCGGCGCCCAGGCGCACCAGGCCGCGCTGCCCGACGCCTGGCGGGACGCCCTGAAGGCGATTGGCTGAGGCAGCTCAATGAGCGCGCGCGATCTGCTGCTCCACGCGAAACCCGATGCCGTCCGTTTCGGCGACCTAGACGTCCTGGTCGACCAGGTTGCCGTCCAGCCGCATCAGCCCCCGAAAACTGGAGTAGAAGTGCCCGCCCCGCATCCGCCGCACCGCAGCGACGTCGACCGACCCGCACACCTCGCCAGCCGAGCGAGGAAGAGTAGCGCCTTGTAGCAGGACTCCCCCACCGCGTTGAGCGTCGGCGCCAGCGGCCCCAGCGCGCGTAGCAGGCGCGCGCGAGCTCGTTGGGCGGGACGGTCGCGCGCGGCCTACTGACCTTGTCCCTCGGGCCCGCACACGGTGCGGGCCGTGACCTCTGGGCCAATGCCCCGATCATCTGCCCACCGAGCGCCTGAATCGGCGTCCGGTCACGCCTGATGAGATCCCGGTCCGTCCAGCTCGGTCCACGCTCGTGTAAGTCGTCTCGCAGCCCCGAACGGGCTGAACGCCGCCATCATTGCTGCCAAGTGCTTATAGGTCGCTGTCGAGAACGCCAGAGGCGGCTTCCGGATCTCTCCGAAAACCGCCTCTGACCTGGTGTTTCTCTTTGTAGCGGGGGCAGGATTTGAACCTGCGACCTCTGGGTTATGAGTTAAACCTACGGGCGAATTCGGCCCTCGCTCCACGCTCAGCTTTCGGGTAAACTCGCAGGCCAGAGGCACATTTCGGTTCCACGGACATCCATAGACGTCGCAGCGCATCCACGCCGACTTTGCCTACAACTGGCCCACAAGACAGTTCTCGGGAGGTCTCAGGCGATGGCGTGGATCATGGAACGCACCGGAGCACGCGGCACCACCTACATGGGCGTCTACCGCGACCCCGACGGCCACAAACGCTCGGCCGGGTCCTTCTCCACCCGCCGCGAAGCCCAACGTGCCGCCAACCGCGAAGAACAGAAGGTCCTCGCCGGCTCATGGCACGACTCCTCCCTGGGCGACATCACCTTCCGCGAGTATGTCGAGACGGAGTGGCTGCCCAACAAGCACGTGGAGGCCTCCACCCTTGCCGCCTACTCCTCTAACCTGAACAAACACTTCTACCCGTTCTTCGGCAAGCGCAAGTTCAACCGGATCTCCCCCTCACTGGTGCAGGACTGGGTCACCCAAGCCCACGCCGAGGGGCTCTCGCCGAGGTCGATCCGCAAGTACCACGTCTTCTTGTCCTCGATCTTCGGCCGGGCCGTTAAGGACAGGGTCCTGGTCTACAACCCGTGCGACCACACCGAGCTACCCAAGGTGATCACCCGCAAGTCCCGCACCCTGACCCCACAGGAGTTCGACCGCCTCCTGACCGCGCTCCCCACCCAGCACCGATTGATGATCGAGACCCTGATCGAGGCCGGCCTCCGCTGGGGCGAGCTCATCGCGCTCAAACCCCGGCACATCGACTTCCTGCGCCGCACCCTGGCCGTGGAGGAGACGATCGTCGAGGTCTCCAAGAAGCACTCCCCCACCGGGCAACGCTACCTGGCTAAGCCCTACCCCAAGGACAACGAACCCCGCATCTTCGGCGTGCGTCAAGCCTGGCTCGACACGATCGCCGAGCACATCAAGACCAACAGCATCGGTCGCGACGACCTGCTGTTCGCCACCACCGCCGGCACCCCGATCTCCCGCAACACCTTCCGCACCCGGGTCTGGCTCCCCGCCGTAAAGGCCAGCGGAGTCGACTTCCCCGTCCGCGTCCACGACCTGCGGCACGCCCACGCGTCCTGGCTGCTCGCCGGCGGCTCGGACCTCAAGTCCGTCATGGAACGGATGGGCCACTCCCAGATCCAAACTACCCAGAAATATCTCCACACCCTCCCCGACACCGACCAACGCAACCTCGACGCGCTCACGCGCGTCCAGGGCCGCCCGTCCTGATTGCGAAATGCGGCACCCCCGAAGCTTTCGAGGTGGCGCCAGCTCGCAGCGTGCGGTGGGTCGTGGGAAACGGAGCGGCCCAGCCCGCCACACCAGACGGCACCGTCGATGCCAAGGACCTGGCTGACAGCATGGATCTCCGCCGCGCTACCCGTGACGCCCGCGCCGCCGACCGAGTCCGAGCGCGGCATCGACACCGTGAAGATCGAGTCCCGCGGCGACCTGGCTGACGTCCCGCCGGTCACCCTCGACCGCGCCGACGTCCACGGCCTCGACGCCCGCCAAGCGATGTTCTGAACGTCCTGTCTGACTCAGTGCGCACAGTCGGTGTCCGGCCTCTGAAGGTCTCGCTCGAGGCCGGTTACCCAAAGTGGTGGGTCCACGACGGCTCCAACCCATTCTGGGTCGAGATGCACGACCTGGCAATTCCCTCTTCGCCCTCCGCAGCTCGTCCCTGCTGTTCTCATCGCCCCGCGGACCTCGCAGTTGATGGATCGCGATTCGGCTATGCCCCAGGACCATGGAGCGGAGGAGCGATGTCCAAAGGGGGTTTTCTGCGGGTACCTGGGCGCACCTGTTGCGCCGCGTCGAGGATGCCGGGGTACGAAGACAGCGGTCCATCAGACGCAAGGCCACTGCGGAACGAGCTAGTCCCAGACGGCGGCACGCTCAGCTCTCAGGCCGGTGGAGGGATGAGTGCAGCGACGGCGGTGAGCTCGAGCCTGACCCCACGGGTGCGTAACCCGGCCGGCTGGACGCATGCGCGTACCGGATAAGGCGCTGCGAAGTGCTCGCGCCATGCCTCATCGAAGGCGTGGGTGTCGGCAAGGTCGGTGAGGAATGCGTGGACTGACAGCACGTCGTACCTGACCGCGCCGGCCGCTCGGCGGCCAGACTGAGGGTTCGGTCGAGGTTCGCGAGGGTGGTGCGTGCCTGACTGGTCATGTCGCCGGGATCGCGACTGCCGTCAGCGTGGATGGGCAGCGCCGCGGCGTAGGCCGTGTCGCCGTGGATGACCGGCCGCCACCGGGACGTGCGCCCGGTCCGTCCTCATCGGGGACCGGCTCGACGTTGAGGTTGCGCTGACCGTTCAAGATGATCGCTAGCTCGGCGGCGGCGCCCTTGAGCAGCGGAACCGCAACGTCGACGTCCAGGTTGCCTCGGCGGCCGACCAGGCTAGTGGCGGCGAGGGCGATGCCGTGCTCGGACAGGACGGGCACCGGGATGGCTACCAAGTCCTCGGAGCTGTCCGGGAGGCGGGCCAGCGCGTACCCATCGTTGCGGAATGGCGGCCAGCCGCTCTTCTTCGGGGCGCACGTGGAGGGGGATGCCAAGGCTAGCCAGCTCCTCGATGGTGGAGAACGCGACAAGCCCCCCCCCCCCCCCCCCCCCCCCCGCGACCCGCGCGCTGATCCGCGAACTTCGACACAACCCAGGCACAGTCGGTCGACCCGACGATCGCTGTCCGGTCCCAGCCGGACAAGTTGAGCATCGTCCCGTCACGCACACTGACGGATGACCGTCGGCGCGGGCATCCCGCCGCATCGAGGATGCATACCTCCAGCGGTGCCAACGCCGCGCCGTCGTGGCGATCAGGCGCCGCCTCCAACCTGAAAACAATTCGAACTTAGATTAAGGTTGAGTGCTACACGAGGATCCGAGTCGCCTGTCCGCACATCACGCGCCCCTGGTACCGGACATCGAGGAGAGCTGAATGGATCTGGGACTCAGGGACGCACGCGTGCTGGTCACGGGCGGCGCTTCGAACATCGGACGCGGAATCGTTCACGGGTTCGCCGCGGAAGGTTGCCGCATCGTGCTCAGTGACATCGACGGCGACCAAGCAGAGCGAGTTAGGAGCGAGGCCCTCAATTCCGGTGCCGCAGCGGTCGAGCTTGCGATCGGCGACCTGACTACCGAGGACGAGGCGGAGCGCGCCGTCCGACGCTCGGTCGACCTGTGGGGCGGGCTCGACGTGCTTGTCAACAACGCCGGTTGGAGCGTGCCGGGATTCATCGCCAAGAACACGGACCGGGCCAACTGGCAACGCACCGTCGAGGTCAACTTCTACACCGCGATCAGCGCCACCCAGGCCGCTTTGACTCCGATGCGCGAGCAGGGCCACGGCTCCATCGTCTACATCGCCAGCGAGTCGGCTTTCGGCCAGATCCGCCAGGGCGTCTACGGCGCGACGAAGGCGGCGGTCGTCGCCCTCGCCCGGACCACGGCGCGCGAGCACGGCCGCCACGGCATCCGCTCGAACGTCGTGTGCCCCGGGCTGGTCGTGCCCGACGGGCCCGAGGCCGTGGGCGGGAGCAGCCTGTGGGCCGTCGGCAAGGACAACGTGTTCAACGACGACCAGGCGGCCTACCTGCTCAAGGACACCCCGCTCGGACGGCTCACCACGGCGGAGGACATCGCCAACGCCACCCTGTGGCTGTCGTCCGACAAGGCTGCCCGACAGGTCACCGGTCAGCTGTTCAGCGTCAGCGGCGGCTACACGATGCCGTGACCCCGCCAGCGCCGCTGCCGGCGACCGGCCTGGGAGTCACGGCGCCAGCGCCGTGAACCGCCAATCCAGAACTGCCCGGTCACGGTCCGCCACGACCTCGGCCCGGAGGTCGACGGTGCGCCACCCGCCGGGCGTCGTGAGCACGCGGTCCACGGTGACCCGGGTGGTCAGCGTGTCACCCTCGTGGACCGGTCCGACGTGGTCACAGGACTCCCAAGCGAGCACGGTCGCAAGGTCGGGCAGCGCTCGGAGGACCTGGGAGGCGGCGATCGCGATCGTGTGCCCTCCGTAGACCAGTCTTCGACCGCCGGCGACGTGCGCGTCGTGGTGCACGGCTGCCACGTTGAGTGTCAGACGGGCCAGCTCGGGGGCGCTCGACACGACGTCCCCGGTCGCGACCTCGAGCACCGTCCCCGAACCCGGGGCGCCCTCGGAGCCACGGCCTCCGAGTGCCGCTACGTAGGCGTCGCGGTCCCACTCGGGCACCAGCTCCGCCGGGTCGATGGGCGAACCCTCGGTGCCGACCGCATCGAGGTCGTCGTCGTGTCCGGTCTCCGCTCCGTCGCGGAGCGGGAGCATGGCGCAGCGGTAGAAGTTGAGGACCGGGCGGCCCTCGTGGTCATTCGTCGTCATCCGCAGCGCCGCCAGGCCAGTCGGGGGCCTGCCGGGGCGTCGCGAGTTCTCGCGGAGGCCCACCACCGTGGTCGTGGTGGACAGCGTGTCGCCGAGCAGCGGCTGCCGGAGCAGGGCGAGCCGACGGTAGAAGAGGTTGGCGCGGACTCGCTGAGTGACCAGCGTCGACTGCCCGATCGCCACGTTCCAGACCAATGCCGGGCTCGCCGGTCGGCCACCGGCGACCCGCCTCGCCAGCTCGTCGTCCAAGGACAGCCGCCAGCGGTCGCCGACGATCGCTTGGTGGGCGGCCGCCCTGCCCTCCGTGAGGGTGCAGCCAGGTGCGGTGTCGAAGACCTGGCCGACGCGGAGGTCGTCGAACCAGGGACCGGCCACCGCTGTCACGCGCTCACCGTGCCCGATGCCTTGCCCAGCACCTTGCGCGCCGCAAGGGCCATCGCCTCGTCGACGAGGGCGCCGTCGACGACGGTCGCGCCACGGCCGGCGGCTGCTG
>NZ_JACEHF010000189.1 GCF_014180685.1 Nocardioides pelophilus | reverse complement strand
TTGGTCGGCAGCTCCACGCCGTTCTCGACCATCATCTGCACGCCGGTGAGCAGGAAGGCGATCGCGGCCTCGACGCGCTCCGCCGCCTGCTCGGGGTCGGGGGCCGTCGCGACGGACTCGCCGGCCGACGACATCGCGCCGAAGAAGATCCGCGCGTAGGTCTGCAGCATCGGCTCGTCGAGCTCCCACTTCCCGGAGTCGAGGACCGAGCGCACGATGTCGAGCACGTTGGCGAAGGTCGAGCGCTCCTCCTGCTCGCGGAAGCGCTCGTAGCCGAGCACCGCCGGACCCTCCTGGATCACGATCCGCCGGTAGGCCGGCTGCTGGACGACCGCGAGGAAGGCCCGGAGCCCCGACAGGGCCTTGACCCACGGGTCCTTCTGGCCCTTGAGCGCCTTCTGGATCTGCCGCGACGCGTCGTCCTCGACCCGCTCGAAGACGGCCTCGAACAGCGCCTGCTTGCCGGAGAAGTGGTGGTAGAGCGCGCCCTTGGTCACCCGGGCGCCGGCCACGATGGCGTCGAGCGACGCCGCGGCGTAGCCGGCCTCGGTGAAGCGGGCCTCGGCGACGTCGATCAGCGCGCGCTTGGTGGAGGCGGAGTACGCCGCCCTGCGCGACGCCCCCACGCTCGGAACCTTGGGGACGAGTTTCGACACTGAAGCCTTCGCCACGCCGGCCAGCATATGTCGTGCGTCACGTCGGTGTGACGGGTGCCCGTGGCGCCCGTCACGCGGCCCGCGGAAACGTCCCGAGTTCCCGCCGAACCCGTGTTGGGGATCACGCACGAAGGTGTTTGGCGTACCCGAATTCGGACGCATACTGTCAGTACGTACTAACGGTATGTCGGCGCCGGATTCCATCGGGGGGATTGGCCGCCGTTCCCCCACCACAAGGAGCTGACCATGACCTGGACGGCCTTTCACAACCGGGGCGAGACCCTTCGCACCGTGATCGCCGTCGCGGCGCAACGTCGGGATGGAATCCTCCCGATGGACGTGCCCGGCGTTTCCGAGAGGTTCCGCGACGAGCTGGACCTCCTCGGTGCCCTGCAGCTGAAGTGGCACACCCGCCTCGCGGGCCACATCGAGAGCGAGCTCGCGGTCCAGCCGATGGACCTCCGGTCCGCGGTCGCGACCGGATGGGCGCTGACCGTCGAGGAGCTTCCCGGCGTTCGCATGATCATCGACCACTACCGCGCCGAGCCGGTGAACGACGAGATGGCCCAGGCCGTCGCCCGGGCCACCGCCAAGGAGCACTACTTCCTCGCCGTCATGGCCGGCCGCGCCGCGCTCGGCCGCGACAACGGCCAGGCGGTCGGCGCCGAGATCGAGGCCGAGGCCCGGAACATCCGGGTCGTCGCCAGCGCGCTCGACGCCCGCGCCGAGGCGACGCCGAAGCTCCCTTTCATGGAGCGACTCCGCGCCGTCGTCGCGGCCTGACACCGACCCGGCTCCGGCCGGGCCTCCCGCGACAGCCCTGGGTGCGACACACCCCTCCCTCCCGTGTCGCCCCGGGGCTGTTGTCCGTTCCCGATTGATTCGTCGGGAATGATGGAGCCGTGAACAACGCGGTCGGTGGCCTCGAGGCCGGGATGCTGCTCCTGGCGAGCCCCGACCTGCTCGACCCCAACTTCGTCGACACCGTGGTGCTCCTCCTCGACGTCAACGCCGACGGCGCGCTCGGCGTGGTGCTCAACCGGCCCAGCGCGCTCCCCGTCTCGGAGGTGCTCGCCGACTGGGGCGACGTGGTCGAGGAGCCGGAGGTGCTCTTCCAGGGCGGACCGGTGTCCACCGACGGCGCCCTCGCGGTCGCCCTGGCGAGCGTCGACGGGGAGGGCTCGGTCGGCTTCCGGTCGGTCGCCGACCGGCTCGGCCTGCTGGACCTCGACACGCCGACCGAGCTCGTCGTCGGCACCGTCGAACGGCTGCGGATCTTCGCCGGGTACGCCGGCTGGGGCGCCGGTCAGCTCCAGGCCGAGATCGAGGAAGGCAGCTGGTACGTCGTACCCGGTCTTCCCGACGACGTGTTCCGGCTCGACACCCGCGACCTCTGGCGCGACGTGATGCGCCGCCAGCCCGGCGACCTGGCGTTCCACGCGACCCGTCCGGCGGATCCTGAGCTGAACTAGCGGCGCCTTGGTTTCGAGGCTCGGCCGCGGGCGGCCTCGCACCTCAACCAGCGGCAAAGGCGAAGCGAGCCTGTCGCCTCGACCGGCGGCAGGGGCGAAGCGAGCCTGTCGCCTCAACCAGCGGCAGGGGCGAAGCGAGCCTGTCGCCTCGACCGGCGGCAGGGGCGGAGCGAGCGTGCTGCCGCTGGTTGAGGTGCGAGCGAAGCGAGCGTGTGGCCGCTGGTTGAGGTGCGAGCGAAGCGAGCCTCGAAACCAAGGCCCCGGTCCTCATCTAGACTGCGTGCCGTGACCCAGATCGGATTCTCGACAGAAACGGACGTCCTCGAGGACCGCCGTACCGTCCCGACCGATGAGGGTGACCACGAGCGGTTCTCCCACTACGTCGAGAAGGACAAGCTCACCGAGGCGATGGTCATGGGCACGCCGGTGCGCGCGCTCTGCGGGAAGATCTGGGTGCCGAGCCGGGCGCCCGAGAAGTTCCCGGTGTGCCCGGACTGCAAGGAGATCTGGGAGGGCCTCTCCGACGGCCCGTCCGACCCGGGCTCCGGCGAGTGACGGGCGGCCACGACGCCGCCGCCCCGCTCACGTCCCTCGGTCCGGCCTGGCCGGAGCGAGCTGCCTGGGGAACGGCGCCCTCGCTCCGCGCGTGGCAGGCGACGGCGATGCGCGACTACCTCGAGCGGTCGCCTCGTGACTTCCTGGCGGTCGCGACGCCCGGGGCCGGCAAGACCACGTTCGCGTTGTCCGTCGCCGCCGAGCTCCTCGGCCGGCGCCAGGTCGACCGGCTGATCATCGTCGCGCCCACCGAGCACCTGAAGCTGCAGTGGGCCGAGGCTGCGGCCAAGGCCGGGATCCCCATCGACCCGACCTACTCCGCCGGCAAGGGCAAGATCAGCAGCGACTACGTCGGCGTCGCCGTCACCTATGCTGGCGTCGGCGTCAACCCGCTGGCGCTGCGGATCCGCACGGAGCGGTTCAAGACGCTGGTGATCCTCGACGAGATCCACCACGCCGGCGACGCGCTGAGCTGGGGCGAAGGGGTGCGCGAGGCGTTCGAGCCGGCCGCGCGGCGGCTGGCTCTGACCGGCACGCCGTTCCGCTCCGACGTCAACCCGATCCCGTTCGTCACCTACGCGCCCGGACCGGACGGGATCCCGCGGTCGGTCGCCGACTACACCTACGGGTACGCCGAGGCCCTCGCCGACCACGTCGTGCGACCGGTGCTCTTCCTCGCCTACTCCGGCGAGATGCAGTGGCGCACCCGGGCCGGCGACGAGGTCGCGGCCAGCCTGGGGGAGCCGCTCACCAAGGACCTGACGGCCCAGGCCCTGCGCACCGCCCTCGACCCCGAGGGCTCGTGGATGCCGGCCGTGCTGCAGGCCGCCGACAAGCGGCTCTCCGAGGTACGCCGCCACGTGCCCGACGCCGGAGGCATGGTGATCGCGGCCGACCAGGACTCGGCGCGGGCCTACGCGAAGCTGGTGAAGGCGATCACGGGGGAGCCGGCCACGGTCGTGCTCTCGGACGAGAAGGCGGCATCGAAGCGGATCGCGGAGTTCAGCAGCGGCGACAGTCGCTGGCTGGTCGCCGTACGCATGGTGTCGGAGGGTGTCGACGTGCCGCGGCTCGCGGTCGGTGTCTACGCGACGACCACCTCGACGCCGCTGTTCTTCGCCCAGGCGGTCGGCCGATTCGTCCGGGCCCGGGCGCGGGGCGAGATCGCGTCGGTCTTCCTGCCGTCGGTGCCCCGGCTGCTGGGGTTCGCCTCCGAACTCGAGGTCCAGCGTGACCACGTGCTGGGCCGCAAGGTGTCCGACGACGGCGACATCTTCGCCGCCGAGGACGACCTCCTCGCTCGCGCGCAGGCGGGAGAACCCAACGACGCAGCGTCGGCGGACCTCCTGTCCGTGCCGTTCGAGGCGCTGGGCTCGCAGGCCCGCTTCGACCACGCCCTGTACGACGGGGCGTCGTTCGGCCACGAGGGCGAGGTGCAGGTCGGGTCGGACGAGGAGATGGACTTCCTCGGCATCCCGGGGCTGCTCGACCCGAGCCAGATGAAGGACCTCCTGCGCCAGCGCCAGACCGACCGGGCGAAGACCCGCCGCGCGGCGGCTCCCGCGCCCGACAGCGTCGAGCAGGTCACGACCCACGAGCAGCTCGCGGTGATGCGCCGCGAGCTCAACGGACTGGTGTCCGCGTGGAACCACCGCACCGGTCAGCCCCACGCCATCACCCACGCCGCGCTGCGCAAGGAGTGCGGCGGGCCGGCGGCGGCGATCGCCAACGCCGAGCAGCTGCAGACCCGGATCGACCGGATCCGGGAGTGGGCGATGCGCAAGACGTCGTAGCGGGACGCCGAGCCGCTCGACGCGTGACGCGGCGCGCCGACCCGCGTTGGAACAGCAGACCTCGGGCTCGTTGAAGACGTTGGGGGACGGATGGCCGGCCGGTTGCGTGCTCTCGTGTGCACAGCCGCGGCCGTCCTCACCGTCCCGCTGCTGGCGGCGCCCCCGGCACCCGCACTGGAGCCGACAACGGTACGGCCGACGGTGCCTGCGACAGGGTCGCCCGCGACCGCGAGCTCGACCACCGCGGCGCCGTCCCCGATGCTCCAGCGGATCCGCCGGATGGGCATCGTCGCCAAGGCCACCGAGGTGCCCGGCTCTCCCCGCGGCACCCGGTTCTTCCGGATCACCGTGTCGGTGCCGGTCGACCACGCGCGGCCGGACGGACCCACCTTCGGCCTGCGCGTCAACCTGCTGCACCGCGGGTCCGACCGGCCGACGGTGGTCGAGACGGCGGGCTACCAGCTGTGGAACGACCCCTACCGCTCCGAGGTCACCCGGATCGTCGACGGCAACCAGATCGACATCGAGCACCGCTTCTTCGCTCCGTCGCTGCCCGCGAACCCGGACTGGGCGACCCAGCTGACCATCCGGCAGGTCGCCGCCGACCACCACCGGGTGATCTCCGTGTTCCGCAAGCTCTACGACGGTCGGTGGCTGAGCACCGGTGACTCCAAGGGAGGGATGGCGGCGACGTACCACCGCCGCTGGTATCCGTCCGACGTCACCGGCACCATCGCGTACGTCGCGCCGAACGACGCGGTCGACAGCGACGACGCCTACCCGGCGTTCCTCGCCCGGGTCGGAGGACCGCGCCTCGACGACTGCCGCGACCGGCTGGTCGCCCTGCAGCGCCGGATGCTGCAGCGGCGCGGGTGGTTCCGGGGCCGGCTCGAGGCCTTCTCTGCCGCCAACGGCCTGACCTGGAGGTACGTCGGCAGTCTCGACCGCGGTCTCGAGGCGTCGGTGATCGACTTCTACTTCGCGTTCTGGCAGTACTGGGGCGCCGAGGCCTGCGCGAGCGTGCCCGCCGCCCGGAGACTGAGCAACAGCGAGGTGTGGCGGTACGCCGGCCTGGTCAACCCGTGGCGGAACCTGTCGGACCAGCGACGGTTCTACTCCGCGCCGTACCACTACCAGGCGGCCGCGCAGATCGGCGGACCGAAGCCCTACGAGGGGCGGCTGCGCGACCTGCTGGAGTACCCCGGCGCGAACACGCCCGCGAACGTCCTCCCGCCGGCCCTCCGGCCGGTGTCGCACGACCCGACCGCGATGGCCGACATCGACGCGTGGGTGCGCACGTCCGGCCGGCGGATGCTCTTCGTCAACGGTCAGTTCGACCCGTGGGCGGCCGAGCCGTTCCGGTGCGGAGCCGACGGGCGGGACCGGTCCTGCCGGAGCGTCACGGTGCCGCGGGGGAGCCACGGTGCGCTGATCCAGGACCTGCCGCGTCGCGTGCGGCTCGGCGTCGTGCGCGAGGTNGGCAGTGGGCGGGACTGACCGGTCGCCGGCACGCCCGGGCCCGGTCGTCGTACGCCGGAGCGGCGTGGATCCCCGAGCTCGACGGCCGCTACCTCCGGTACGTGCGCAGCGGCCGCCGCCACTGACGGTGCCGCCTGACGGTGGGGCACACTGGCGCCGTGTCCTCCTCTCTCGGGTCGCCCGCCCGACTGCTGCTGACCGTCGTCCTCCTGCTCACCGCGGTCGCGCCGGTGCCGGCGACCTCGGCGGCCACGCCCGTGGCGCAGCAACGGGCCTCCGGGTTGCAGGAGCGTCTCGAGCGGATCGGCATCGTCGACTCGGTCACCGAGGTCCCGCGGCTGGCGCCGAGCGGCGCCCGGTTCTTCCGGATCTGGTTCAGGCTGCCGGTCGACCACGACCGCCCGGACGGCCGCCGGTTCCGGCTGCGGGCGACGCTCGTGCACCGTGGTGCCGACCGCCCGACGGTGCTGGCCACCTCCGGCTACCACCTCAACACCTGGCGCTTCCCGTACGACAGCGAGGTCACCCGGATCGTCGGCGGCAACCAGGTCACCGTCGAGCACCGGTTCTTCACGCCCTCCCGCCCCCGCCACCCGAATTGGGCCACCCAGCTCACGATCCGCCAGTCCGCCGCCGACCAGCACCGGATCGTCGGCGCCCTCAAGCGGATCTACGAGCGTCGGTGGCTCTCGACCGGCATCTCCAAGGGCGGCATGACGATGACCTACCACCGCCGCTTCTATCCCGACGACGTCGCGGCGACCATCGCCTACGTCGCACCCAACGACGCGGTCGACACCGCCGATGTCTACGACGACTTCCAGGCCGAGGTCGGGGGAGCGGCGTACGCCGACTGCCGCGCCGACCTGGTGGCCGTGCAGCGCCGGGTGCTGGACAACCGGCGCTGGTTCCGGGACCGGCTCGCCGAGCGCGCCCGGGATCGGGACCTCCGCTTCGGGCTGATCGGCTCGCTCGACCACGCGCTGGAGGTGGCCGTGATCGAGCTGTACTTCGCGTTCTGGCAGTACCAGCACGCGGCCGACGCCTGCCCCCGGGTGCCCGGCCCGGGAGCGACCCGGACGAAGGTCTGGCGCTGGGTCGACACCGTGGCCGGCTGGGACTGGCTGAGCAACGAGCGCATCCGTCCGTACGTCCCGTACTACTTCCAGGCCGCGACAGAGCTGGGCTCGCCGGCGCCGTACGAGGAGCCGGTCGCCGACCTCCTCCGTCACCCGGGGCACGACGTGCCCGCCTCCTTCGTGCCCGACGGGCTCGAGCCGCTGGACCTCGACCCCGCGGCGATGGCCGGTGTCGACGCGTGGGTGCGCTCGTCGGCGGCCCGCATGCTCTTCGTGTACGGCGAGCTCGACCCGTGGAGCGCCGAGCCGTTCGCGTGCGGGCCTGATGGCAAGGAGCGGCAGTGCCTGGTCCGCTGGGTGCCGGAGGGCAACCACGGCGCGAACGTCGGTCTGCTCCCGGGCGGCGCCCGCCGGGCGGCGATCACGCGGATCCGGCGGTGGGCGGGCGTCAGCACTCGGGAGGCGGCGGTCGCCGCGGCCGAGCGGCGCGCGCTGCGGACCGAGCCCGAGCGCGAGCGCCGGACCGCTGTCCCTGCCGGCTGAC
>NZ_JACEHF010000188.1 GCF_014180685.1 Nocardioides pelophilus | reverse complement strand
CGGCGCCCCGGCCCCGGAGAAGCCACGGTCCGAGTGGGCCTCCCCCTCCCACCGGATGCGCGGCACCCACGTGCACGGCCGCGGCGCCTGGCAGGCCAGCGCCCGCGCCGGCCGCTGATCGCCAGCCGCTGATCGCCGGCCGCTGACCGCTGCTGTAACACGCTGTTCGCGGGTCTTCCGGGGGCCTGCCGGATGTAACACGCTGTTCGCGGGTCTTCCGGGGGCCTGCCGGATGTAACACGCTGTTCGCGGGTCTGGGCGACCCATCACGGCGCTGGGAGACCGTTGCATCGGGGCCGAACAGACGGCAACGCCCTGTCAGATCGGCGAACAGCGTGTTACATCACGCCGCCGCCCGCCGCCCGCCGCCCCGCCGCCCAGACGCCCGCCACCACCACATGCCACCGCTCCGCTCCCACGAGTGGAAGCGGAGCGCAGCACAACAGCTCGGCGGATCAGGCGAAGAACACCCGCAGGTCGCCGACCACGTCCAACGGCACCTCCATCGCGGCGAAGTGGCCGCCGCGGGGGAACTCCGACCAGTGGACGATGTTGGCGTTGTCGCGCTCGGCGAGCGAGCGGATGGTCTGGAAGTCGTCCTTGAAGACCGCGACGCCGAGACGCCCCTGGCTGACGACCGGCTCGGCGCCGGAGTGCTGCTCCTCGTAGTGGTAGCGGGCGGCCGAGCCATAGGTGTTGGTCAGCCAGTAGAGGGTCGCCTGGGCCAGCACCTGCTCGGGCCGCACCAGGCTGGTGCCGTTGCCGAAGCTCTCGAACAGCTCGCTGTACGCGAGTACGCCGACCGGCGAGTCCGCCAGTCCGGCGGCGACGGTCTGCGGGCGGGTGCCGTTCATCTGGTTGTAGCCGCCGACCGACTGGAACCACTGCATGTGCTCGAGCGCGGCGTACTCCTTCGGCCCGAAGCCCTCGAACTCGCTCGGGTCGCCGGAGGGGAACGAGAACAGGTGCAGCACGTGCGCGCCGAGGAAGCCCTCCGGGTTCAGGACCGCGAGCTCGCGGCCGACCAGCGCGCCGCCGTCGCTGCCGTGGATGCCGTACGACGAGTAGCCGAGCCGCCGCATCAGCTCGTCGTACGCCGTCGCCACCCGGGCCATCGTCCAACCGGTGTCGACCACCGGGGTGGACCAGCCGAAGCCCGGCATCGAGGGCACGACGACGTGGAACGCGTCGGCCGCCGTGCCGCCGTGGGCCTCGGGGTTCACCAGCGGGTCGATCAGGTCGAGGAAGTCGAGCAGCGACCCCGGGTAGGTGTGGGCCAGCAGCAGCGGGGTGGCGTCCTCGACCGTCGAGCGGACGTGGAGGAAGTGGATCCGCTGGCCGTCGACCTCGGTGACGAAGCCCGGGTGGCTGTTGATCCGCTCCTCGACCGCGCGCCAGTCGAAGCTCTTCCACTGCTCGACCATGGCGCGCAGGTAGGACTCCGGCGTGCCGTACTCCCACGAGTCGCCCGGCACGGCCGGCGCGAACCGGGTGCGCTCGAGGCGGGCCTGGAGGTCGTCGAGGTCGGCCTGGGGGACGTCGATGGTGAAGGGGGTGTTCTGCTCGCTCATCGTGGTGCCTCTCTGGAGTGTTTCCTGCTGGTGAGAACGACGCTATGACCTATTGCGGAACAGTTGATTCCTGATAAAACAGGCTCATGAAAAAGACTTCCGGCCGGCTCCTCGAGCTGCTGGGCCTGATGCAGGCCCGGGTCGACTGGACCGGTCCCGAGCTCGCCGCGCAGCTCGGGGTCACGGACCGGACGGTGCGCAACGACATCGCCCGGCTCCGCGAGCTCGGCTACCCCGTCGACGCGACCCGCGGCCGGGACGGTCACTACCGGCTCGGGGTGGGCGCCAAGCTCCCGCCACTGCTGCTCGACGACGAGGAGGCGGTGGCGGTCGCGGTCGGCCTGCGCACGGTGACCGGCGTCGCGGGGTTCGAGGAGAGCGGCAGCCGGGCCCTCGCGAAGCTCGAGCACGTGCTGCCCGACCGGCTGCGCCGCCAGCTGGTCGCGCTGCGCGACGCCACCAGCGCCGGACCGGTCAACACCGACTCCAACGTCGAGGACCCGGAGGTCGACCCGGCCGTGCTCACCGAGATTGCCGCCGCGATCCGCGACCACCACGGGCTGCGGGCGTTCTACCGGGACGACGAGCGGATCGAGGTCGAGCCGTACCGACTGGTCGCGTGGCAGCGCCGGTGGTACGTCGTCGGCCGCGATCCCGCGACGGGCCGGTGGGCGCCGTACCGGGTCGACTGGCTGACCTTGCGCACCCCCGGGGGCCGGGCCTTCGCGCCGGCGTCCTTCCCGGGCGACCTGACCGAGTTCGTCGTCCGCGAGGTCGCCCGCACCGGCTGGGCGGTGCACGCCCGGATCGTCATCGACGCACCGGCCGACGAGGTGATCGACCGGATCAACCCGGCGGTCGGAACCGTCGAGCCGCTGCCGGACGGCCGCAGCGTGCTGGTGACCGGCGGCGACAGCCTCGAGGTGGTCGCCGTGTGGATCGGCATGCTCGGCATCGACTTCACCGTCGAGTCACCGGCCGCACTGGTCGACCACCTCCGGGTGCTGGCCGGGCGGTACGCCGGGGCGGTCGCGGGATAGCCCGTCCCTCCGGCCGACGTCGGTTCCTACTCCGGTCGGATGCCGACGAGCGCTCCCCGGTGCAGGATCGAGGCATGAACCGACTGATCGCGATCGGAGCGGCGTCGTACGCGGGCCTCGGCATCGCCTCCTTCCTCAAGCCCGACCTGGTGCCCGCCGTCATCGGCAGCACCGCGCCGAACGCCGACTCCCGCACCGAGATCCGCGCCGTGTACGGCGGCCTGCCGCTCGCCTTCGCCGCGAGCCTGGTCGCCTCCCCGGCGTCCGGGACGGCGATCGGGCTGGCCACTGCCGGGATGGCCGCCGGTCGGGCGGCCTCGTCGGCCTTCGAGGGCCCACCGAGCCCGAAGATGACGGGCTTCATCGTGCTGGAGACGGTCGTCGCCGGCGCCCTGCTGCTCGGCGCCCGGCGGCACCGCGCCGGCTGAAGTCAGGCCGACAGCTCGAGGACCCGCACTCCGTCGAACCTGCGGTAGTCGCGATCGAACGTCACCACCTGCGCTCCGAGTGAGGTGGCACAGGCCGCGATGTAGGCGTCACTGACCAGGTTGCCGATTGCTCCTGCTTCACGGCACAGGCGGCCGAAGTGACCCATGGTGTCGAACGCGTCGAGGTAGCGGGCATACGTCGGCTGATCCATGACGGACCGGATGAAGGCCCAGACCTGGTCGTGCGTCGCGGGCGATTCCCACGCACGTGGATTGGTCGCCGTCCTGACGAAGCCGCTCCAGACGATGTCAGGGACGGTGAGCGAGTCGCCGAGCGCCGCGTCCTCCCACCATGCGACCGCCCGACCATGGTGCGCATGATCGGGTCGAAAGATGGCGATCAGGACATTGACGTCAGGGATATTCACCGCGCGCCATCCGTCTCGCGAGATCGTCCTCTTCGTCGTACAGCACGTCGTACAGGCCCGCATTGGTGCGCAGGTCGATGCCGGGCTTCACCCCGAGCGGCCCGTCGTAGATCGCCAAGGGAGGGCCGGCCACCGGCTCCGGTGCCGCGGACGTCAGGTAGCGCTGCAGCGCCTCCTCGACCACGTCACCGAGGGTCTTGCCCTGCTGCTGGGCGCACCGCTTCGCGGTCTCGAGGAGACCGTCGTGGATGTTGACCGTGGTGCGCACCTGATGACCTTAGCATCACCAGACGCGCATCACCCGCATCACCGATCTCGGATGCGGGTGGTCGGCGGCGCGATCTAGGGTCACGTCATGACCCGACCCGTCGACACTCGGACCGACCGCTACGTCGAGGAGGTCGTCGCCCTCGACCCCCTCACCGCCACCTTCGCCGGCATCGCCGGCCACGACGACAAGCTGCCCGACCTGTCGCCGGCGGGCTACGACGCCCGCGAGGAGCTCAATCGCCGCACGCTGGCCGAGGTCGGGGCGATCGAGCCGTCCGACGAGCGCGAGCGGGTCGCCAAGGAGGCCTTCCTCGAACGGGTCGGTCTCGACGTCGAGCGGGCCGAGGCCGGGGTCGAGCGGGCCTCGTTCTCGGTGATCAGCAGCTCCGCCCACGCGGTGCGCGAGGTGTTCGACCTGATGCCGACCGCCACCACCGAGGACTGGCAGATGATCGGCGACCGGCTCGCCGCCGTGCCCGACGCCCTCGCGGGCTACCGCGAGACCCTCCGGACCGAGGCAGCGGCCGGGCGGGTGTCGGCCCGCCGGCAGTACGTCGAGGTCGCCAGCCAGATCCGCGGCTGGACCGGCCAGGAGGGCGGGTCCGGCGACTACTTCGCCAACCTGGTCGCCGAGGCCCCCGACGGGCTGCGCGACCGACTCGCCGCGGTCGCGGCGACCGCCTCCGCGTCGTACGCCGAGTTCGGGCGGTTCGCGGAGACCGAGCTGGCGCCGTTGGGCCGCGAGCGCGACGGGGTGGGCCGCGACCAGTACGCACTCGAGTCCCGCTACTTCCTCGGCGCCGAGGTCGACCTCGAGGAGACCTACCACTGGGGCTGGGAGGAGCTCAAGCGGATCGAGGACGACATGGCCGCGACCGCGCAGCGGATCGTCGCCGGCGGCTCGGTCGACGACGCGGTCAAGGCGCTCGACGCCGACCCGGCCCGCGACTGCGGCAGTCGCGAGGCGTTCGCGGCGTGGATGCAGGAGAAGGCCGACACGATCCTGGCCAGCTTCGACGGCGTCCACTTCGACATCGCCGAGCCGATCCGGACCATCGCCTGCAAGGTGGCGCCGGTCAACGACGGCGGGGCCTGGTACACGCCCCCTTCGGAGGACTTCTCCCGTCCCGGCACGATGTGGTTCTCCTTCACCGACGACCACGAGCTCTACTCGACGTGGCGCGAGACAACAACCGTCTTCCACGAGGGCGTCCCCGGCCACCACCTGCAGTGCGCCCAGGTGGTCCACCGCGCCGACCTGCTCAACCGCTGGCAGCGGCTGCTGTGCTGGATCAGCGGCCACGGCGAGGGCTGGGCGCTCTACTCCGAGCGGCTGATGGACGACCTCGGCTACTTCGACGACCCGGGCGACCGGCTCGGCTTCCTCGACATGCAGGGCTTCCGGGCGGCGCGGGTGATCGTCGACATCGGCGTCCACCTCGGGCTGACCATCCCGGCCGACAACCCGTTCGGCTGGCGCGGCGGAGAGGTGTGGGACGGCGAGCGGGTGTTCGAGTTCATGCGCGGGCACTCGCGGATGGAGGACGGCCAGCTCGGGTTCGAGGTCAACCGCTACCTCGGGTGGCCGGGCCAGGCGCCGTCGTACAAGGTCGGCGAGCGGATCTGGCTGCAGGCTCGCGACGAGGTCAAGCGGCGCAAGGGCGATGCCTTCGACCTCAAGGAGTTCCACACCGCCGCGCTCGACCTCGGCGCGATCGGGCTCGACCCGCTGAAGGCAGCCCTGGGCCGGCTGTGAGCCCACTGCCGTGATCCGGCTCGACCGGGAGCAGGCGCGCCGGATCGCGGTGCGCGCCCAGCTGCTCGACGCCTACCGGCCCGAGTCGCTGGTGGCGATGGTCGACCACCTCACCCTGCTCCAGATCGACCCGACCGCGGCGATCGCGCCCAACGTCGACCTGGTCTCGTGGTCCCGCCTCGGCGAGGGCTACGACCACTCCGACCTGCGGTTCGCGCTCGAGGAGGAGCGCTCGCTGGTCGAGCACTCCTCCTTCATCCGGCCGATGGACGACATCGGCCTGATGCTCGCGACCGCCGAGGACCGGATGCACCCGACCACCTTCGGGTGGCTCGACGCCAACGCCGCCTTCCGCGCCGACGTCATCGCACTGCTCGCCGCCGAGGGGCCGCTGACCGCGGCCGAGGTGCCCGACACCGCGCAGGTGCCGTGGCAGTCGTCGGGGTGGACCAACGACAAGAACGTCGACCGGATGCTCGAGCTGCTGTGCCGCACCGGCGACGTGGCGATCAGCGGCCGGCGCGGCAAGTTCCGCACCTGGGACGTGCCGGAGCGGGTCTACCCGCCCGACCTCGAGGTCCCGTCGTACGACGAGGCCCGGGCGATCCTCGACGCGCGGCGCCTCACCTCGCTCGGGATCGCGCGGCCGACCTCGAAGGTCAACGGGGAGGAGATCGGCGCGGCCGGACGCGGCGAGCACGCGGTCGTCGACGGCATCGACGGCCAGTGGCGGGTCGACCCCGACGCACTGGCCGCGGTCGACGAGCCCTTCGAGCCGCGGACGGCCCTGCTGTCGCCGTACGACCGGCTGGTCTACGACCGCGAGCGGGCGCTCGACCTCTTCGACTTCGAGTACGTCCTGGAGATGTACAAGCCGGCCGCGAAGCGGCGCTGGGGCTACTTCGCGCTCCCGATCCTGCACGGCGACCGGCTGGTCGGAAAGCTCGACGCGAAGGTCGACCGCAAGGCCGGCGTGCTGCGGGTGTTCGCGGTCCACGAGGACTTCCCGTGGGAGCCCGAGGTCGGCGATGCCGTCGACGCGGAGATCACCGCCCTCGCCGGGTGGCTCGGGGTCGAGGTCGGCCGCGGCTGAGTCAGCGGGCGGGCAGCTCCTCCCACGTCAGACCGCCGTCGACCGACGCGAACAGCGCCGCGCCCGACGCGAGCAGCAGGCGCGGCCCGTCCGGGGTGGCGTCGACGTCGACGAGCGCGCGGTCCTGATCATCGGTGACCTCCGGGGCCTCGGTGGTGATCCGGTCGAGTCGCCCGTCCGTCCAGCGATAGAGCCCCGACGCGCGGGGCGGGCCGCTGCCATCGCCCATGAGGTCGGCGAACATGCGCACCTCGCCGTCGACGACGAAGGTCCCGACGACCGAGGTCAGCTCGCCGTCGTACGCCGTGGAGGCGAAGCCGCCGCCGCCCGCCGGCATCGTCAGGACCGAGATCAGCGATCCGCCGCCGTCTCCGGTCAAGGTCAGCACGTGCTCGGCACCGGCGGGAGCCGGCACTACCGCGGGAAGGCCCAGGACGCCGGGGTCGAAGGGTGCGGTCTGCCAGCTCGCACCGCCGTCGTCGGACCAGTGGTAGGTGGCCTCTCGCTGGCCGCTGCCGTCGATCACGGAGGTGATTGCGGTCAGCCGGCCGCCGTACGCCTCGACGTCGAACGCCATCTCCGGCATGTCGACGGGATGAGCCGTGGCCGTCCCGGGGTCGACCGCGAGCAGGCCGTCGGCGCTGGTCGCGACCGGCACCTCACCCTGGCCGACCGGGCGCACCGGACCGCTCACCTCGACCCGGCGCCGCTCGCCGTCCGGTTCGACGACCCAGACCTTCGACAGCGCCTGGTCGCGCACGATGAACCTGTCGCCGGCCGCGATGACTTCTGCGGGGATGGCGAGACGCCACTCGGAGCGGGTCACGAACCCGTCGTCGGTCACCGCGAGAGCCCACGGCTCTCGGTCGACCAACCGCCAGAAGACGGCGGTCGCGCCGTCCGCGGTGACCGCCGCGTCACCGATCCTGGCGTCGGGGTCGTCGATGGTCCGCTCCGGGCCGTCGGCAGCCACCCCGTCGGAGATCTCCGTCGT
>NZ_JACEHF010000187.1 GCF_014180685.1 Nocardioides pelophilus | reverse complement strand
GTCGAGCTCGTGTACGGCGGCGGTGGGTCCGGCCTGATGGGCCACCTGTCGCAAGGCGTGCTCGACGGGGGCGGCCGCGTCTACGGCGTGATCCCGCGGTTCATGGTCGAGCGCGAGTGGGGCCGCCTCCACGAGCCCGGGGTGCAGATGCACGTCGTCGAGACGATGCACGAGCGCAAGGCGATGATGGCCGAGCGGGCGGAGGCCTTCCTGACCCTCCCGGGCGGGCTGGGCACCCTGGAGGAGCTCTTCGAGGTCTGGACCTGGCAGACCCTGTCGCTGCACGCGAAGCCGGTCGGCCTGCTCAACACCGACGGCTTCTGGGATCCCCTCGTCGCGACCCTGGACCGGCTGGCCGATGCCGGCTTCATGAGCCGGAGCACCGTCGACGGGCTGGTGGTCGCGCCCGACCTCGATGCGGCGCTCACCGGCCTCGCAGCCCAGGTGCGTTAGCGGGTTCCCCAGACCGGGATCCCGACCTCGCCCGCGGGCGGGTTCTCGATGATGTGCGGCGCGGCGTCGGGTGCACCCGCGTCGTCGAGGTCGACGTAGCCGAGCACCTCGGTCTCCGCCTCGAGGTCGACGACCGTCACCCCGATCGAGCGTCCGTCGGGTGACCAGACCGGGTGGGCGTAGAGACCGTTCGCGACGACCTGCGGGTCGCTGCCGTCGGCATTGACCGTCCAGACCGAGCCCACCTGGTCCGCGTCAGGACCGGCCGAGCTGACCAGGAACAGCAGCTTCTCCGCCTCGGGCGACCAGTCGACGTGCGAGACCTGTCCCTCGGACACCCCCACGTCGAACGGCTCCGCGGACCGGCCGTCGGCGTACCCGCGCCAGAAGGACACCGGAGCGTCGTCGGCGTCGCTCTCCTTGAGCCCGAAGATGAACTCGGTGTCCGAGACCCACGTCGGCGACCCGGCCACCAGCGGATCGTCGACCACCAGCTGCGGGTCGGACCCGTCGGCGCCGGCGACGAAGATCCCGTCGGGCTCCTTGTCGTTCCCTGTGCAGACGAGGGCGACCTGCTCTCCGTCGAGGCTCCACCCTGGCCGCAGCGCATGCGCGCAGGGGCCGGCGTCGGGGAAGAACGGCTCGAAGCCGGCGGACTCGAGGTCCCACCGGATCTGGACGAACGGGACCGGGCCCTGCCCGAAGGTCATGGTGCGACGGTCCGGCGACACCGTCGGCAGCACGTGCACCGGGCCCCCGGTGATCGGCCGCGACGTGCCGTCGATGTTGACCGCGTAGATCATCGAGACGGCGTCGGCGCCCTCCCCGACCCGGTAGGGCACCAGCATCTCGTCGTCGCTGAGGACGGGGTCCGGCTTCTTGGGGTCCCTGGTCCTCGTCGGTTCGCCGCTGTCGCTGGCGTCGTCGGACGCGGTCGGGTCGTCCCCGGAACGGAGCAGGATGAAGCCGGCGGCCACGAGCCCACCGAGGATGAGCGCCACCAGCACGACCAGGAGGAAGACGCCGGCCTTGCTGGAGCGACGCTCCTCGGGGATCACGGGCGGCACGTACGGCGGCGCCGGCTGCTGCACCGCTGCCGTCTCCGGCGGCGTCGGTTTCGGCGACGTCGAGTGCGGGCCCAGGTCGGGCGGCATGGTCGACGTCGGGCGCGACGACACGGAGTCCTCCCCGAGGACCGGGGTGTGCGCCCGGTCGGTCACGTCCTGCGGCGGGTCGACCGGCGCCGGCGCACGGCCGTGCGGTGCCGTCGGCGGCTGCGGCGCGGACACCGTCCCGGCGTCGGCACGGAACAGGCGGACGAGCTCCTCGTCGACCTTGCCCAGCGCGAAGCAGAGGGCGGCCAGCGCCCAGCAGGACCGGGCCGGGTCGTCGGTGCCGCGGTCGCGGGCCAGGGCGGCGCCGGCCTCCCTCACCGCGGCCTCGGGCGCCGCGCCGTGGTCGAGCACGTCGAGCACCCGGCGGACCGCTCCGAGACGGACGGCATCGACGAGCAGGTTGATCTCGCCGACCGTCGCCTCGTCCTCGGCCAGGAAGTCGTCCAGGGCTCCGCGGAACTCCTCCGCCTCGTCGACGACGCCGGCACCGCGGACGGCGACGAGCTCGCGCAGAGAGTCGTGGAGCGACATGCCGCACATCCTGTCAGGCCCGTGGCCGCTGCGTCATCGACCGTCCGAACGACCCGAGGAGAGCGTCGTCGGCGTGGCCCGCCGGGCGATCAGCGCTGCACTGCTCCGACCAGCTCGGCGGCACGGGCGACGGCAGCGTCGCGCGCGGCGCCGGTCTCGGCCTCCGTGAGGGTCCGGTCCGGCGCACGGAACCGCAGAGCGAAGGCGAGGGACTTCCTCCCCTCCCCGATCTGCTCGCCGGTGTAGACGTCGAAGAGCCGCACCGACTCGAGCAGGTCACCGGCGCCCTCGCGCAGCGCCGCCTCGACCGTCGCGGCCGCGNCCGCCTCGACCGCCGCGGCCGCGACGTCGTCGGCCACCACCAGGGCGACGTCCTCCTTCGCCAGCGGGAACGACGAGAACGCCGGTCCCGGCGCGACCACGGTGGCGTGCGACATCAGCACGTCGAGGTCGATCTCGAGAGCCGCGCTGCGTGCCGGCAGGCCGAACTGGGTGCACACCTGGGGGTGCAGCTCTCCGGCGTGACCGAGCTCGACGCCACCGACCACGAGCTCCGCGCAGCGCCCGGGGTGCCACGGCATCCGGTTCGCCTGGCGTACGTCGACCGCGATCCCCAGCTCCCCGCCGAGCCGGCGGACCAGCCCGATCGCGTCGGCCCAGCCGGCGTCCCGGCCCTCGCCCCACCAGCCGGCCCGCTCCCGCTCGCCCGCCAGCACCACACCGAGGTGCAGCGGCTGCTGCGGCAGCGCGTCGAACAGCTTCTGGAGGTCGGCCTCGTCGGGACGGCGGTCGACGCCGTAGATCGGCGCCGGGCCGCGGTCGACCGGGAACGCGACCGTCCCCGTTTCGAACAGCGCGACGCCCGGAGCACCGCGGCCGATGTTGCGCGCGGCCGCCTTGAGCACGCCCGGCAGCAGCGTCGTCGTGTAGGCCGGCTCCTCCGCCGACAACGGGTTGGCGAGCGGCACGGTGGCGCGTCGTACGTCGTCAGCGGGCAGCCCGAGCGCGTCGAAGGACGCGTCTCCGACGAACGGGAAGCTCACGACCTCGACGCAGCCGGCACCCGCCAGGGTGCGGCCGATCCGGCGGCGCAGCTTCTGCGCGCGGGTCAGGCCGCGTCCGGTCGCCTCGCGGGGAAGGATCGACGGCACCTGGTCGTAGCCGACGATCCGCACCACCTCCTCGACCAGGTCGAAAGGATCGGTGATGTCCGGGCGCCACGGGGGCGGAGTGACCGAGATGCCGTCGGCGTCGGCGGCGACCGTCGCCCCGATCGCCTGCAGGTCGGCGACCACTGTGTCGGCGTCGATGTCGATGCCGCTCACCCGGGCCGGTAGGTCGTAGCCGATCCGGATGGAGGGCTGCTCCGGCGGCTCGCCGACCACGGTCACGCCGGGGCCCGCCGTGCCACCGCCGAGCTCGACCAGCAGCTCGACCACCCGGTCGGCAGCGGCCGGGCAGATGGTCGGGTCGACGCCGCGCTCGTTGCGCTTGCCGGCCTCGGAGCTGATCTTGTGGCGCTTGCCTGTGCGGAACATCGACACCGCGTCCCAGTGCGCTGCCTCGACCAGGACGTTCGTGGTCGACGCCGACATCTCGGTCGTCTCGCCGCCCATCACGCCGCCCAGGCCGATGATCCCCGAGTCGTCGGTGACGACGAGGTCCTCGGCCGACAGCGTGCGCTCCGCGCCGTCGAGGGTGGTCATCCGCTCGCCCTCGGCCGCCCGCCGGACCCGGATCGCACCCTGGAGCTTGTCGAGGTCGTAGCCGTGGATCGGACGTCCGGTCTCGAGCATGACGTAGTTGGTGATGTCGACGGCGAGCGAGATCGGGCGCATCCCGGCGTGGGTGATGCGCTCGGCGAGCCAGGCCGGCGTGGGCGCGGCAGGGTCGAAGCCGGTCACCGTGCGGGCCACGAAGACCGGGCAGCCGACCGGGTCGTCGACGACGACCGGGTAGCCCTCGCCGTCGGCCGCGGGCACGTCGCGCTCGGCCGGGTCGCGGAACGGGGCGTCGAACGCCAGCGCCGCCTCGCGGGCGATGCCGCGCAGGGACAGGCCGTACGCGCGGTCGGGGTTGATCTCGAACTCGATGACCTCCTCGCGCAGGCCGAGCACGTCGAAGGCGTCGTCACCGGGCGCCCCGGCGTCGGCCGGCAGCACGATGATGCCGTCGTGGTCGTCGCCGATCCCGAGCTCGCGGGCGGAGCAGATCATCCCCGAGGAGACGTGTCCGTAGGTCTTGCGGGCGGCGATCGCGAATCTCTGCCCGTCAGGGGCGGGCAGCACGCCACCGGGAAGGATCACCACGACCAGGTCGCCCGGCTCGAAGTTGTGGGCGCCGCAGACGATGCCCACCCCTTGACCGGCTTCGCCCGTCCCGTGGGCAGCGTTCAGCTCTGGGCCGACGTCGACGGTGCACCAGTTGATGGTCTTGCCGTTCTTCTGCGGCTCGGCGTCCATCGTGAGCACCTTGCCGACCACGAGCGGGCCGGTGATGCCGTCGGCGGCGTCGTGGATCGCCTCGAGCTTGAGCCCGAGGTCGGTCAGCCGGTCGGTGAGCTGCTCGGTCGTGACGTCGGCCGGCAGGTCGACGTACTCCTTGATCCAGGAGACAGGGGCCTTCACCGGTTCAGAGCTCCGTTCCGAAAGCGGTCGAGAAGCGGATGTCGCCCTCGAACAGCGCGCGCAGGTCGGCGAGGCCGTGCCGGAACATCAACGTGCGGTCGATGCCCATGCCGAACGCGAAGCCGGTGTAGCGCTCGGCGTCGACGCCGCACGCCGTGAGCACCCGCGGGTTGACCACGCCGCAGCCTCCCCACTCGATCCAGCCCTCGCCCTTGCAGGTGCGGCAGAGGTTCGTGCCGTCCACGCGGCCCGCTCCCAGGCAGACGAAGCACTTGAGGTCGACCTCGGCCGACGGCTCCGTGAACGGGAAGTACGACGGGCGGAACCGGGTCGTGACGCCTTCACCGAACATCTGGGTGGCGAAGTGGTCGAGCGTGCCCTTGAGGTGCGCCATCGTGATGCCCTCGTCGACGGCGAGGCCCTCGACCTGGTGGAACATCGGGCTGTGCGTGGCGTCGTACTCGTCGGTGCGGAACACCCGGCCCGGCGCGACGACGTAGATCGGCGGCTCCTGGCTGAGCATCGTGCGCGCCTGCACCGGCGAGGTCTGGGTGCGGAGCACCACTCCCGTGCCGGCCCCGTGCACGTCGTCGGACGCGCCGGAACGGTCGGCCGCGGCGGTCCAGAACGTGTCCTGCATGGTGCGGGCCGGGTGGTCGGGCCCGAGGTTCAGCGCGTCGAAGTTCAGCCACTCGGCCTCGATGACCGGGCCTTCTGCGACCTCCCAGCCCATCGCCACGAAGATGTCGGCGATCAGCTCGGAGCCCGTCGTGATCGGGTGCCGGGCACCGAGCGGAAGCCGGTCGGTCGGCAGCGTGACGTCGACCGTCTCCTCCACCAGGATCCGCGCGGCGTGCTCGGCCTCGAGCACCTCCTGGCGGGCGGCCAGCGCCTGGCCGACCAGCCCCCGGGCGCGGCCGACCCGCTGGCCGGCGTCCTTGCGGGCCTGCGGCGGCAGGGCGCCGATCTCGCGGTTGGCCAGCGAGAGCGGCGCGCGGTCGCCGGTGTGCTCGATCCGGACCCGCTTCAGGTCGTCGAGGTCGGTCGCTGCGGCGATCGCCGCGAGCGCCGCGTCGCGGGCCGCGTCGACCTCTTCGGGCTGCACTGCAGCAACCTCCACGGGGTCGTAATCGCTGTTGGGTCCGGACACAAGAGGTCAGTCTAGGAAGGCGCGTCCCCCCGCTGCTAACCGGTAACGCCGGGTGGACCGTCGTCAGGCCGCCACGACCGGCCAGGTCACCGTCACGATCGCCCCGCCGCCCGGCCGGTCGTCGATGGTCACGGTGCCGCCGTGGGCGCGCACCAGGCCGTTGACGATGTAGAGCCCGAGACCGGATCCACCCCCCGAGCTCGCGGTCCAGAACTTGGTGAACACCCGCTGCCGCAGCTCCTCCGGGATGCCCTCGCCCTCGTCGACCACCCTGATCGCGACGTACGCCGGGTCGGCCGGGTCGGGCGCGACGGTGACCGCCACGTCCCCCGCGCCGTGCCGGACGGCGTTCTCGACCAGGTTGGTCACCACCTGGGTGACCTTGTCCGGGTCGGCCGCCACCAGCGGGACCTCCTGCGCGTCGAGGGTGATCCGGGTGGCCGTGGCGTGCTGGACCGACGCCACCACCCGCTCCGTCAGCACGACCACGTCGCAGGGACGGGTGTGCATCTGCAGCCGGCCGGTGTCGATCCGCGCGACGTCGAGCAGCTCCGCGATCAGCCGCGTCAGCCGGTCGGCGTCGGCCGCGACCGTGGTGAGCATCAGCTTCTTCTGCTCGTCGTTGAGCTTGTCCCAGCGGTTCAGCAGCGCGTGCACGAAGCCGCGCACCCCGGTCAGCGGGGACCGCAGCTCGTGCGCCACCGTCGCCACCAGGTCGGAGCGCTCCCGGTCGAGGCGCGCGCGGCCGCGGCCCGAGCGCAGGCTCACGGCGACGGTCTGGACCGGACCGCCGCGCTCGGCCCGGTGCAGCCGCGCGGCCACCAGCACCTCGGTGCCGTCGGGCAGCAACCACGACTGCTCGGGCACGGCCGTCCGCGTCGTCAACCCGCCGTAGGGGTCGTTGCACTCGACCCACCCGTTGCCGTCGTGGTCGCTGAGCGCCAGCACCGCCAGCAGCGGGACCCCGGTGAGGTCCTCGGTGATCCCGAGCATCCGCCGGGCCACGGCATTGGTGACGAGGACCCGTCCGTCGGGTCCGGCGAGCACGACGCCGTCGGGCAGCGCGTCGAGGGCGTCGTGCGGCATGCGCCCGATGCTAGTGCCGCTGGGCGCGGGCGCCGGCGTAGAGGCAGAGCGCCGCTGCCGTGGCGAGGTTGAGGCTCTCGGCGCGGCCGTGGATGGGGATCCGGACCCGGTGGTCGGCCAGTGCGGCGAGCTCGTCCGGCAGGCCCCAGGCCTCGTTGCCGAACAGCCATGCCGTCGGTCGGGCGAGCAGGTCGTCGGCCTCGAACAGGTCGATCTCTCCCCCGCCGTCGGCGGCCAGCACGGTGAGCCCGGCCTCCTGCGCCGTGCGTACGGCGACCGCGGGGTCACGCTCGATCGCGAACGGGACGTGGAACAGGCTGCCCACGCTCGCCCGGACCGTCTTGGGGTTGTAGGCGTCGACCGAGTCGCCCGCGAGGACGATCCCGTCGGCACCGGCCGCGTCGGCGCAGCGGATGACCGTGCCGGCGTTGCCGGGGTCGCGCACGTCGGCGCAGATGGCGAGGAGGGTTGGTTTCGAGGCTCGCTGCGCTCGCACCTCAACCAGCGCCTTGCCGCCGGTCTCGTGACGGTCGCCTGCGCGACCTCCTCGACCTACGACGGCGGCGAGCGGCTCGTCGAGGTGGCGGCAGACGGCCACGACGCCGTCAACCCCGCCGGCGTCGTG
>NZ_JACEHF010000186.1 GCF_014180685.1 Nocardioides pelophilus | reverse complement strand
TACTCCCGGTGCTCGGGGGCGAGCCAGGTGAGATCGCCGGCGTCGACGGCGCTGAGCAGGCTCACGACGCGGACGACGTCGTCGGACTCGAACGGCTCCCCGTCGGCGACACCGCGACCGGTGGCCGAGCTCGTCCACCCGGACGGTCCGGCCGGCAGCGCCCAACCGGGGAGGGACAGGTCGGACGGGGTGAGCAGGCGTGCGCCCGCCCACCCCGCCGCCAGGGCCGCGGCCCCGGCGTCCCGCTGTGACGCGAGGACCAGGATCACGGCTGGCCGTCGCCGTTCCTGGCCGCGGTGACCGCGGCTTCGACGACCTCGCCCGAGACGTCCGGCCGGTCCTCCGCACCCACGAACGGGGCGCCGAGGCTGCCGACCCGCCGTTCGATGCGCTCGAGCCGCTCAAGCACCTCCTGGAGACCGTCGACGCCCTCGCGCACGGGGAAGACGACCTCCTCCCCCAGGTCGAGCACGTCGTCCTGCTCGCGACCGACCAGCTTGAAGATGTCGGGGATCTCCAGCGAGACCTCCTTGAACCGGTCCTTGACGTCGATGTCGCGGAGGACCTCCTTGATCCGCAGCTTGTAGATGTCGTCCTCGAACCGGATCCGCTTCGTGAACCTGCGGGCGGCCCGGATCGCGGCGTGGACGTCGATCCGGCCGTAGCCCATCTCCTCGTTCCAGGTGCCGTTCGCGTGACCGGCGACGTTGGCGTACGGCACCGTCCCGACCTTGGCGGCCGTGGTCTCGATGATCCGCCGTACGTCGACGTTGCTGAGCGAGGAGTTGCGCGACAGGATCAGCGCCGCCAGTGCGGCGACGTGCGGGGTCGCCGCCGACGTACCGTTGAAGGTGCCGGTGTAGTCACCGCTGGTGTAGCCGTTGCCGCCGAGCCGGTCGGTGCTCGGGATCCGCACGCCCGGCGCGACGACCGAGATCTCGGGTCCGTAGTTGGCGCCCCACTGCTCGCCGTCCGGGCTGCTGGGCGACTTGCGGTTGTCGGCCTGGTCGCTGGCGCCGACGGCGATGACCAGCGGATTCGTCGCGGGATAGGTGATCCCGTTCTGCGTGTTGTGGTTGTGGGTCGCCACGCACATCACCAGCCCGGCGTTGAAGGCCTCCTGGATCGCCGGGTCGATCACCGCGTGGTCCCAGGCGTTCCAGCCGAAGCTCATCGAGATCACCTGGGCGCCCTGGAGCCGCGCGTACCGGATGCCCGCGGCCACCTCGATGTCGCTCCAGGTGCTGAACGCGATCGGCAGCAGCCGGCATCCGCCGGCCAGCCCGGCGACGCCGGCGCCGTTGTTGGTGCGGGCGGCGACGATGCCGGCGCACGGCGTGCCGTGGTTGCCGGTCGGCGCACCCGTGCCCGACATGGTGCCGAGGTTGATGCCGTTGTGGAGGAAGCCGCCGGCGAGGTCCGGGTGCCCGAGCTCGACGCCCTCGTCGAGGATCGCCACCGTGACGGCGCTCGAGCCCTGCGTCAGGTCCCAGCCGGTCGTCCCGGATCCGCCCGCCCCGATCTGACGCAGGTTCCACTGGTCGGCGTACATCGGGTCGTTGGGCGTGTAGGCGACCGGCACCCGCATCGGCACCCACTCCAACCGCACCTCGACGGTGCGGCCGAGGGCGTCGGCGATCCGCTCCTGCAGGTCGTACGCCGGCGTCGCGACCGGGTCGGCGACGGCGAAGTAGTCCAGCTCGCCGAGGAGCGAGGACCTCACCTCGTCGCGCACCAGGCCGAGCGCCGTGACCGCGGCCAGGTCCTCAGGACTCTGGACGTCGGCGTGGTTGAGCACGACGGCGTTGGCGGCAGGAGCGAGCTGCTCCTCGCCGGAGCCGAAGTCGGCCGTGTAGACCGGCGAGCACCAGCCGACGGAGCCGGACTCGCACGCGGCCTCGACCGCGGACATGTCCACCGCCGCACCGTCGGCGGCGCGGGCGAACACGAAGTCCGGGCCGGAGTTGACGGGCTGCTTCTCCTCGGGCGCCGCGTCGGCGGGCGCCGCCGTACCCTCGCCCTCGGCCACCAGGCCGATCGAGGCGAGGACGTCGTTCCGCCCCGCGGCCGTCGGTGCGGACCGGGGCGAGAGCAGGACCCGGTCGGGGTCGCGGGTCAGCGCGGCGCCGGAGGGGTGCGAGAGCTGGTCGGGGTATTCAGGCATGGCTGTCTCCTTGGGGGGTCAGGCGACGAGGTGTCGCTCAACCCCTAGGAGCCGCGCTGGCGTGCCCTGATACCCGCACCGGCTCGACCGGCGCCGAAATCCGTCAACTGAATGAGTGGCCGCGGAGGACGACGTACGACGGCCGCGCCAGCACCGCGAGGTCGTCGAGCGGGTTGCTCGGGTAGACCACGAAGTCGGCCGGGTCACCCTCGTCCAGACCCGGGTTCCAGCCGAGCCACGCCCGGGCGCGCCACGACGCCGCGCCGAGGACGTACGACGCGGGCAGGCCCATCGCGGCCATCGCCCCGATCTCCTCGTGCAGGCAGCCGTGGCGGGTGCTGCCGCCACCGTCGCTCCCGACGAACAGGTCGACCCCGGCGTCGTACGCCGCCATCAGGACGTCGCGGCGGCTCGCGTGCAACCGCTCCATGGTCGCGGCGTACGACGGGAACTTCTCGCGACCGGCCTCGGCGAACTCCGGGAACTTGTCGGTCTGCAGCACCGTCGGCACGAGCGCGACGCCGCCCGCGACCATCTGCTCGATGTGGCGCTCCTCGAGGCCGGTGCCGTGCTCGATGCAGTCGATGCCGGCGTCGAGCAGCGGCCCGAGCGAGTCCGTCCCGAAGCAGTGCGCGGTGACCCGGGCCCCGAGGGCGTGGGCAACGCCGATCGCGGCCGCGACCGAGTCGTCGGTGAACGACGGAGCGAGGTCGCCGGCGTCGCGGCTGATCCAGTCGCCCACGAGCTTCACCCAGCCGTCGCCCGCAGCAGCCTGCTCGGCCACGGTGTCGGCCAGGTCGTCCGGCTCGACCTCGACGCCGTAGTCGCGGAGGTAGCGGCGGGTGCGCGCGATGTGCTTCCCGGCGCGGATCAGCCGCGGCAGGTCCTCTCGTTGCTGGACCCACCGGGTGTCGGCCGGCGAGCCGCAGTCGCGCAGCAGCAGCACACCGGTGTCGCGGTCGGCGATCGCCTGGCGCTCGGTCTCCTCGTCGCTGACCGCTCCCCCGTCCTCGAGGCCGAGGTGGTTGTGGGCGTCGACCAGGCCGGGCACGATCCAGCCCTCGGCTGCCGTCTCGGCGCCTGCCTGGCGCTCGTAGGTGACCAGCCCGTCGACGACGTACAGCTCGCGCACCTCGCCGTCGGGAAGGACCGGGCCGTGGAACCGAAGTGCTGGGGTCGTCACCCTCCGCAACCTACCAACGCCCACCCGGCTCAAACTCACGTCGCAACACCCTCGACCCGGCTCCAACTTGGAGCCGGGTCGACGGGCTTCTGGCCGCGAGCGGCCGTCCGCTACGGCGCGGGAACCGTAACGGTCGACGTCGGGATCGTCCGATAGACGGAGATGTCGGTGAAGACCCTGTCCACCGCCTGCCCGCTGTCGGTGATGAGCACCGATCCGAGCTTGTTGACCACGAAGTCATGGCGAACGCCGTCGAAGAAGTGCCCTGGCAACGAGATCACGTATCCGCTGTCGCCGTTCATGGTGACTGACCACGAGCTCCTTGCGACTGTTGCTTCGTCCCAGACACCTGGCAACTTGCGCAACAGGTCACCGCTCGCAAAGTTGAAGGAGCCCAGGTCGTATCGGATCACCCTCGCACCCGTCGCGGTCGGAGAGAGGTCAACAGCCTCGATGCTGCCGTTCTTGACGTCGACGCCGGCCACCGAGCCGTCCGTCAGGTCACCGGAGCCCACCGCGCCGTTCTTGATGTCGACGCCGGTGACCGTCTCGTTGAGGATCTTGCCTCCGACGACGCTGTCGGCAGCCAGCTTGGGCTGGGTCACGGCGCCGTTGGCGATCTCACCGGTGGTCACCAGGTCGGCCGCCATGCTGGGCATGGGCGAGAAGGAGAACGCGACGGTCAGAGCCGCGTAGGCGATGCCGTGGCGGCGGAGGTGGCCACCGAGGTGGCGTAGGCGTTCGGACATGGCAACTGGCCTTTCGCGGGGCATCGGGAGTGCGTCCACTCTGCGCCGCCGCGGCCCACAAGTAGTCAGGGCTAGCCCGGATCTTTCCCTCTCGCCTCGGCCACAGGCTGCGTCCCGTCAACCCGCACCACGCCCGACAGCTACAGGAGGTCGAGGAGCCAGGTCGGACTCACCGTGACGGCGCCGGCGCCCGCCACCCGGGCGTCGAGCGCCCGGTCCGCGGTGACGACGGTGACCCGGTCTCCACGCCCGGCAGCGGCGCGGGCCTCGGCGACGATGGTCGCGTCGCCGTCCTTGGGTGCGTGCACGGTGCGCACGTGCGCGTCGCGCCCCGGCCGTACGCCGCCCTTCGCGCCGCCCTCGAGCACCAGGACCACCTGCTCCTGTGGCACGTCGGCCACGGGCAGCTGCTCGTGCAGCCGCCGGGCCGCGCCGGCCCGGTCCTTCCACCACCCGTCGGGGCGGGAGCCCACGACGTTCGCGGCGTCGACGATCAGGACCGTTGCCATCGACGGCCTACTTGAGGAACTTGGAGAAGTCCTTGGGGAGGTCGAGGTTCGCGGCGGCGGCCTCGTAGTCGACGTCCTCCTTGGGCAGCCCGAACGGGTTGGCGGCCTGCTGGGCTGCCTTCTCCTTGGCGGCCGCAGCCTCCTGCGCGGCCTTCGCCGGGTTGCCCGAGCGCCGCTGGCCGCCCTTGGCCTTCGCCTTCTGGGCCTGCTTGGCCTTGGCGCGCTTGCCGCCGCCGGGACCACCCATGCCAGGCATCCCCGGCATGCCGGGCATCCCCGGGACGCCGGCGAACCCGCCGCCCTTGGCCATCTGCATCATCATCTTCCGCGCCTCGAAGAACCGGTCGACGAGACCGTTGACGTCGGCGACGGTGCGGCCGGAGCCCTTCGCGATCCGGGCCCGGCGGGAGCCGTCGATCAGCTTCGGGTTGTTGCGCTCGGCAGGGGTCATCGAGCGGATGATCGCCTCGACCCGGTCGATCTCGCGATCGTCGAAGTTCTCGAGCTGCTCGCGGATCTGACCGGCGCCGGGCAGCATCTTGAGGATCTTGGTCATCGATCCGAGCTTCTTGATCTGCTGCATCTGCTCGAGGAAGTCGTCGAGCGTGAAGTCGCCGCCCTGGCCGCTCAGCTTCTGCGCGGCCTTGAACGCCTGCTCCTGGTCGAAGACCTTCTCGGCCTGCTCGATCAGGGTCATGACGTCGCCCATGTCGAGGATGCGCGAGGCCATCCGGTCAGGGTGGAAGACGTCGAAGTCGGTCATCTTCTCGCCGGAGGACGCGAACATGACCGGCTTGCCGGTGACGTGGCGGATCGACAGCGCGGCACCACCGCGGGCGTCGCCGTCGAGCTTGGTGAGGACGACACCGTCGTACCCGACGCCGTCGAGGAACGCCTGAGCGGTCGTCAGCGCGTCCTGACCGATCATCGCGTCGACGACGAAGAGCACCTCGTCGGGCTGGACGGCATCGCGGATCGCGGCGGCCTGGCCCATCATCTCGCTGTCGACGCCGAGCCGGCCCGCGGTGTCGACGATGACCACGTCGTGCAGCTTGCGCTTGGCCTCCTCGATCGAGGCACGGGCGACACCGACGGGGTCGCCGACGCCGTTGCCGGCCTCGGGCGCGAAGACGGGTACGCCGACCTTGTCGCCGTTGACCTGGAGCTGCTGGACCGCGTTGGGGCGCTGCAGGTCGCACGCGACGAGCAACGGGGTCTTGCCCTGCTCCTTGAGCCAGAGCGCGAGCTTGGCCGCGAGCGTGGTCTTTCCGGCGCCCTGGAGGCCGGCGAGCATGATGACGGTCGGGCCCGTCTTGGCGTAGCGAAGGCGCCGGGTCTCGCCGCCGAGGATCGTGACCAGCTCGTCGTTGACGATCTTGACGACCTGCTGGGCGGGGTTCAGCGCCTGGCTGACCTCCTCGCCCCGAGCGCGCTCCTTGACGGCGGCGACGAAGTCCTTGACCACCGGCAGCGCGACGTCGGCCTCGAGCAGGGCGATCCGGATCTCGCGAGCGGTCGCGTCGATGTCGGCCTCGGAGAGCCGGCCCTTGCCCCGGAGGTTCTTGAACGTCTCGGCAAGGCGGTCGGACAGCGTGGCGAACAAAAGTGATCCTCAGGGACGGGGCGTGCAGGGTTTCGAGCACCAACTCTATCGGCGAAGCGTCTGCGCAGCCGCCAGAGGCATACCCTGGCCGCATGACGTACGTCGTGTTCGGAGCCGTGGGGGTGCTGCTGCTCCTCCTCGTGATCTGGTCCGGGCACCGGATGCTCCGCAACCCCTCGGGGAGCGGAGGCGGCGTCGCCGACGGCATGGGCAGCTTCATCGACGTGTTCGACCCGGCCCGCGCTCGCGCGGACCAGGACCTGAAGTCGAAGGAGAACCAGGGCGAGATCATCCCCCGCCCCGAGGACGACGACCGGGCGATCCAGATCGACCACGTCGGCATGCGGGCCCTGATCAGGCGCGGGTCTATCCCGAAGGGTCCGACGGAGGACTGAGCCGCTCGCGGATCGCGGCGACAGCGGCCGCGGCGCGCAGCTCCGACAGGACGTCACCGCTGGCCTCCTGGAGGTAGAACACGTCCACGGCCTGCGGTCCCAGCGTCGAGATGTGCGCCGACCGGACCGAGATGCCCAGCTCCGCCAGCACCGCGCTGACCAGGTAGACGACACCGAGCCGGTCCGACGCCCGCACCTCGATGACCGTCGCCTGGTCGCTGGCCTCGGGCCGTACGTCGACGGTGGGCGCCAGGTCGTGCCCGTTCGCCCGCGGGGCCAGCCGCGCGGCCGGATCGACCCGCTGGGACGCGACGCCGTCGAACACGCTCCGCAGCCGCCCGGCGTCGAGCTGGTCGTCGGCGACGTCCCACACGGAGACGCCGTACTCCCCCTGCGACCAGATCCGCGCCGCGCGCACCTGCAGCCGTTGGAGCGCGAACGTGGCGGCGCAGTCGGCGAGCAGACCGACCCGGTCCGGTGACACCGCGGTCACCCGCGACCCGTCGGCGACCGGTTCGACGGTGATCGCGATGGCCCCGGCGCGGGCGGCGGCCGGGATCTCGATCTCGTCGACGACGAGCGCGGCCGGGGCACTGCCCCGCTCGAGGGCGACCCGCACGCGTCGCGAGAGGTCGCGGATCAGGCCGGCGCGCCAGGTCGACCACGCCTTGCCGGACGTCGCCTTCGCGTCGGCCTCGGTCAACGCGGTCAGGAGAGCCAGGAGCTCCGGGCTGTCGACGTGCTCGGTGAGCAGCTCGACCGTGGCGGGGTCGTCGGGGTCGCGGGTGGTCGCGGTGGTGGCAAGGAGCAGGTGCCACCGCACCAGCCGCGCGATCAGGTCGACCGCCTCGGGCTCGAAGCCCATCCGGGTCGCGATCGCCCGGGCGAGCGGCTCGCCGGCCGCGCTGTGCTCGGTGGTGCCGCCCTTGCCGATGTCGTGGAGCAGCGCCGCCACGACCAGCACGTCGGGGCGCGCGACCTCACGGATGAGGGCCGACGCCTCGATGCAGGTCTCGACGAC
>NZ_JACEHF010000185.1 GCF_014180685.1 Nocardioides pelophilus | reverse complement strand
CCACCCCGAGGCGGCCGCGCGCATCGAGGCCGCCGTGATCGACGACCTCGCCGCCCGCGCACCGGGTGAGAAGCGGTCGACCCCCGAGGTCGGCGACGCGATCGCGGCCCGAGTAGCCACCGGCGCCTGACGGCGCCCGGCGCTTCGCGCCCTCAGAGCCCCGCGCTCGCGCCCTTGTTTGCTCCGTCCACCAGGCTCGCAGCGCTTGCGGTGGACGGACTACTAGGAAGTGCGACTAAATTGTCTGACATGCAGATCACCACCACGCTCTCGTCCGCGCCGGTCGACGACGCGCGGCTGGCCGAGATCCTCGCGAACCCCGGCTTCGGCACGAACTTCACCGACCACATGCTCACGGTCGAGTGGACGCCGGCCGACGGTTGGCACGCGGCCCGGATCACGCCGTACGGCCCGATCACGCTCGACCCCGCGGCCGCCGTCCTCCACTACGCGCAGGAGGTCTTCGAGGGGATGAAGGCCTACCGTCACGACGACGGCTCGGTCTGGACCTTCCGGCCGGAGGCCAACGCGGAGCGGATGGTGCGGTCCAGCGAGCGGCTGGCCCTCCCGGTGCTTCCCGTCGACGACTTCGTGCAGGCCGTCGACGCGCTGGTCGAGGTCGACCAGCGGTGGGTGCCGACCAACCCCGACGGCGGCGAGAAGGCGCTCTACCTGCGGCCGTACATGTTCGCGTCGGAGACCTTCCTCGGGGTGCGGCCGGCCGAGCACGTCACGTTCATGGTCATCGCCAGCCCGGCGGGCGCCTACTTCAAGGGCGGCGTCAAGCCGATCAGCCTGTGGCTCACCGAGGAGTACACGCGGGCCGGCCGCGGCGGCATGGGCTCGGCCAAGACCGGCGGCAACTACGCCAGCTCACTGGTCGCGCAGCGGGAGGCCTACGACAACGGCTGCGACCAGGTCGTCTTCCTCGACGGCCAGGACGGCAAGTACGTCGAGGAGCTCGGCGGCATGAACATGTACTTCGTGTTCGACGACGGCTCCATCGTCACGCCCGAGATCGGCACCATCCTCGAAGGCATCACCCGGGCCAGCGTGATGGAGATCGCCGGCAAGATGGGCCACCCGGTCACCGAGCGCAAGTTCGGCATCGACGAGTGGCGCGAGGGCGTCGCCAGTGGCCGGATCACCGAGATCTTCGCCTGTGGCACCGCTGCGGTCGTCACGCCGGTCGGCACCCTGAGGACCAAGGACGGCGACTCGCCCGCCCCGGCCAGCACCGAGCTGACCATGAAGATCCGGCAGGCGCTGGTCGACGTGCAGTTCGGGCGCGCCGACGACACGTTCGGCTGGATGCACCGCGTGGTCTAGGGCCGGTCCAGGGCTGGCTCAGCGGCGGCGGCCGGGCTTCCGAGCCGTCTGCGCGCTCGCGCCGGCGCGGCGGTAGATCGCGTTGCACAGCCGGGCGATCCGGGGCTGCGCCGCGAGCTCGGCACTGGCGAACACCACGTTGTACTGGTGCGGGCGCTGGTTGTCGCGGAACACCGGCACCAGCCCGCAGTCGGCGAAGAACCTGGCGACGTCGCCGTCGAGCCACTGGCCCTCCCAGAGCGGCTCGCTCTCGACCTCGATGTAGACCAACGACGCCCGCGACAGCACCTTCGCGCCGGACGACAGGACCGGGCCGGAGGCGCCCTCGACGTCGATCCAGGCCACGACCACGTCGTCGTCGCCCACCTCGAGGAAGCTGTCGAGCGGTGTCGACGGCACCGAGACCGTCTCGACCTCCTCGGCGCGCACGTGACTCGCGATGCTCGCCATCCGGTTGGTGCGCGGCTTCTTGTAGCGGCGCCCCTTCTCCTCGTTGAGGAACTCGCGGGGGATGCCGAGCTCGACCGTGCCGGCGGTCTCGGAGACCGCGAGATGGAGGTACTCGACGCCGCTGTCGGCGTGGGAATCGGCGTACTTCTGGTGGACGTGGGGGTTGGCCTCGAACGCGATCGCCCGTGCGGTCGGCACGTCGGTCTTGATCCAACGGCTGAACCTGGCCTCGTGGGCGCCGATCTCGAGGCTCACCGTGGGCTCGAGCTCACGGCACAGGTCGCGGAAGGTGCTCTCGACGCGTTCACCCACGACGTCGCGGGGCAGCCTCCGGGCGCGGAGGGCCAGCAGGTTGGCGAAGTAGCGGTAGCCCGCGTCGCGGGCGTCTGCGGGTGCGTCGGACAAGAGGGATCGCCTTCCGGAGCGGTCGAGCAACGGGGGTCAACGTACCCCGTCCCGCCGGGGCGATCGCGAACGCCGCCGCGCCTGGGCGTCGGACGGCCCGCTGCTGGGTAGCCTCTTTCCGTGACGACCCAACCGCAGGGCGAGTCGCCCACGCGGGTGGGCGACTACACGCTGCTGACCCGCCTCGGCGAGGGCGGCATGGGCATCGTGCACCTCGCCCGCAGCGCGGACGGTCGCCGGGTCGCGCTGAAGGTGCTGCGACCGCACATCGTCGGCGACGAGGAGGCCCGGGCCCGGCTCGCCCGTGAGGTCAACACGCTGACCCTGGTGCGCAGCCCGTGGGTCGCCGAGTTCCTCGACGCCGACCCCTGGGCCGACATCCCGTACGTCGTCACCCGCTACGTGCCGGGTCTCTCGCTGCACGACCACGTCCTGGAGGAAGGGCCGATCGCGGACCGCGACCTGCTCTGGCTCGCCGGCTGCCTGGCCGAGGGCATCGCCGCCGTCCACCACGCCGGCGTGCTCCACCGCGACGTGAAGCCGTCCAACGTGCTGATGGAGGGCCGCACCCCGATCCTGATCGACTTCGGCCTGGCTCGGCTCGCCGACGACTCACGGCTCACCCAGGCCGGCTTCCTGCTCGGAACGCCCGGCTACCTCGCCCCCGAGATCCTGTACGGCGACGACGCCACCCCCGCCGCCGACGTGCACGCATGGGCGGCCACGGTGGCCTACGGCGCCACCGCGCGGCCGCCGTACGGGCGTGGTCCGTCGATGGCGATCATGGACCGGGCCCGCCGCGGCGAGCACGACCTGACCGGGATCGAGGGTCCGCTCGCCGGCGTCCTCGACGCCGCGCTCGACCCGGACCCGCTGGCCCGGCCCTCCCTCGCCGAGCTGCTCGCTTGGCTGCGCCCGCTGAGCACCCAGCCGTCGGCCACGCCGGTGCCACCGCCGGTCGAGGGCCGCCCGGTCGACGAGGACGACTTCACGCTGCCGGTGGCGCTCGCCAACAGCGGTTCCGCGGTCGGTCCCGCCCCCCGGACGGGGCCGACGATCCCCGAGCACCGGCCTGCCACCCGGATGCTGACGAACGCCTACCCGCCGCCCCCGCCTCCCGCGACCGCCCCGCCCACGATGGCGCCGCCGACCATCGCGCCGCCGGCGTGGCCCGCGCACGCGGTGGCGGTCGCGCAGTGGGAGCAGGAGTGGGACGCCCGGCTGCTCGGACCGCCCAAGGTGCCGGTCGGGGAGCGGATCCGCCGCGGGGTGGTCGTCGCCTGCGGTGGACTGGTCCTCGGAGCGGCGACGGCCCTGGCGCCGTACGTCGCGCTGGTCGCGGTGGTGCTCGGCGTCTGGGTGCTGCGCACGGGTTCGCTGGCCGCATCGGCGGGGGCCGATCGCCGCACCACCCGCGGCACCAAGTGGTACGACGCGCTGCAGGTCGTCTTCTCCAGCCCCTGGCACTCGGTGCGCGCGGTCACCGGCACCGTCGTCCTGGTGCTGTGGAGCCTCGGGCTCGCGCTCGCCGCCGCGCTGCTCTGCTACGCCGCGGCGCTCGACGGCGCGGCCACGCTGTTCTCCGGCGGCGCCGCCCTCGGCATCGCGCTGTGGTCCGGCCCCGGTGCCAGCCGGTTCCGGTCGCCCCTCTCGCGGATCGTCTATCCCCTCGCGAGCCGCTGGAGCCGCTGGCTTCCCCTCTGCGTGGCCCTCGTCTTCGTCGCCGGGGTCCTCGGCCTGGTCGTCGCCTCCGAGGGCGTCCACTGGTGGCCGGCCTCCGGTCCGCCGTTCGGCATCTGAGCCGGCCCCAGCGGCGTTGTGGCAGACTGGAGTCGTGCCGTACCGCACTCGCATCATCATTAGCTAGCGCGTCGAGATCCTCGACGCGCCAACCTCTCCTTGCCGAGAGGTTTTTCTTTTGCCCTGATGCGACCCCGAACCGAGAGAAACCGATGAACCAGCCAGTCGACGCACTCGACCTCCCCGTTGATCTGCATGGTGCGTTCCATGTCTACGACACGACCCTGCGCGACGGTGCGCAGCAGGAGGGGCTCACCCTCTCCGTCGCCGACAAGCTGAGCATCGCGCGGCAGCTCGACGGGCTGGGCGTCGGCTACATCGAGGGCGGCTGGCCGGGAGCCAACCCCAAGGACACCGAGTTCTTCCGCCGTGCGGTCACCGAGCTGGACCTGCAGCACGCGAAGCTGGCGGCGTTCGGCGCGACCCGCAGGGCCGGCGTCACCGCGGCGGACGACCCGCTGATCGCGGCGTTGCGTGACAGCGGGGCCAGCGTGGTGACCCTGGTCGCGAAGTCGCACGCCGGACACGTCGAGAAGGCCCTGCGCACCACGCTCGAGGAGAACCTCGCGATGGTCCGCGACACCGTCAGCCACCTGCGCGCCGAGGGTCAGCAGGTCTTCCTCGACGCCGAGCACTTCTTCGACGGCTACCGCCTCGACCGGGCCTACGCACTCGAGGTGCTGCGAACGGCGTACGACGCCGGCGCCGACGTGATCGCGCTCTGCGACACCAACGGCGGCATGCTCCCCGGCTGGGTCGCGGACGTCGTCCACGACGTCGTGCAGACCACCGGCGTCCGGGTCGGCATCCACTGCCACAACGACACCGGCTGCGCGGTCGCCAACACGCTGGCCGCGGTCGACGCGGGCGCGACCCACGTCCAGGGCTGCATCAACGGCTACGGCGAGCGCACCGGCAACGCCGACCTGGTCAACGTGGTCGCCAACCTCGAGCTGAAGCTGGACCGGCAGGTGCTGCCCCCGGGCCTGCTGAAGGAGGCCACCCGGATCGCGCACGCCATCGCCGAGGTGACCAACGTGCCGCCCGCCTCGCGACAGCCGTACGTCGGGGTGTCGGCCTTCGCGCACAAGGCCGGCCTGCACGCCTCCGCCATCAAGATCGATCCGGACCTCTACCAGCACATGGATCCGGCGGGCGTCGGCAACGACATGCGCCTGCTCGTCTCCGAGATGGCCGGCCGCGCCTCGATCGAGCTCAAGGGCAAGGAGCTGGGGTTCGACCTGTCCGAGAACCCCGAGGTCGTCACCCGGGTCACCGGTCGGGTCAAGGAGATGGAGGCCCGCGGCTACACGTTCGAGGCGGCCGACGCGACCTTCGAGCTGCTGCTGATGGAGGAGGCGGAGGGCAAGCGTCCGTCGTACTTCGACGTCGAGTCGTGGCGGGTGATCACCGAGACGCTGACCCATGCGGTGCCCGGCGAGGAGGCGGTGTCCGAGGCGACGGTGAAGCTGCAGGCCGCCGGCGTCCGCTACGTGGTGACGGGGGAGGGCAACGGTCCGGTCAACGCGCTGGACCAGGCGCTGCGGCAGGCGATCGTCCAGGCGTATCCCGCGATCGCCAAGTTCGAGCTGATCGACTTCAAGGTGCGGATCCTCGACCAGGGTCACGGGACCGACGCGATCACCCGGGTGCTCATCGAGACCAGCGACGGCGAGTCGTCGTGGGTCACCGTGGGCGTCGGCGCCAACGTGATCGAGGCGTCGTGGGAGGCGCTGGTCGACGGACTCACCTACGGGCTGGTGCGCCACCACGTCGAGTGACCTTCGTTGCGGCGCCTCGGTTTCGAGGCTCGCTGCGCTCGCACCTCAACCAGCAGCGCTGCGCTCGCACCTCAACCAGCAGCGCGGGTCACCCGGCGCACGAGGTCGGACCAGCCGGCGACCAGCCGGTCCATCGGGACGTGGGCACGGTCGACCTGCTCGCGGAGCACGATGATCTCCAGCGGCGCGACGAGTGCGGTGGCGAGGTAGGGGAGATCGCCCTCGACGCCGATCTGGTCGAGCAGGTAGCGCACGTGCATCGTCGTGAACGACAGTGCGCCGACGCTGCGGGCGCCGGGGTTGCCGGCGGCCTCGATCAGCTCGGCGTGCCGCAGGTTGAGCACCATCCGCGACTCGCCGAAGGCCAGCAGTCGCTCGAGCGGGGGCGCGCCCGGCCCGAGCGGCGGCGGGCCGCCCATGACCGCTGCCTGCCACTCGGTCTCGGAGTGGTTGAGCAGCGCCCCCATCAGCCCCTCGCGACTCCCGAAGCGACGGAAGACCGTGCCCTTGCCCACCCCCGCGCGACAGGCCAGGGCGTCCATGGTCACCCCGCGGACGCCGACCTCCTCGACCAGGGCAGCGGCCGCGGTCATCAGCGCCTCGCGGTTGCGCGCGGCGTCACGCCGCTCCTGGGGCGGCGCGCTGAGGAGGGGGAGTGGCTTCGACATGGCGCTGGCCACTTTAGGGCTGAGGCCCGACAACCATCGCGCGATTTCCTCGAGAGGAGGGGAATAGAAACGGACTACGGTCCGTTTCGACCGGCNGTCCTCGTCGGCAGCCTGCGCGCCGACTCCCACAACCGTCGGATCGCCGAGGCGATCCGCGCCCAGGCGCCGGCCGGCGTCACCGTCGACATCGCCGAGGGCCTCGGCGAGCTCCCGTTCTACAACGAGGACGTCGACGGCGAGCAGGCTCCGGAGCCCGTCGTGCGGCTCCGCGAGCAGGTCGCCGCGGCCGACCGCGTCCTGGTCGTCACCCCGGAGTACAACGGCACCATGCCCGCCGTCCTCAACAACGCGATCGACTGGGCCTCCCGCCCGTTCGGCGCCGGCGCGATCAAGGGCAAGCCGCTCGCCGTCGTCGGCACCGCCGGCGGCCAGTACGGCGGCCAGTGGGCCCACGAGGACACCCGCAAGTCCGCCCGCGTGGCCGGTGCCACCGTCGTCGACGGCATCGCCCTCTCGCACGCCTACGCGTGGGGCAGCGACCCGCTCGCCGACGCCGACACCGTGGCGAAGTTCCTCGCCGCCGTGACCGACCTGGCGTCGTACGACGCGAGCACCGTCGCTGCGTGAGGGTGGTTTCGAGGCTCCTCGCTGCGCTCGTCGCACCTCAACCACCACGCGCCGATGGTCGGCCAGCCGCGCCGCTGGTCGGCCAGCCGCGCCGCTGGTTGAGGTGCGAGCGCAGCGAGCCTCGAAACCAAGGCGCTAGGTTGCACCAGTGGCAGAGCTGCACGACCTCACCGCCCTGGAGCAGGGTGCCCTGGTCGGCTCGGGCGAGATCAGTGCCGTCGAGCTGACCGACCACTACCTGGACCGCATCGAACGCGCCGGCCGTGAACGTGGGGACTTCGTGGCCGGCGCGTTCGCGTTCCTGGACCCCGACGTGGCCCGGGAGCGCGCCCGCGCCGTCGCGGCGGTCGGGCCGGTGGGCGACGGCGCCTCCCCGCTCGCCGGCGTGCCGACCGCGATCAAGGACCTCAACCTGACCGCCGGCATCCCGACCGCCTTCGGCTCGCCGGTCTTCGCCGACTACGTGCCCGAGGTCTCCGACGCGGTCACGCTCGCCATCGAGGCCGCCGGGCTGGTGAGTCTCGGCAAGACCAGCACCCCCGAGTTCGGGTCGCCCTGCTACACCGAGCCGGAGGGCAGGCCGCCGGCGGTGACGCCGTGGGACACCACGCGGATGGCGGGTGGGTCCTCGGGTGGCGCTGCGGCGGCGGGCGCGGCCGGGCTG
>NZ_JACEHF010000184.1 GCF_014180685.1 Nocardioides pelophilus | reverse complement strand
GCCACAGCTTGCGCGGCTCGAGCGGCACTCCCGGGCGGGCCAGCCGGTCGGCCGCCTCGGCGACCGCCCTGGGGGACACGTCGGCCGGCAGGTCGAGGCCGCCGCAGTTGTCGCAGCGGCCACAGGTCCAGCCTTCCGGGGCTTCCGGATCATCGAGCTGGTGGCGGAGGAACCACATCCGGCAGCGGTCGGTCGTGAGGTAGTCGAGCATCGCCTGCTGCTCGCGCTCCCGCGCCTCGGCCACCCGGCGGTAGCGCTCCGCGTCGTAGGCCCAGTCCTGGCCGGTCGCCTCCCAGCCACCCCGCACCCGGCGGACGGCGCCGTCGACGTCGAGCACCTTGAGCATGGTCTCGAGCCGGTTGCGGCTCAGGTCGACCCGCGCCTCGAGCGCGGGCGTGCTCATGACGCCACCGCCCTCGGCCAACGCGGCGAGGGTGTCGCGCACCAGCTCCTCGCGGGGGAAGGCCAGGGAAGCGAAGTAGGCCCAGATGTCGCGGTCCTCGATCGCCGGCAGGAGTACGACGGACGCCGGGTGCGTCGTACCGCGGCCGGCACGGCCCACCTGCTGGTAGTAGGCCACCGGCGAGCTCGGAGCGCCGAGGTTGACCACGAAGCCGAGGGACGCGTCGAAGCCCATCCCGAGCGCGCTGGTGGCGACCAGCGCCTTGACCTCGCCGTCGAGCAGCGCCTGCTCGAGGGCGAGCCGCTCGGTCTGCTCGGTCTTGCCGGAGTAGGCGGCGACCTTGTGGCCGCGGGACCGCAGGTAGTCGGAGACCTGCTGCGTCGCGGCGACGGTCAGGCAGTAGACGATGCCGCTGCCGGGCTGCTCGGCGAGGTGGTCGGCGAGCCACGCCAACCGCTGCTCCGCGGTGGTCAGCCGGACCACCCCGAGCCGGAGCGTCTCGCGGTCGAGGCTGCCGCGCAGGACCAGCGCCTCGCCGCCCAGCTGCTCGGCGACGTCGTCGGTCACCCGCTGGTTGGCGGTCGCGGTCGTGGCGAGCACGGGGATGCCGGTCGGCAGCTCGGCGAGCAGGGTGCGGATCCGGCGGTAGTCGGGGCGGAAGTCGTGGCCCCAGTCGGAGATGCAGTGGGCCTCGTCGACGACCAGCAGTCCGCACGTGGCCGCCAGCCGCGGCAGCACCTCATCGCGGAAGCCCGGGTTGTTGAGCCGCTCCGGGCTGACGAGGAGCACGTCGACCTCGCCCCGCTGGATCGCGGCGTGCGTCTCCTCCCACTGCTCGATGTTGGTGGAGTTGATCGTCACCGCGCGGATCCCGGCCCGCTCGGCGGCCGCGATCTGGTTGCGCATCAGGGCGAGCAGCGGCGAGATGATCACCGTCGGTCCCCCGCGGTGACCGGGGAGGCCGTCCGCGGCCGTCTCGAGACCCTCCCGCAGCAGCAGGGTCGCCACGAAGTAGACCGCGGACTTGCCCCACCCGGTGCGCTGCACCACCAGCGCCCGCCGCCGCGCGACCACCAGCGCCTCGATCGCCGCCCACTGGTCGTCGTAGAGCTCGGCGTCGTCACGACCCACCAGCGCCTGCAGATGCTTCTCGGCCCGGGTGCGCGTGGCGTCGACATCGGTGGCAGTGGTCATGCCCCGTGTCTACCAGCGGCCCCCGACGACTCGGTCATCGTGGTGGCGCGGCAGTTGAGTGCGGATGCTCCTGCGAGCCGGCGGCCGCGCGAGAAGACTCGGGGCCATGACCGTCGACCGTGTGGAGCGGACCTGGGCGCCCGGCGTCGTCCGGTCGCTGGCTGGCGCGCTCTTGCTGCTGGTGGGTGGGTGCGCGCCATCTGCCGAGTCGCTCGAGGAGAAGGTGAAGGACGAGCCGGGCGTCATCACGGTCGAGGTCATGGAGGGCGGCGACGACGATCTCCCGTTCACAAGGATCCCGAAGTCCGCCTGGGTCCTGAAGGAGCCCGACGCATCCGCTGATGAGGTCATGTCGGTCTTCGACAAGTACGACGACGACATCGATGACGACGTCGATCTCGTCCAGGTCCGGCTGTAAGGACCCAAGAAGTCAACGTTGCTCGATCGCTACCGCGACGACAAGGACATCGACTTCGTCCAGATTGAGTCCGGCCAGTTCCTGTTGATAAGAGACTCCGTCAACGAGGACCTGGCACGCACGTTCGCACGCGAGAGATTCGTGCTCCTCGTAGACCAACGGTTCCGGCTGAAGCGAAGCGACCCTCCTGACGCGGCAGTAGCGTGCCGCTGCGCGAGCACGCAGGGCGGCAAATGCGGGCACATCGTCGGGACGTCATACGGCACAGCCCCTATGACTGCCGGGACGTATGACATTGCGCGGGACGTCATACGCCCGAGCGGCGATAGGTCCGCGGACGTATGACGTCTCACCGCCCGCGCCCTCCGCTCGGCAGAAGAGGGCGTCGCCTCCGGCAAGCCGAACGTCGCCCAACTCGGGCCGCCCCCGGCACCAGGTGCCGACAACGCGCGAGCTTGGAGGCGTCGGCGCGCGACCCCGGGCAGGATGGGGCGGCTCGAGCGCTGTGCGCAGGGCCCTGCTTCTAGGGGCGTCGGTGGAATCTGAGGGCGCCGTTGGGGAGGAGTTGGTGGCCGTAGCGTGGGTCGTGGAGGCGGTGGTGGTGCCAACTGCAGGCGAGGATTCCGTCGTCGAGGTCGGTCTTGCCGCCCTTGGACCAGGGTTTCAAATGATGGGCTTCGCACCAGGTCGCCGGGATTGTGCAGCCTTCGGCGCGGCATTCCTTGTCTCGTAGTCGCATAGCTTTGCGTTGGGCGGGTGAGTAGCGGCGTCGGGCCCGGCCGAGGTCGAGGATCTCGCCTTTGCCGCCGAGGACGACGGGGATGATCTGGGCGGTGCAGGCCAGCCGGCGGACCTGGGTCGCGGACAGGTTGTCGCCGGCGGACAGGTTGCCGTCGATCACCCCACCGGTGGCCAGGTCGGCCATCAGTGATTCCAGGGTGATGGTGACCATCACCGTGGTCGCATCCCCACCGTGGACCGGGAGCTTGGCGGGGTCGAGGTGCTCGAGCAGCGCGCCGAAGGCTTGGCCGAGCTTGCGGTGGTGGGGGATGCGGTCTTCTTCGCCGGTCAGGGCGTCGTCGTGTTTCCTGGGGCTGGTGAAGGCGTCGAGGTAGGTCAGGAGCCGGGTGCGGTCGAGCTCGGGGTGCACGATCGTGGTCCGGGCCATCCCGTCGCCGATCAACCGGGATTTGAGGCTGGTCTTCTCCCGGGCCCGTAGTTCTTCTTGTTCGAGGAGCTTGGCTTCGTGGGCCTCAGCGATCTCGGGTGCCACGACCTCGAGGATCCGGCGGCCGAGCCGTCGGAGCTCGGTGGGGTTGAACTCCGCACACCAGTCCACCAACCTGGTTTCGGCGTCGGCGAGGAGGTCGGGGTCCAGATCACTGGGCAGTGCTTCCAGGGCCGCGACCACGACACGGGCCTGGGCCTGGGCGACTCGGCCGTCGGCCATCCCGGCCGCGACCCGGGTCCAACGGCGGTCCAGGGACTCGGCCAGCCGGGCATCCGCACGGGCGGTGGCGGGTTCGGCACGGGTGATCACCGCGGCCCAGGACCCCACGTCGCGGGCACCGGCCGCCTCAGCGACGTCCCCAGCACTGGCCAGGACCCGTAGCCGCAGCTCCTCCAGGGCCGCGGCCGCTCGACCCAGCTCGACCAGGGCGATCTGCTTGTCGGCCGGGGGAAGGTAGACCGGTTGCACGTCCCGGACACCCTCGACCGTGACCAGTACTTGGTCGGCGCAGGCCAGGATCGGGTGCGGTTGGGGCATGAGCTGTGCGACCACGATGTTCCTTTCCGAGAGGGTTCTATCCTACCCCGATCTGGTTCGGAATGGAACAGGTGTTCGAGAGATTGTTGGGTCCTCTCGGCGGTGGCTTGGTCTCGTGACGGTCGCCAGAGCGACCTCCTCGACCACCGGCTACCGCGACCTTCCCGCCGTCGTACCCGTCGCTGCCGTGACGACAGCGAGTACCTCAGGCCTCCTGCCGCCCGGGCAGGGCCAGGGGGACCGCACCGCAACCAACGACGGCGCGCAACCACGTCGTCCGTTTGTCCCACCGCAACCGACGACGGCGCGAAGGATGCCGGCATGGGGTCTCGTGACGGTCGCCAGAGCGACCTCCTCGACCACCGAGGCGTTGGTTTCGAGGCTCGCTTCGCTCGCACCTCAACCAGCGGCACGACCCGCTCGCCGTACCTCGACCGGCGGCGGACGTGGTCTCGTGACGGTCGCCAGAGCGACCTCCTCGACCACCGGGCGTGGCCAGAGCGACCTCCTCGACCACCGGGCGTGGCCAAAGCGACCTCCTCGACCACCGGGGGCGGGAGTGGACTAGTCCGGCCGGGTAAAAAATCGGTCGAGTTCCCGAAAACGGTTCCACGGCGGCGCGCGCGCGACTAACTTCGTTCTCGCCGCCGCAGGTGACCCGAGACGCCTGCGGCGGCATCACACTTTTTGCGGGCCGATCGCGGCGGGCGCTGCTACCAGATCCGCACCCGGTCGCTCGGGTCGAGCCAGAGGCCGTCGCCCGGGACGGTCTCGAAGACCTCGTGGAACTCGTCGAGGTTGCGCACGATGTTGGCGCGGAACTCCGGCGGGCTGTGCGGGTCGATGGTGAGGTACTGGCGCTCCTGCTCGGCGCGGCGCTTGGTGCGCCACACGTAGGCCCAGTTCATGAACAGCCGGCGACGGTCGTCGACGGACGCCTCCCGGCCCGCCTCGTGCTCGGAGATGACGAACGCCTTGTGCCCGATGGTCAGGCCGCCGAGGTCGCCGATGTTCTCGCCGACGGTGAGCGCACCGTTGACCTTCTCGTCCGGGATCGCACGGGGGGACAGGCCGTTGTACTGCTCGATGAGCGTCTTCGACTTCACCTCGAACGCGGCCTTGTCGTCGGGCGTCCACCAGTCGTTGAGGTTGCCGGCCCCGTCGTACTGGGCGCCCTGGTCGTCGAAGCCGTGACCGATCTCGTGGCCGATGACCGCGCCGATGCCGCCGTAGTTCTCGGCCGGGTGCGCGTCCGGGCTGAAGAACGGCTTCTGCAGGATCCCGGCGGGGAAGCAGATCTCGTTGGTGCCGGGGTTGTAGTAGGCGTTGACGGTCTGCGGGAGCATGAACCACTCGTCGCGGTCGACCGGTGAGCCGATCTTGGCCAGGTGGCGGTCGGTCTCGAACGCCGCGGCCGCCTGGGCGTTGCCGACCAGGTCGTCGGCGGTGACCTTCAGCTTGGAGTAGTCGCGGAACTCGTCGGGGTAGCCGATCTTCGGCCGGAAGGTCGCGAGCTTGTCGTAGGCCCGCTCCTTGGTCTCCTCGGTCATCCAGTCGAGCCGGCTGATCGACTCCCGGTAGGCCGCGAGCAGGTTGGCGACCAGGTCGTCCATCATCGCCTTGGACTCCGGCGGGAAGTGGCGCGCGACGTACTCCTTGCCGACGGCCTCGCCGACGGCGCCCTCGACGAACGCCACCGCGCGCTTCCACCGGGCGCGCAGCTCGGGCGTGCCGGACAGGGTGCGTCCGTAGAAGTCGAAGTTGGTCTCGACGAGCTCGTCGGTGAGGTACGGCGCCGCGGACCGCAGCACCCGGCTGTACATCCAGTCGCGCCAGACCTCGATCGGCGTCTCAGCGAGCACCGTCGAGAGGTGCTCGAGGTACGACGGCTGCCGCACGCACACCTCGGCGATCGTCGCGTGCTCGCCCGTGACGTGGCCGCCCAGGTTGGTGACGTAGGCGTCCCAGTCGAACGCGGGGCACATCGCCTTGAGCTCGTCGGCCGTGCGGAGGTTGTAGGTCTTCTGGACGTCGCGGGTCTCGGCCCGCTCCCAGTGGCCCTTGGCCAGCTCGGTGTCGAGCGCGAGGATCCGCTGCGCGGCGCCCTCGGGGTCGGCGTGCTCGCCGAGGGTCAGCAGCTTGGCGAGGTAGGCGACGTACGCCTCGCGGATCTCGGCGAACTTGTCGTCGCGGTAGTAGCTCTCGTCGGGCAGGCCGAGCCCGCCCTGGACGATGTGGAACAGGTAGCGGTCGGAGTTGCGGTCGTCGGTGTCGACGTAGGAGCCGAAGACGCCGTAGCCGCCGACCCGCTCGAACTCACCGAGGAACGCCGCGAGGTCGCGGACGTCGCGCAGACCCGATGCCGCGTCGAGCAGGGCACGAACCGGGTCGAGGCCGAGGCTCGCGATCCGCTCGGTGTCCATGAACGAGTTGTAGAGGTCCGCGATCTTGCGGGCGCTCTCGAGGTCGGCCGCCTCGGTCGAGCCGTCGGCCACCCCGTCGGCGATCTCGGTGATGATGTCGCGGACCTGCTGCTCACAGACCTCGGCGAGCTGCACGAAGGGGCCCCAGCTCGAGCGGTCGGCCGGGATCTCGGTCTCGACCAGCCACCGCCCGTTCACGTGGCCGAACAGGTCGTCCTGCGGGCGGATGTCGGTGTCCATGCCCTCGCGGGCGTCGTCCAGGATGCTCACGGCAACCGAGCCTAGATCAGGGGTCCTCACGCAGGCGCACGCTGGCAGGGCAAAGGGTCGGGCGATCCCCTGACAGCGGCAGTCCGGGCTAGTAAGACTGGCGGCATGCGCAAAGCGATCTCCCTCCTCGCTGTTCTCGCGGCAGTCCTCCTGGCCACTCCCACGCCGACCGCCACGTCGGCACCGACGGAGGGGGGCGAACGGGTTGACGCACCGACGGACCGCGTCGGCACCCTCGAGACCATCCGGCAGCGGGTCGTCACCCTGACGAACAACCGCCGACGCGCCCACGGCTGCAACAACCTGGGGCGCAACGCCGCACTCGACGAGGCGGCCCAGACCCACACCCGCAAGATGGCCAACCGGGAGACGCTGTCGCACCAGCTGTCCGGCGAGGCGTCGCTGGGCACGCGGGTTCGGCGCGCGGGCTACGACTGGACGCTCGTCGGCGAGAACATCGCCGCGGGCTACCCCACCCCGGAGGAGGTGGTCCGGGCCTGGATGGGCAGCGCCGGCCACCGGCGCAACATCCTCGACTGCCGGTACCGACACATCGGCGTCGGCTACGCCGTGAGCGGCCGCGGCACGCCGTACTGGACCCAGGTGTTCGGCCGGCGGTAGCCGTCAGCCGGCGACGAACCCGTCGGCGGTGAGCAGGGGAACGACGTCGTCGGCGTCGAGGTCGGCCGCGGCGGTGACGTCGGCCGCGTAGCCCACCGAGGCGAGCTCGCGTCCGCTCGCGCACTCCGCGAGGGCGGACGGAAGGTCGCCGGCGACCAGGTCGTACGACGCCGCGGCGTGCCGGGCCTCGGGACTCACCCGCAGCCCGGTCAGGTCGAGCGCACTGAGGACCGCGCCCGCACCCCACAGGTCCTCGAGCCCGGGTCGCAGCGAACCGTCCGGCCACCGCTCGCCGGCTGGGACGAACGCGACGACGGCACCGGCGGCCAGGCGCGGGGCGAGCCAGCGGGCGACCGCGGCGCGGTTGCGGAGCGCGGCGCCGACCACGAGGGGCGCCTTGGTCTCGAGGCTCGCTGGCGCTCGCACCTCAACCAGCGGCGATCCGGGCGACGCGAGGGCCGCGCAGATGGTTGAGCCGTTGGGGGAGGGCAGCACCAGCCGCTCGACCGGCGCGGAGGTCAGCAGCTGCGCGGGCGACAGCGAGGGAGGCGGGTCGGAGAGTCCGGCCGCCTCGAACCGGCCCACCGCGAGCACCGCGTCACGCTCGGCCGCGAACGCCGCCGCCCGCTCGTCCTTCCACGGGAAC
>NZ_JACEHF010000183.1 GCF_014180685.1 Nocardioides pelophilus | reverse complement strand
GGCGCCGCACCGACGTCGTGTGCGGCTACCTCACCAGCGACCACCCGCTCTTCGACCCGCGGATGCGGGCGCTCCCACCGCTGTTCGTGGTGAGTCCGGGGGAGGGTCCGGCGCGCGGGTGGGTCCAGGCGAGCATCGACTACGCACTGGCGCAGACGGCGCCCGCGTCGCGCGGCGGGCTCGAGGGACCGACGCAGCTGCCCGAGCTGTTGGTGCGCGAGGTGCTGCGGCTCCACCTCGCGACGGCTCCGCAGGCGGAGGCCGGTTGGGTCACCGCGCTCGGCGACCCGGTGCTCGCGCCGGCCCTGGCGGCGATCCACGGATCACCCGAGCACCGGTGGACGGTCGCCGGGCTCGCGCGGGAGGCGAACGTGTCGGTGTCGCTGCTCGACGAGCGGTTCCGCGCGGTGCTCGGCCTGGCTCCGATCCGCTACCTCAGCGGATGGCGGATGCACGTCGCCGGCGACCTGCTGCGCTCGACCACGCTGGGCGTCGCGGCCATCGCGCGCCGGGTCGGCTACGACTCCGAGGAGGCGTTCAGCCGCGCGTTCAAGCGCAGCACCGGTCGATCACCCAGCGAGGCCCGCCGACCGTAGGACCGTCCAAAAAACCGGAAGTCGCCAGCGGCGAAGTGCCACCGACGACGTCAACTGCGGCGCGGCAGCGTGTCGCACGGCGACGAAGCCGCATCGTGCGGCGCTCCCGGGCCGAGCTTGCGAGGGCCCGGGCGGCGCGGCACGATCTGCGACACGCTGGCGCAGTTACGAGTTGGGACGCTTGCCGTGGTTCGCTGCCTTCTTGCGACGCGAGCGGCGCTTGCGGCCAGTCTTGCCCATGGTTCCTCCTGGGGTCGGTAACACCCCAGTGTCTCAGGGTTGGCAGTCAGCCCGAAATTCGGGCCAGGAAACGCTCGCCGTCGACGACCACCCGGGTGACCTCGCCGCTGCCCACCAAGGCGCCCGGTCCGGAGGCGCCGAGGTTGCGCGCGGCGACCGAGAACCGGCGGAGCCGGCCGTCGGCGTACGCCAGTCGCGCGGTGACCTCGACCTGCTGGCCGACCGCGCTCGGCGCGAGGTGCTCGAGCTGGACCCGGGTCCCCACGCTGGTCTCGCCGGCGGCCAGCTCGGGGGCGATGGCAGCGCAGGTCGCGGCCTCGCACCAGGCGAGCAGCACAGGAGTGCCGAGCACGGGCAGGCTCCCGGAGCCGACCGCCGCGGCGGTGTCGGTGTCGGTGACGGTGAACCGGAGCGCGGCCTCGGCCGTCGGGACCTGGCTCATGGTGCCCTCAGATGCCGAAGGTCGCGCGCGGGTAGGCCGCGTCGACGTCGGTGATCACGTTGAGGAGGTACGGCGCGCCTGCGGCGAACGCCCGGTCCAGCGCCGGACCGATCTCGCGCGGGTCGGTCACGGTCTCGCCCGCGCCCCCCAGCGACTTCACGACGCTGTCGTAGGCGGTCCGCGGGGCGAGGTCGGCCGCGACGTCGTAGCCGTAGAGCATCTGCATCGGCCCCTTCTCCAGGCCCCACGCGGAGTTGTTGCCCATCACCATCACGACCGGCAGGTCGTGGCGGACCAGCGTGTCGACGTCCATCAGCGAGAAGCCGGCCGCGCCGTCGCCGAGGAGCAGCACCACCTGGGACGACGGACGGGCGATCCGGGCGGCCATGGCCGCGCCGAGACCGGCGCCGAGGCAGCCGTAGGGGCCGGGGTCGAGCCAGCACCCGGGCCGCTTCGGCTCGACGAACTTGCCGGCGAACGACACGAAGTCGCCGCCGTCGCCGATGACGACGGCGTCGTCGGCCAGCCGGGGCACCAGCTCGCCGTAGATCCGGGCCGGGTGGACCGGGTCCGCCTCCGCCGACAGCAGCTCGGCATCGCGGGCCGCAGCCGCCGCGACCGTGTCCTGGAGCCCGGAGACCCAGCTGGTCCAGTCCGGGCGGGAGCCGCGCTCGACGGCCGCCTGCAGGCCGTCGAACACCGCGGTGAGGTCACCGCTCACCGACCCGGCCAGCGCGGCGTGGGACGAGACCTGGCCGGGGGAGTCGGCGATGTGCACGACCTGCGCCGGCTGGGCGCCGTCCTTACCGCCGAACACGCCGTAGCCCAGCCGGAAGTCCAGGGGAGTGCCGACCACGACCACCAGGTCGGCGCCACCGATCGCCGCTCCCCGCGCCTTGGTCACCAGCAGCGGATGGCCGCCGGGGATGACGCCGCGTCCCATGCCGTTGGTGATGGCCGGGACGCCCATCGCCTCGACGAAGCGCAGAGCGGCCTCCTCGGCACGGTCGGCCCAGACGTCGGTGCCGAGGATCAGCAGGGGCCGCGCAGCGGCCGCGAGCAGGCCCGCGATCCGGTCGATCGCGTCGGTGTCGGGGTCGGCGCCGCGGCCGGTTCCGGCGCCGACGACCGGCACCGTGCCCGTCCCGACGTTGAAGAACTCGTCCATCGGCACGTCGACGTACGTCGGGCCCCGGTGCGAGGACCGGGCAGCCGTGAAGGCGTCGTGGAAGCCCGCAGCCACGTCGTCGGCCGTCATCAGGGTGGCTGCGTGCTTGGTGACCGGGCTGACGATCGGGAGGTGGTCGATCTCCTGGAGTGCGCCCGTGCCCCAGCGGTTGTTCGGCGCCCGGCCGCCGACCACGACCATCGGCGACCCGGCGAACTGGGCCTGGGCCATCGCGCTGACCCCGTTGGTGACGCCGGGTCCGGCGGTGAGCACCGCGAGCCCGGGCACCCGGGTCAGCTTGCCCGTCGCCTCCGCGGCGAACGCCGCCGTCTGCTCGTGACGCACGTCGAGCAGCCGCATCGGCCGCCCCTCCTTGGCCGCCTTCACCGCGCCGTCGTACATCGGGAAGACGTGTGCGCCGGACAGCGTGAACATGGTTTCGACGCCGTGTGCCTGGGCGACGGCGACGGCGAGTTGCCCGGCGTGGCCGGAGAGTTCGGTCGAGGTCATGCGGGCAACCTACCGATTCGGGTCAATCGCCCGCCGGAGGTCCGGCCCGGTGGTGCGAGGGACCGAGGTAGGCGGGGTGCGCCCGGCGCAGGTGCTCGACGAGCAGCAGCACCAGGTCGGTGCGCCGCGGCGGCGCCGCAGGCCCGAGCGCGAGCTGCAGGTAGAGCGCGCGGAGGTACGACGCCGGGTTGCCGGTCTGCAGGTAGACGTTCGGCGTGTCGGTGCCGTCTCGTCGTGGTCGCGCGGCCAGCGCGATCCGCTCGAGCCAGGACTCGACCAGCTCGTAGGGGACCAGGCCGCGACGCAGCACGTGGACCGTGGCCATCGCCAGCCGGTCCGGCTCCCCGGAGTGCCAGACCGCCTCGGGCAGTCGGGTCACGCGGTCGCCGATCACGTCCAGCACGACCAGCAGCTCGCCGGGACCGCAGTGGGGCGAGCGGGCGAGCGCGCCGAACGCGTCGGCGCCGTGCGCGATGGCGTGCGCCCAGCCGCGCTTGTCGACGTAGCCGCGCTCGTCGCGCTCCATCAGGAACCAGGTGGCGAGGCGATCACCCCACTCGTGGACCTTGGACCGGGTGACCCGCGGCCTGCGGGTGTCCCGGTCGATCACCTCAGCGACGACGAGTGCCGAGAAGCTGCGTCTGAACACGCTGTCGGTGCCGCGCTCGCCGATCCCGGTGAGCAGCCCGGTGGCGATCCCGTCGCCCATGCCGGGCAGCAGGTCGTCGTAGACCCCCCGCTCGATCCAGGTGCAGAGCACCGCGAGCGCGAGCTCGCGGGCCTCGGAGTCGGGGGTGCCGAGGAGCTCGGTCAGCTCGGCGGTGAGGTCGGACAGCCTGCGGTCGGTGGGCACTCTGAAGTCGGCTGCAGACACGTGTCGCCAGTCGACAATGGGGGGCATACAGACATCCTGCCAAATGGTCTGGACCGGTGGTCCAGGGGGCGCGCGGGGTCTGTGCCCGGAGGCACGCACTACCGTGAGGTCGTGCCGTCCCTGCCCGCCATCGCCCGGCGCCACACCGACCTCGCCGACGACGACATCGAGTGGCTGCAGCGGATCCTCGCGGACTGGCAGATCATCGCCGACCTGTCCTTCGCCGACCTCGTGCTCTGGCTGCCGGACCGGGCCGGCACCGGCTACTGGGCGGGCGGCCAGATGCGCCCGACGACCGGCCCGACGGCGTACGTCGACGACATCGTCGGCTCCTTCCTCGCGCTCGGGCGCCGCCCCCTGGTCGACGCCGCCTACACCCAGGGGCGGATCGCGCGCGAGGGCGACCCGGAGTGGCGCGACGAGGTCCCGGTGCGGGTCGAGGCGATCCCGGTGCGGCGCGGCGACCGGGTGATCGCGGTGATCGCGCGCAACACGAACCTGCTCGGCGTCCGGACCCCGAGCCGACTCGAGATCAACTACCTCGAGACGGCCGGCGACCTCACCAAGATGATCGCCTCCGGGCACTTCCCGGCGCCCGGGCAGCGCAGCGACCACGCGGACTCACCGCGGGTGGGCGACGGCTTCCTGCGGGTCGATGCCGCGGGTCGGGTGGTCTACGCGAGCCCCAACGCGCTGTCGGTCTATCGCAAGCTCGGGCTGACCGGCGACCTGGCGGGTCACCTGCTCACCGACCTCACCCGCGAGCTGGTGCCGCCCCGCAAGCGGCCCGACGAGGAGACGCTCAGCGCGGTGCTGGGCGCGCGGTCGCACCGCGACACGGAGATCGGCTCGGGCGACATCGCGCTGATCGTCCGCGCCATCCCGCTGCGCCCCGACGGCGAGCACATCGGGGGCCTGATCCTGCTCCGGGACGTGACCGACCTCCGTCGTCGCGATCGCGAGCTGATCACCAAGGACGCCACCATCCGGGAGATCCACCACCGGGTGAAGAACAACCTGCAGACCGTCGCGGCGCTGCTCCGGCTGCAGGCGCGGCGGATCGACTCGGAGGAGGCGACGGCCGCGCTGGAGGAGGCGGTACGCCGGGTCGGGTCGATCGCGATCGTGCACGAGACGCTCAGCCAGGCGGTCGAGGCGGCGGTCGACTTCGACGAGATCGCCGACCGGCTCGCGCGCCTGGTGACCGACGTCGGGCTGGCGCCGGTCCGGGTGCGCAGGGAGGGGCGGTTCGGGATGCTCGACTCGGAGCAGGCGACCCCGCTCGCGATGGTCCTGACCGAGCTGCTCCAGAACGCCGTCGAGCACGGCTACCCGCACGACGGCTCGACCCCGGACGAAGCCGGGGAGATCGTGCTCGCCGCGCAGCGGCGGGGGAGCCAGCTCGAGGTGACCATCGACGACGACGGCCTCGGCCTCCCGGACGGGTTCGAGCTGGACAGCTCGCCCAGCCTGGGGTTGTCGATCGTGAAGACCCTCGTCGAGTCCGAGCTGGGCGGTCACCTCACCCTCGGGGCGTCGCCTGCAGGCGGGACCCGAGCAGAGCTCTCGATCCCGCTGGACTAGCGACCGGGCGGTGGTCAGGCGGTGTTCAGGCGGTCGTGCGCACCCGAGCACGGGCGTTGCGGCGCTTGAGAGCGCGCCGCTCGTCCTCGCTGAGACCTCCCCAGACGCCGTGGTCCTGACCCGCCTCGAGCGCCCACGCGAGGCACTGCTCGCGCACGTCGCAACGCCGGCACACCTGCTTGGCCTCCTCGATCTGGAGGATGGCCGGACCGGTGTTGCCGATCGGGAAGAACAGTTCCGGATCCTCGTCGAGGCATGCGGAACGGTGACGCCAATCCATGGGTGGGGAATCCCTCTTTCCTCTGCTTGCAGGCCGTGGTCAAGCTCTGAATGCGCTTCCGCGGCCCGCGGGCGCGACAACAACCGCAAAAGTGAACGGTTTCACGATCGCCCTGCAAGGTTTCCAAGGAAACGCTCGGGAATCAAGTGTTAGGGACGGTTTGATGGGTCACAAAGCCGCGCGGAGGAGGGAGGCGGTCCGGCCGCCTACTAGGCTCCGCGCCGTGCCCGACACGCCGAATCCGCCTCCCGCGCCTCCGCCGTTGACCGTGGCGGCGTCCCTGGTCGCCGTCCAGGGGATGGTGCTGCTGGCGCTCGCGGTGGTGGAGATCGCCGACGTGGACCCCGACCGGCGGGCGATGGGCCTGTCGACCGCCGCGTTCTTCGCCGCGTACGGCGCGCTCCTGCTCGTCGCCGGCTGGGGCCTGTGGCGCCGGACGACCTGGTCGCGCGGCCCGGCCCTGATCACCCAGCTGATCTGGCTGGGCCTGGCCTGGAACATCCGCGAGCACGCCGTGGCGGCGGTGACCGTCGCGGTGGTCGCGCTCGTCGTACTCGCCGGTGTGGTGCACCCCGACTCGATCCGGGCCCTGTCCGGCGAGGAGCCCGAGGACCCCGGGGAGTAGCTCGTCCGTCTCGGCCGTCTCGGCCGTCTTCAGTCGTCGGCCTCGAGCGACTCCCGGAGCTGTTCGAGGGTGCGGGTCAGCAGCCGGGACACGTGCATCTGGGAGACGCCGATCTCCGCCGCGATCTGGGACTGCGTCATGTTCTTGAAGAAGCGCAGCAGCAGGATCGTCTTCTCGCGCGGTGGCAGGCCCTCGAGCAGCGGCTTCACCGACTCGCGGATCTCGACGTGCTCGAGCGCGGCGTCGTCGATGCCGATCGCGTCGAGCATGCTCGGTCCGCCGCCGTCGGAGTCGTCGGTGGCGTCGAGGGACAGCGTGGCGTAGGCGTTGCTGGACTCCAGGCCCTCCACGATCTCCTCGACCGAGCAGCCGATCGACTCGGCGATCTCGCGGGGGGTGGGGGAGCGGCCCAGCGACTGGGTGAGCTCCGCGGTGGAGGCGCTGATCTGCATCCGCAGCTCCTGGAGACGCCGCGGAACCCGGATCGCCCAGCCCTTGTCGCGGAAGTACCGCTTGATCTCGCCGATGATGGTCGGCGTCGCGTAGGTGGAGAACTCCACGCCGCGCTCGGTGTCGAACCGGTCGACGGACTTGATGAGGCCGATCGTGCCGACCTGGACCAGGTCCTCGAACGGTTCGCCCCGGTTGCGGAACCTGCGTGCGCAGTGCTCCACCAGCGCGAGGTGCAGGTGCACCAACGCCTCCCGCGCTCCCTCGCGCTCGGCATCGGAGACGTCGGGGTCGCGGAAGACCGCGAACAGACGGGCGTTCTCGCGCCGCGTCGCATCGAGAGCAGCGGAGCGCCCGCTCTCCCGAGACTCGACCTCGGTCATGTCAGAGCCCGGCTCCGTCGAGGGCGGCCGGGTCGAGCGAGGAGTGGAGGGTGAGGCGGACGGCGTAGTGGCCCGGCTTCGCGTCGACGCTGGCCGCGGTCGTCAGCGTCGTCAGCACCTGCCACCCGAAGCTGTCGTAGTCGGGCGGGGTCGGCGCGGTCGAGGTGGTGCTGCAGTCGAGGCTGAGCTCACCCGGTGCGAGGTCGAACCGGCACACCAGGTCGGTGTCGGGGTCGGCCTCCTGGAGCACCATCGCGGTCGCCTCGCTGACAGCGATCCGCAGGTCCTCGATGTCGTCCATCGTGAAGTCGAGACGGGCCGCCAGACCAGCGGTCAGGGTCCGGAGCACGGAGGCATAGGCCCCGTCCGCAGGCAGCCTCAGCTCGACGTCGGACCGGGCATCGATCCTGCGCACCGTGCTCGTCTCGGACATGCCGTCTCCTCGCCGTCAGCTGATCCACCACTCGGAACGTCTCGGGACGAGCCTACGACAGCGGCCGCATCCCAGCACGGGGTGCGGCCGCCGTCGTACTGCGGATCGACTACGCGACGCTCAGGGGCAATGGCAGTGGCAGCGGCAGCGGCGGGAGGCCGCCGCCGAGCAGACCGC